>PBIP01000001.1 GCA_002720895.1 Pelagibacteraceae bacterium
GAAAGATTCTTATCAAAAAAAAACTAATTTTTTTTTATTAAATGAATTCTTCCTTTGTTTGTTGTTGAGTTTTTAGCAATAGACCTTCTTGGAATTCTTCCTGCTAAAAAAGCATTTCTACCAGATTCTATAGCTTCGGCCATTGCTTTCGCCATTAATATCGGATTTTGCGCTTCAGCAACAGCTGTATTTAATAAAACACCATCACATCCTAATTCCATTGCTATCGCTACATCTGAAGCAGTGCCAACTCCTGCATCTATGATTACTGGAACATTTGACTCTTGAACAATTAATTTTATGTTTTGTTGATTTTGTATCCCCATACCCGAACCTATAGGCGCGGCTAGTGGCATAACCGCAGCACATCCTACATCTTGTAACTTTCTGCAAATTAATGGGTCATCATTACAGTATGGTAAAACATTAAATTTTCTTTTCACTAATTGTTTAGCTGCAGGTATAAGATTTTCTACATCTGGTAATAAGTCTTCATCATTTCCTATTACTTCTAATTTTACAAAATTTGTTTTTAATGCTTCTCTAGCTAACTCAGCTGTTAATACTGCTTCTTTTATAGTAAAACAACCTGCTGTATTAGGTAAAATAAAATATTTTTTTTTTAAAACATCTATTATATTTTCATTATATTTTTTTAAACTAACTCTTCTGATTGCAACAGTAACAACTTCTGTTTTTGAAGCGCTTAAAGAATCAAGCATTACTTGATGATTAGGATATCTAGACGAACCCATGAATAATCTTGATTTAAATTTTTTATTCGCGATAACTAGTTGTTCTTGCATAAATATTTACCCCCCTTTTAATGGTTCAACAATCTCAATTATATCTCCTGACTTTATTTTATATTTTTTCCAATTTATTTTTTGCACAACTTTCTCATTAACTGCGATTGCTAAATTATGACTTTTAGCTATTTCTAATTCATTTAAAACTTTTAATAAAGTTTCAGAAAAAACAAAAATATTTTTACCATTAATTATTAATTTTTTTTTCATTTATTAAATTATAAATCTACCAGGTCTAAAATTACTAAAATCACTCTCAATTTTACCATTTAAATAATAATTTTTTATAACATTTGATGTTAGTGGAGCTAAAAGTATTCCATTTCTATGATGACCTGTAGCATAAATTAATCCCTTTATTTTTTTTGAAGGCCCTATAATTGGAGCCTCATCTCTTGTTGTTGGCCTTAAACCAGACCAAGATTCGACAATTGGTAAATCTTCTATTCCAGGCAATATTTCTCTTGCTTTTTTTAATAAATTATAGATACCTCCAGCAGTCAGGCTCTTATCAAAACCCATTTCTTCTTCCGTTGCTCCAATAATTAAGTCAGAATTATCTCTTGGCACTAAATAGACATTCTCTCTCCATAAAATATGTTTTAAAATAGAACTTTCTTTTGACATTTTAAGACAAACCATTTGTCCTTTTACTGGTCTTATTGGAGCTTCATTAACTTCTATATTTTTGATTTTATTAGTCCAGGCACCAGAACAAATTATTATTTCTTTAGTTTTTATTGTTTCTTTTTTTGTTTTAATTCCAATTACCTGATTCTCATTTGTAATAATTTTTTCAACTTCAGTATTTTCTTTAAAAATACAATTATTTTTATTTTTTTTTAAGATTGTTAGTAATGCATCTAGAATATATCGATTATTTACATGATGATCATCTGGTGAAAAAAAACCTGACAATACATTGTTAGATACATATGGTTCTTTCTCTCTTATTAAGTTTCCAGAAAGCCAGGATACATTTAATTTATTATTTTTAAGAAAATTATAATTATTTTTTAGTTTTTTTTCTTCATTAATATCGCAAGCAACCATTAAAGTGCCTTCTTTTCTATAACCAATGCTTTTTCCAGACCTATCTTCAAGTTCTTTAGCAAATTTTGGCCAAGCAAAATGGCTTTTTTCAAATATTGGTAATAATTGTTTTTCAGATGGCTTTAAATCTAATCTTCCAGACAGCATTCCTGCTGCAGCCCAACTAGCTTCTTTTCCAAAACTTTTTTTATCAACTATAATTACTTTTTTACCAATGCCAATAAGCCGCCAAGCTATTGATAAACCTATAATTCCACCGCCTATAATTAAAACCATTGTTGTGTATAAAATTTTTGTTACATTATTAACATTACTGTAATTATATATTGTATTAATTATAAATGGATTACAAAAAATTTTTTTCAGAATCTATAAATAGCTTAAAAAAATCAGGTGAATACAGGATTTTTAGAGATATAGGCAGAATAGCGGGGTCATATCCTAATGCAAAATTTAACAATATAACAAAAGAAGAAAATATAATTGTATGGTGTAGCAATGATTATTTGGGAATGGGACAGCACCCTTTTGTAATAGAAGCTATTGAAAGAGCAATGAAAGAAATAGGTGTTGGATCAGGTGGTACAAGAAATATTTCTGGAACAAATCTCTATCATGTTGCTTTAGAGAATGAAATTTCTAATATTCATGAAAAAGAGGCTTCATTGGTATTTACTTCTGGTTATGTTGCTAATGATGCTGCGCTATCTACTTTAGGATCTAAACTAAAAAACTGTGCTATCTTTTCTGATGAAAAAAATCATGCATCTATTATTAATGGTATTAGAAATAGCAAAGCTGAAAAATTTATTTTCAAACATAATGATACAAATCATTTAGAAAATCTTTTAAAAAAAGTTAAAATTGATAGACCTAAAATAATTGCTTTTGAATCTGTCTATTCTATGGATGGCGATTTTACACCCATTGAATCTTTTGTAAAACTTGCAAAAAAATATAATGCCTTAACATATTTAGACGAAGTGCATGCCGTAGGTTTATATGGATTTAGCGGTGGCGGTGTTGCGCAAGAACAAAAAATTATGGGTGAAATTGATATAATTAATGGCACTTTAGCAAAAGCTTTCGGACTCATTGGAGGATATATATCTTCAACAAAATCTATTATTGATTTTGTTAGAAGTTTTTCTCCAGGATTTATTTTTACCACTTCTATTCCCCCTGCAATTGCCGCAGGTGCTATTGAAAGTATAAGATATGTAAAAGATAATCAACAATTAAGAGATAAGTTAAAAGAAAAATCACTATTAATTAAGGAAAAGTTACTTGCTGCAAATATACCTTTTTTAAAAACTAAAAGTCATATCATCCCAATAATAATCGGCGATAGCAAATTGTGTAAAAAAGCTGCTGATGAACTTTTAGAAAAACATAAAGTTTATTTACAACCTATAAATTATCCAACTGTTCCAAGAGGAGAAGAAAGATTAAGAATTACTCCTTCACCACTTCATACCGATCAAATGATAAATGAACTAATAGATGCTCTAATATTTACTTGGAAAAAATTAAAATTAAAAAAAGCTGCCTAAAAAAAATTAACTTAAATAAAATAATAAAATTATTATTTATTATTTATAATAAGAAAAATGATTAACAATTCTTTGATGAAAAATAAAAAAGGTTTAGTTATGGGTGTAGCTAATGATAGATCAATAGCTTGGGCAATAGCTAAAACTTTAGCTAATTCAGGTGCGAAAGTTGCTTTAACATACCAAGGAGACGCCTTAAAAAAAAGAGTCGAACCTTTAGCTAAAGAAATTAAATCATCAATGGTTATTGAATGCAATGTTGAAAATGAAAATCATATTTCAAATGCTTTCAAAGAAATTAAAAAAAAATGGGATTCGATTGATTTTGTTGTTCATGCAATTGCTTTTTCAAACAAAGATGAACTAAAAGGAAAATATTTAAATACAACAAAAGAAAACTTTAAAAAAACAATGGATATTTCTTGTTACTCTTTTACCTCAGTTGCAAGAGAGGCTGAAAAGTTAATGTCTAATGGAGGATCTTTACTAACTTTATCATATTTTGGTTCTGAAAAATATATGCCGCATTATAATATCATGGGAATAGCAAAATCTGCTTTAGAAGCTAGTATAAAATACTTGGCAAAAGATCTTGGGAGTCAAAAAATTAGAGTAAATGCATTGTCTCCTGGCCCAATAAAAACACTTGCTGCTTCAGCAATTGGTGATTTTAATTATATTTTAAAATGGAATGAAAATAATTCGCCATTAAAAAGAAACATTACAGTAGATGATATATCTGGTTCAGCAATTTATCTCCTGAGCGATCTTTCTTCAGGGGTAACTGGAGAAATACATCATGTAGACTCTGGTTATAATATAATTGGCATGAAAGATACTAATTCGCCTGATATTTTTGATGAAAAATAAATATGCCTGGTAATAGTTTTGGTAAAATATTTAAATTTTCTACATGGGGAGAAAGCCATGGACCAGCTATTGGTTGCACTCTTGATGGAGTACCTTCAAAAATTAAAATACAAGAAAAAGAAATTCAATTTTTTTTAAATCAAAGAAGACCTGGAAGTAGCAAATTTGTGACACAAAGAAAAGAAAAAGATAGGGTAAAAATTTTATCTGGTGTTTTTAATAATTATACAACTGGTGCACCAATATCGTTCATAATCTATAATGAAGATCAAAAATCAAAAGATTATGAAAAAATAAAAAATAAATTCAGACCTGGTCATGCGGATTATACTTACGAAAAAAAATATGGAATCAGAGATCATCGTGGAGGAGGAAGATCTTCAGCCAGAGAAACAGCTATGAGGGTCGTTGCTGGTTCAATTGCTAGAAGGATTTTATCTACTTACATTGGAAAAAATTTTTTAATACGTGGGGCTTTAGTACAAATGGGTTCGCTTCATATAAATAGAGATAATTGGGATTGGAAATTCGTAAATAAAAACCCTTTTTGGTGCCCTGATAAAAATATGGTCAAAATATGGGAAAATTATATTATGCAAATTAGAAAAAATGGATCGTCAGTTGGTGCAATAATAGAATTGGAAGCGGTTGGCATTCCCGTTGGTCTTGGTGAACCAGTTTATGATAAATTAGATGCAGATATTGCAAAAGGATTAATGAGTATTAATGCTGTTAAAGGAGTAGAAATTGGAAGTGGTTTTGGTTCAGCATTTATCCCAGGTGAAGAAAGTTCTGATGAAATGACTTTAAAAAAAGGTAAAATTCAGTTTAAATCAAATCATGCTGGTGGCATATTAGGTGGTATTTCATCAGGTCAAAGTATTATCGCTAGATTTGTTGTAAAACCTACTAGTTCTATTTTAAAATCAAAAAAAACAGTAACTAAAAAATTGAAAAAAACTTCGGTTTCAGTAGGTGGTAGACATGATCCATGTGTAGGGATTAGAGCTGTGCCTATTGGGGAAGCTATGTTGGCTTGTGTCCTTGCTGATCATTTTTTGAGAAACAAAATCTTTCAAAAATGAAAAAATTAAGCTAAATCAATTTCTTTTTTTGAATAATTACTTCCAAGTGTTTGTAACGCACAATAAGCAATATCTTTTGATAATAAATTTGCCTCTTCATATTGATCTTCTGGTTTTCCATGTGGTAAAAAAATATCTGGAAAAAATAAAGATCTAAATTTTAATCCACTATCAAGCAAGGTTTCATCACTTAAAAATTTAGAAACATGTGAAGCAAAACCACCTATAGCTCCCTCTTCAACTGTTATAAGTGTTTCATGTTCTAAAGCTAACTGTTTTATTAGTTTAGTATCAAGTGGTTTACAAAATCTAGCATCAGCTACAGTTGTTGATAAACCTTTGGCATTTAAAATATCTGCGGCATTTAAACATTCATAAAGTCTTGTTCCATAAGACAAAATTGCAATTTTAGAACCTTCTTTTACAATTCTTCCTTTTCCTATTTCTATCGGTATTCCCTCTGTTGGAATTTGCACACCAATGCCATCGCCCCTTGGATATCTCAGGGCAGAAGGACGGTCATCTATTTGAGCTGCTGTAGCAACCATATGAACTAACTCAGCTTCATCTGAAGGAGCCATTAAGACAAATCCAGGCAAACATCCTAAATATGTTATATCAAATGAACCTGCGTGGGTTGCTCCATCTGCTCCAACTTGCCCTGCTCTATCCATAGCAAAACGTACAGGTAATTTTTGAATCGCAACGTCATGAACAACTTGATCATACGCTCTTTGTAAAAAAGTCGAATATATAGTTGCAAATGGTTTAAAACCTTCAGTGGCTAAACCAGCTGCAAAAGTTACCGCATGTTGTTCTGCAATACCAACATCGAAACATCTGCTTGGAAATTCTTTACCAAATATATCTAATCCTGTGCCTGAGGGCATTGCAGCAGTAATTGCTACAATTTTCTTATCTTTTTTTGCTTCACTTATTAGGCTATTTGCATAAACTTTCGTATAAGCAGGAGCTTTAGATTCTGACTTTTGTTGAACCCCAGTAGCTACATTAAATTTATTTACCCCATGATATTTATCATCAGATTTTTCAGCTGGCTGATATCCTTTTCCTTTTTTTGTCACACAGTGAATTAGTATTGGTCCATTCTTATATTTTTTTGCATTTTCTAAGACCGGTAACAAACTTTTTAAATTATGTCCATCAACTGGTCCAACATAAAAAAAACCTAATTCTTCGAAAAGTGTACCACCAGTAACAATTCCTCTTGCAAACTCTTCAGCTTTCTTTGCAGCCTTACCAATTCTTTCTGGGAATGTTTTAGAAACAATTTTCCCCCCAATATTTTTAAATGATTGATAAGTTCCAGAAGAAATAAGTTTTGATAAATAGTTACTTAAAGCGCCAACTGGAGGTGCAATAGACATATCGTTGTCATTAAGAATAACTATTAACCTAGATTTTTCCGAACCAGCATTGTTCATAGCCTCATAAGCCATTCCACCGCTCATAGCTCCATCTCCGACTACGCATACAACGTTATTTTTTTTTTTCATTAAATCTCGTCCAATTGCCATACCTAGCCCGGAAGACATAGCCGTTGAAGCGTGAGCTGCGCCAAAGGGATCAAACTCACTCTCAGTTCTTTTTGTAAAACCATAAAGACCATTCTTTTGTCTTAAAGTCCTAATTCTATCTCTTCTACCTGTTAAAATTTTATGAGGATAAGCTTGATGACCCACATCCCAAATGAGTTTATCTTTTGGTGTATTAAAAATGTAGTGGATAGCAACTGTTAATTCAATTACTCCTAAGCTTGCCCCTAAATGTCCACCAGTTACAGATACAGCATCTATAGTTTCATTTCTTAGTTCTGCGGCCAAATCCTCTAGTTTATTTCTCGGTAATTTTCTTAAATCTTTTGGATAATCTATTTTATCTAATAACGGTGTTTTGCTAGTGCTAACCATAAATTATGATTATATTATATTTATTGTTCTCTTTCTACAATAAATCTTGCCACTTCTCTAAGCAGATCAGCTTTGTTATCAAAAATTTCTAAATGTTTAATTGCTTGATTTCCTAGAAATTCTAATTGTTTTTTTGCTCTATCCTTACCTAAAATTGAAACAAAATTTTTTTTTCCTGCTTTTTTATCTTTATTAACCTTTTTTCCTAATTTTTTCGTTGTGCTAGTAACATCCAATAAATCATCTCGAATTTGATATGCCAGACCTATGTCATGTGCATATCCTTGTAAAGCAAATTTATCCTTTTTTTCAGCTCTTCCTAATATTGCCCCCGCGTTACATGAAAAAGCAATTAAAGCACCTGTTTTCAATCTTTGAATTCTTGTTATTACTCCTATACTAAGTTTCTTATTTTCTGCTTCAAGATCCATCATTTGACCTGCTACCATACCGTAAGCTCCCGCTGCCTTTGCTAATTCATAAATAAGATCACATCTAATTTTTGGATCAGAGTGCGTTAAATTATTAGATAAAATTTCAAATGATAATGTAAGTAAAGAATCTCCTGCTAGAATTGCTGTTGCTTCGTTATATTTTTTATGCGTTGTTGGCAAACCTCTTCGTAATGAATCATTATCCATTGATGGTAAATCATCATGTATTAACGAATATGCGTGTATCATTTCAATTGAAGATGCAACTCGTAAAGCCTGCTTCTCATCAACATCAAATAATTTTGCAGATTGAACCAATAAAAAAGGTCTTAATCTTTTCCCACTAGATAATATCGAATAATGTATTGCCTCAAACAGTTTTTTTTCAAGACCTTTTCCATTTGGTAAAAGCAATTTTATAGTTTTATCAATTTCTTTTTGAGTTTTGTTTAAACTATCTTTTAAATGTCTCATTTTTTTTTATTTTCTTGATCTTTATTATTAAGTTGGACTTCATCAATTTTTTTTTTAGCTTCTATTAGTTTTTGCTCACAATGTTTTTTTAATAGAACACCTCGATTATAAAGATTAACTGCGTTCTCTAATGTAGATTCGCCAGTTTCAAAATCATTAGTAATTTTCTCTAATTCTTCTAAAGCTTCTTCGAAAGTAAGATTATTTATATCATTATTATCAATTTTATTTTTATTCATATAGAAAGACCTTTTACATGCTCTAAACAACTTTCTGTTAATGCTTTAATATTATAACCACCTTCTAAACATGAAATCAATTTACCTTTACAATTTTTAATAGCAAAATCATTTAATCTTTTAGTTATCCAATAAAAATCTTTGTTTGTTAATCTAAAATCAGCCAATGGATCATCAATATGAGCATCAAAGCCAGCAGAAACAAAAATAATATCTGGCGCAAATTTATTTAACGCTGGAATTATTAAATCGTCATAAGATTTTTTAAATAATTCGCTATCAGTACCAGCAGGCAATGGTACGTTAATTATATTATTTTTTATCCCTGTTTCATCTTTAAATCCAGTGCCTGGGAAAATTCCTTCTTGATGCGTTGATGCATAAAACATATTAGGTTTATCCCAAAACATTTTTTGAGTACCATTTCCATGATGAACATCAAAATCTATAACAGCGCATTTGTTAATTCCGTATTTTATTTTTGCATAGTTTGCTGCTATTGCTACATTATTAAAAAAACAAAAACCCATAGCTCTTTCAGGTTCTGCATGATGTCCTGGTGGTCTAATTGGGCAAAAAGCATTTCTAAAATTTCCCTTTAATACTAAGTCAACTGCCTTGCATACAGATCCTGTTGCAACTAAAGCTGCTCTTAAACTATCTTTACTTAAAATTGTATCAGCATCTATTCTATAAGGTTCATCTGTAGGTGATTTTTTTTTAATATCTTGAAAATAACTTTTAGTATGAACTTCATAGAAATATTTTGATTCAATCTCTTGCCCCTCAAACCATTTAATTTTACTTGATTTAAATGCTTTTAATGATTTATTAACGGCGATCAACCTTTCCTTGCTTTCAGGATGGTTGATTCCTGTTTCATGTAGAATACAATCTTTATGTGTTACAATCGCAGTAGACATAATAAATAAATTTTATCTTGAAAATACTTTTACTAAAATATTTATTGTTAAATGAATTATGAAAAAAATAATTTTATTCATCTTTATAATAATATTTATAAATTATAACACTGAAGTTTTAGAGGCAAATAGTGAAAAGCTAACAAAAGTTCTTGTTGAACCAGTGAAAAAAGAATTTATTAGCGAGTCTTATATAGTTAACTCAAGAATTGCTCCTTTCAAAAGTGATACAATTTCAGTTAAAAGCCCAGGTCCTATTGAAGATGTTTATGTAGAAGTCGGTGATTTTGTTAAAAAAGGTGATATTTTACTAAAAATAGAAAATGATGAATTGGAAGCAGATAAAAACAATAAAGAGGGCGAATTATCTGAAAGTTTGGCTAAGCTGGAATTAGAAGAAAAAAAGCTTGAAAGATTGGAAGCTTTGAAAATCTCACCTTCATTTAAAAGAGCAGAATATGAGGATCAAATAAATATTGTTAAAGCAGCTGAAGGTAATTTAATAAAAATTACCTCACAGTATAATAAAGCTAAAATAATTTACGATGACGCAATTCTTAAAGCCCCTTATTCAGGTTTTATATCAAAAAGATTTGTAACCAAAGGAAATTATGTGAATACAGGAACACCTGTTTTTGAGTTAGTAAATAACGAAAAATTTGAAATAGAAGCAAATATTCCTTCAGATAAAGTTTCAATTTTGAATAAAAAAAAAGAAGCAGAAATAATATTTCCTGATGGAAAAATTTTAAAATCATCTTTTCGCTCAATTATACCAAAAGAAAATCCAAGTACTAGAACCGTGCTAGTAAGATTTAAACCACTTTTTGATCAAAAAAAATCTGATTTATTTATAGATCAAAATATAAATCTAAAAGTATTTTTGAAATCAAAAAAGCAAATAAAAACAATACGTAAAGATGCTTTGTTAATTAAGAATGGCAATGTTGTAGTTTATGTTATAGAAGAAAATACTGCAAAATTAAGGTCAATTAAAACCGGGATACCTTATCAGGATTCAATAGAAATAATAGAGGGTTTAAAGGAAGGTGAAAAAATCGTTATAAGGGGAAATGAAAGATTAATACCTAATCAAAAAGTAGAAATAGAGGAAATTAATTAAATTGGATATTATTAAAAATTGTTTAAGAAGACCAATAATAATTTATTCATTGATAATTTTAATTCTTTTTTCTGGTATTCTAGCATTATTCAAAATTCCAATTCAACTTACCCCGGATGTAAGAAAACCATTAATAGAAATAACTACTAATTGGCAGGGGGGATCTCCAAGTGAAGTAGAACGTGAAATTGTTGTTAAACAAGAAGATGTTTTAAAATCTGTAAAAGGAGTTGATAGAATAAGAAGTAATTCATACGACAAAAAATCTGAAATAAAATTAGAATTTAGTTCAACAAAAAATTTTCAATCTACTTTATTAATGGTTTCAAATGCACTTGACAGGGTAAGAGGCATGCCAGAAGAAATAATGAAGCCGACAATCGAAACTTCGGGTAGTGAAGACTCTCCGATTGCTTGGATAATGTTAAGACCAATAAAAGAAATTGGTAAATCCATGTCAGAATTTGGGGATTTAGCTGATAATTTAGTTAAAACAGAATTTGAAAAAATCCCTGGTATTTCAAGATCGAATATTTTTGGAGGCAGTAAAAGTGAAATGCAGGTTATTGTAGATCCTCAAAGATTATCTTTATATAAATTAACAATTCCAGATATTGCCAATAGTTTAATTTCATCAAATGTTTCATTAACAGCAGGTGATGTTGATGAGGGAAAAAGAAAATATTTAATAAGAGCTGAAGGTCAATTAGATAGTCCTGAAAAAATAAAAAAAGTAGTTATTAAAGTAAATAAAGATGAACAGACACAGTTTTCATCAAAAATTTTTTTAGAAGATGTTGCTGAGGTAAAATACGGAATTAAAGAGCCTACTTCGTATATAAGATCTTTAGGAAAAGAGGTTATAGCTTTAAATTTAGTAAGAGATGTTGGGGTAAACGTATTGGAAACAATGGAAGAAGTAAAAAAAACCATAAAAAGATTGAACCCTCAATTAAATAAGGAAGGTCTTGAACTTAAGCAAGTTTATGACGAAACAATTTATATAGATTCTTCAATAGATTTAGTTCAACAAAATATAATTGTCGGAGGTCTTTTAGCTGCTTTAATATTATTGTTATTTTTAAACTCAGCTAGAGCTACTTTAGTGATTGCTACCACTATACCTTTAACAATAATTGGAACTTTTGTTGCAATGGCTATTCTAGGCAAATCTTTAAATGTAATAAGTTTAGCTGGTTTAGCATTTGCTGTTGGAATGGTAATAGATGCAGCAATTGTTGTATTAGAAAATATTTTTCGACATAAAGAAATGGGTAAAAATGATTATGAAGCATCATTGATTGGAGCAAAAGAAGTATGGCAAGCAGTGTTTTTATCAGCTTTAACGACTGTTTTAGTTTTTGTTCCTTTATTAATTGTTCAAGTTGAGGCAGGTCAATTATTTAGAGATATTTCCGTGGCAATTTGTGTTGCAATCACATTATCGCTAATTTTAGCTATAACTTTAATTCCAGTTATTTCAAGTAAGCTTCAATTGTTGCAAACTGATAATAAAAAAAAAATTTGGAAATTTAATAATCCAAAAATTTTAGAAAGAATTTCATTAAATTTTTTATATAAATTTTATCAGTATTTATCTTGGGTTTTACCCTCAAAAAAAAGGGCTTCTATTACAATATCAACAATTATTTTAATAACTTTTTTTGGTTTTTTTTTTCTTAAACCTAAATTGGAATACCTGCCAGAAGGAAATAAGAATTTAATTTTTGGAGTCTTAATTCCACCTCCTGGTTACAATCTTGATACAACTAGTAAAATTGCAAAAAGCATTGAGAATCAAATTAAACCATATTTTATTTTAGAAGAAGGCGGTGACCCGAATGCAAATGAATATCCTAGAATAAATAATTTCTTTTTTGTATCTACATCTACTAGAATTTTTATTGGAGCCTCTACAGAAAATCCAAATAATGTTAAAGAAATTATCCCATTAATGGAAAAATTAGCTTTTCAAGAATCTGGAACTTTAGGTTTTATTAATCAAACATCTATATTTGGAAGAACTGCTGGAGGTAGTAGAAAAATTGATGTGAATTTTAGTGGCAACGATTTAAACGATATTTTAGATATAACAAAAAAAGCTTTTTTTATCAGCGATAAAGTGTTTCCTGAAAAACTTGGTAGAACTCAAATCAGGCCTAAACCAGGTTTAGAGCTTGGAACACCAGAACTTAGATTTATTCCAAACATGGAAAAATTATCTGAAAATGGTATCACTGTCAGAGAATTCGCTAATACCATGGATGCATTTAATGATGGTCTTTGGATTGATGAAATAGTTGCAGATGGAAGAAATATGGATTTAAGAATAATTGGAAAAAAAAATCAGGATATTAACTTTACACAACAAATAGCTAATATTCCTATTGTTTCAAAATCAGGCATGACTATTCCACTTTCATCGGTTTCTAAAAATGAAATTACATCAAGCGCTGTTTCAATTCGTCATATAAATTTCAAAAGAACTGTAAGTTTGCAAATAAGGCCACCTGCTCAAATTCCTTTAGAAGTAGCAATAAAAATTTTAGATGAAGCTGTTGTAAAAGGTTTGAGTGATGAAGCTTATGAAAAAGGAGTTACAATAAATCTTTCAGGAACCGCAGATAAGTTATCACAAACATTGAATTCAATGTCTCTAAGTATTGCAATTGCTTTAATTTTAGTTTTCTTAAGTTTGGCAATACTTTTACAAAGTTTTATTTTGTCATTAGTTATAATGATTGCAGTCCCACTTGCAACTGTTGGAGGTTTTATTGGACTTAAAATTTTAAACTTATTCACCTACCAAGCTTTAGACATGCTTACTTTGCTTGGTTTTTTAATACTTATTGGAATAGTTGTAAATAATTCAATTTTGCTAGTTTTAAAAACTGTTGATTTAATCAAAGAAAAAAAAATATCAAAAATTAATGCAATTTTTGAATCTGCTAGAACTAGAGTAAGACCGATTTTTATGTCAACTTTGACAAGTATTTTTGGTATGTTTCCTTTAGTTTTATTTCCTGGTGCGGGATCAGAATTATATAAAGGTTTGGGTTCAGTTGTTATAGGAGGTTTATTTTTATCTGCAATTTTAATTTTANTTATAGTTCCAGCATTACTTACAATAACAATAAATGAAAATAAAATAATCAGAGACTCTTACAAATAGAAATCTTAATTACTCCCTTTTTTTTACTAAAATTTTGAAATAAACAATTGGAAACTTCACAAAAAGCTTTGAAATCTTTNATTGCTTGAGGATCTGTTGTCAAAATATGCAAAATATCTCCTGTTTTAAGGTTTTTTACAACTTTTTCAGCCTTTAATACAGGAATTGGGCATCTTAGTCCTTTAACATCTAAAGTTTTTTTTACCATTTTAAAAAAAAATTCTTGAAAAAAATTTTATTTATAAAAGAATCATATAAAAAATAAACAAAATGTTAATACGTGATATTTTAAAAAAAAAAGGTAGTAAAACTTTTACNGCATCAAAAGAAACAAAAATTGTTGATATTGCTCATATTTTAGCAAAAGAAAATATAGGNGCTATTGTAATTGTTGAGAATGAAAAAGTTATCGGAATTTTATCTGAAAGAGATATTGTAAGAGGNTTTACTCAAAAAAGTTCTGTCAGAAATACTCAAGCTCANGAATTAATGACTAAAAATGTTTTTACATGTGGCATGGAAGATAACAATGAAGACCTTTTAACTTTAATGGTAGCTAAGCATTTTAGACATATGCCTGTAGTGGANAATGATAAGTTAATTGGGGTTGTAAGTATAGGNGATCTTGTAAAAGATAGAACAAAAAGACTGAAGAAAGAAATAGATCAACTAAAGAATTATGTAACTAAATCATATTAATAATTAAATTATTTATTTTTATTAATGGTTTAATTATGCTTGATTTAATAAATTAGTAATATATTTTTTTATTTGTTTGATATGAAATTTTTTAACTATTTCTTTTTAATATTTCTAATAATTTTTTCCTTCGTAGATACTAAGGCTGAAGAAAATACCTTGAATATAGGTTTGCTTAAATGGGGCAGTGTTAATTGGGAAATGGATATAATTGAACATAATAAATTAGATAAAAAAAATAACGTAATTATAAAAAAGAAATTTTTTTCTACTAAAAATGCTGCTGCAATTGCTTTGCAAGGAAAAGCCGTCGATGTAATTGTTACTGACTGGATTTGGGTTTCAAGACAAAAAGCAGAAAATAAAAGTTATTTTTTTTACCCTCACTCAATGTCCGTTGGAGGAATAATTGTTAAACATGATTCAGAAATAATTGATTTAAATACTTTAAAAAATAAAAAGCTTGGTATTGCTGGGAGCTCAATTGATAAAAGNTGGCTATTGTTCAGAGCTTACAGCAAGAAAAAAATGGCCGTAGATCCTATAAATTTTTTAAAACCTACTTATGCTGCTCCTCCACTTTTAAATGAATTTATAGAAAGAAATGAGATTGATGCTGTCTTGAACTATTGGCATTATAATGCAAGGCTTAAATCAAAAGGTTACAGAGAATTAATTTCTGTTGAAAACATATTAAAAGATTTGGGNATTAAAACTAAGATTCCCGCTTTTGGATGGGTGTTTTCAGAAAAATTTGGCAAAGAAAATAAGAATTTAATTAATAATTTTTTAAAAGCTTCAAAAGAAGCAAAAAGAATTATGTTATCATCTGATAATGAATGGGAAAGAATATTTCCACTGACTAAAGCCAATGACCGAACAACGCTTATAAATTTAAGAGATGCCTATAGAAACGGCATTCCATTATCTTTTGGTAATAATGAAATAGAAGAAACAAAGAAAGTTTTTAAAATTTTAGCGGAATATGGTGGAAGAAATTTAGTTGGCAAAAAAAATGAAATATCGCCAGGTATATTTTGGATCGCAAATTAGTAACTTAAAAAAATTATAATAAATTGAATACTTTGATAAAAAATGGATTGTTCAGAAGGCTTTTTTCTATAATTATTCTAATTTTNATTTGGGGAATTGTTGCCAAAATATTGGGAGATAAAATAATACTACCTTCTCCAAACGATGTTGTAGAGTCTATTAGATTTCATGCATCAGAGGATTTATTTGGGCATATTTACATAACGCTTTTGAGAGTTTTTACTGCTTTTTTCCTTGCAATGATAATAGGTTCAGCAATTGGAATCATTATGGGGAGAAAAGAAAAAATAGATGATTATTTAGATGGGTGGCTAATACTTGCTTTAAATATACCGGCATTGGTAACAATTATACTTTGCTTTATTTGGTTTGGATTAAACGAAGTAGCAGCAATATTGGCAGTGGCAATTAATAAAATCCCAACTGTAACGGTAATACTTAGAGANGGTACTAAAGCAATAGATGAGAAACTAGTTGATGTTGGAAAACTTTACAACTTATCAAAATATGAATTAACTAAAAATATAATAATACCTCAATTATTTCCGTACTTTGTATCTGCTGCAAGATCTGGCTTAGCTTTAATATGGAAAATTGTTCTAGTAGTTGAATTATTAGGAAGATCTAATGGAGTTGGATTTAAAATAAATGAATTTTTTTCAATGTTTGATACAACCTCAATTTTAGCTTACACCTTGGTATTTGTTTTTATAATAATGTCAATAGAATGGTTTTTGGTNAAACCAACTGAAAAAAAATTGACTGAGTGGAGATTGTAATTAAAGAGAAAATCAGATGANTACTATAAATATAAACATAAAAAAAAAATCTTTTCCTTTGAAAATTCAGAATAAAACTAAAGAAAATATAATTTTTAAAAATTTTAATATTGATATAAATCATGGGCAATTCATTTCTATTTTTGGTCCCTCAGGTTGCGGAAAAACCACTTTATTAAATATAATTTCTGGTTTAGATAAAAATTTTGATGGTTTTATAAATATAAAAAAAGATGATTTTTTTAAAAAAAAAATAAGCTATATGTTTCAATCTCCAAGATTATTTCCTTGGTTAACTGCCATTGAAAATATTAAATTTCCAATTAAAAAAAAAAAAAATTGTGAAAAAATTGCAAATGATCTATTAAAAAAAGTNGGTCTAGAAAAATTCAAAAATGAATACCCGAACAGATTATCTGGAGGAATGCAAAGNAGAATTTCGCTCGCTAGAGCTTTTATATCTGATCCAAATATTTTATTACTAGACGAACCATTTGTTTCAATTGACAAAAAAATTTCAAATTCGTTAAGGGAATTGTTAATCAAGTTATGGAAAAAAAATAAACCGACTATAATTTTTGTAACGCACGATTTAGATGAAGCAATAGAATTAGCAGATAGAATTTTTTTCCTATCAAATCTTCCATCCAAAGTTATGTTNGACTATGAAATTAATTTAAAAAGACCAAGAAAGCTTNATAATAAAAANATTATTTCCCTTAAGAGATTGTTAAGTTCTACTACAAAAACTAAATAAAATTAAAAATTGATTCAATAGGTAAATATTTGCTAATTATTGTGTTGTAATATTGCAACAATTTACTACTATTTTTCCATTTTTTACACTTAATAATAAATGCATATATATTTCTAACTATATGATATTACTGATTAATTATATAATTATATGTTTTTATAGATGTTTCTATATATNGTAAAAAAAAAATGATGNAGAAAAAATATTGCGTTTTGTCATAAAATTTTCATATTATAGATCATTATTTATTAACTTTTTTTTCTTTTAGGGAGGCTTATTAAATGTTAGAAAAGAAAAAATTACTTATAGGTGCAGCCGGTGTTGCTTTAGCAGCAGCGTATTCTGCTCCNGTAGATGCTAAAGTTACATTAATGGCAGATGAACCATCTGGTTGGGAATTCTCTGTTGATGGTAACGTTAATGCATTCTACGTATATTCAACTGGTAAAGATGCAAATCTTGGTACAGCTCACCAAGTTGCTAGAACTTCTACTGGTGAAAACTCACGTATCCAAACTGGTCTATTACCTTCAAAATTTGGTTTTGGAGTTCAAGGTCCAGCTTCGAACGGAGTACAATTAAGAGGTTATTTCGGTTTATATCCTCAAATCCAAAATGCTAGTACTAAAACTGCTCGTGGTGCGCAATTAGATATGAGAGAAATCTATGCTGCTGCTACAGGTGATTTTGGTGAATTGCTTTTTGGTAGAACTTTGAGTATTTTTCAAAGAAATGCAATTGTGCAAGATATGACGTTATTTGGTGTTGGTGCTACTGCTGATAATATCGGTAATGGCGGTACAACACTAGGTCGTATTGGATTCGGTTATGTTTATCCGGACTTTAATGCGTCCTTTAGATATACTTCACCAAGCTATNNTGGTACTACTTTTAGTATTGGATTATACGATCCATCTAAAATTGCTAGTGGTACTNGTTCAGCTGCAGGTGCATTCACAGCTAATGAAGCTAATCTTCCAAGAGTTGAAGNTGAGATTAACATTAGCTTAGCTGGAATTAGCGAAGGTTCAAACCTTGCTATATCTGGAATGTATCAAGAAGCTGAAAANGCTACTGACATCGAAGCTAAAGGTATCCACGTTGGTGGTACTTTAGTTGGCGGTCCTGCTGCTCTAACAGCTCACTACTACAATGGTGAATGTTTGGGTNTCACACTGCAAATGGATACTGGTGCTGTCTCACAAGATGGACATTGCCGTGACCATGATGGTTATTATGTACAAGGTACATATAGCTACGGTGCTGGTAAAGTCGGTCTATCCTACGGTGGATCATTCCAAGATCAAGCTGGAAATGACTCAACAACAGCGTTTGATGAAAAAGATAGTNAAACAATGTTTACCGCAGGTATATATCATAATTTAGCTCCAGAATGGTTAGCAGTTGCTGAGTATTCTCATGCTGAAGAAGAATGGTATAACACTGACACTGGTGATGAAGACGGTGAAAGTGATATTTTCTCACTTGGTATGTTTTACCTTTGGTAAAAACTACTACTTAGAGATTATATTATCTTAAGCCTCCAGAAAAACGAGTTATGTAAAGGTGGGTCCTTTAGGGCCCGCCTTTTTTTATATACAAAATAAGTCGTTAATCATATAATTGATTTTTCCGGTTTAGATTAATTAAAATGTTTTTTAAGCAAGATAGAAAAAAATATGTGTATCTTTTAGTTTGTTTTATAACTTTTATATTTATCTTTCCAAAAGCAAACTTAGCTAAGATATCTGATAAAAATGCGNTAAAAACATTCTGGAAAGTTCTTCCTATTATTCCTGGAGCTGCTAAATATTTCATTAGAACTGAAAAAATAGAAAAAAAAACCAAAGTTTTAAACAATCATCCAATAAAAATATCTGATGATATTCTTAGAAAAATGCTAAAACAACTCGTATATAAATATGATAGAGATGAAGCGGAAATCCCTTTATTTTCNAATAAAGAACTACTGCTTTTATCAGAATATATACCTCAAGCTCTATTAACTGCTAAACCAAACGAAGATGTTACCTTTGTGGTAAAAGGTCCTCATAAAAGCGCTAGATGGAGTTTTTCAGAAGACAGATTAACTGCTGGAAGGGTTTTTATATCAGATAATAAATTAAATTTAATACTTGGGTCAGTTCAGGTTAATCTGCAGCCAACGCTTGCTGAACGTTACGAGGGAAATGTATGGGAAACTGCTAAATTAACNTATGATATAGGACATAGAAGAAAAAAAGGTAAATATGAAGGTTTGATTATGGTTTATGATCAAAATCAAAAAGGAATTTATAGAAAATCTAAGGAACGTAAAGATTGGTTTGTTTTTACAAACACTGCTTATAAACAAGCGGTTGATGATATTAATCAAAATAAAATAGGAAAAGAACAGTATAAAACATTACAGCAACAAATTGATACTTTGCAAAAACAACTAAATCAACCTCAACAGCAAAAACAACAAAGAAATTATACCCCTCCTCCGCAACAACAGCAGCAAATAAAAAGAGCTTCACCAAGAAAACAGAGTCCAGAAAATTCTAAAAACAACAATGATCCAAAGGTAATTGAACAACGCTTAAAAACAATTGATAGTTTATACAATAAAGGAATGCTGTCTGATGAAGAATATAAAAGAAAAAGAAATGAAATTCTTAAAGGACTTTAGACNGTAATTTTTTTTTTATTCATATAAATGTATCCTTCTATAAAACCATTTAATTCGTTCTTTTTAAAGACTGATGATAAAAAACATTCTATTTATGTTGAAGAATGTGGAAACAAAAATGGTATGCCTATTATATATCTTCATGGTGGACCTGGCGGATCAATAGATCCAAAAAATAGAAGATATTTTAATCCAAAAAAATATAGAATTATATTATTCGATCAAAGAGGTTCTGGAAAAAGTAAACCTGAAGGTTCTATTGTAAACAATACTACAAACGATTTGGTAAATGATATGGAAAAAATTAGGAATATTCTTAAAATCAAAAAATGGTTACTATTTGGAGGATCTTGGGGATCTACATTAGCATTAATTTATTCAATAAAGAATAATACTAAAGTTTTAGGCATGATATTAAGAGGAGTGTTCCTTGGTACAAAAAAAGAGGCATATTGGGCTTTTAATGAGTCNTCTAAATANTTTTATCCAGAAGTAATAAATTCAATAGAAAAAAAATTTAAAAATAATAAAAAAGAAGTTTTTTTGAAATTAGGGAAAATGTTAGAAAGTAAAAAAAAGAAAGATAGAATTATTTCTTCAATTTTATGGGATAAATACGAAAGAACTTTATCGGTTTTAAATCCTGGAAAGATTAATTTAAAAGAATTTTTAAAAATTTATAAGGTAAAAAAATTGCCAAATAGTCCGTTTTTAGAATGGCACTATACAAAAAATAACTTTTTTTTAAAAGAAAATGAAATTTTATTAGGAATGAAAAAAATAAAAAAAATACCAACGATTATAATTCAGGGTAGATATGACTTGATTTGTCCACCAAGATCAGCTTTTTTAGTAGCAAACAAAATGTCTAATTGTAATCTTAACATTGTGGAAAATAGTGGACATTCAACTTCTGAAAACAATATAAGAAAACAATTAATTAAAGCTTCAGATCAGATTTTTAATGAAGTGAAAAAATAAATAGCTTATTTGTCTCTAATTAAAATAGAACAACCAGCAATAGCGTCTTTGCCACTATCTAAATAACAAGTTTCAATTTTATTTTTCTTAAGTATCGTCCCTATGACCTTACCATCATCATTACTACTATCGGCCCAAAAAAAATTTTTATGATCTGATTTAATCACACCAACAAACGGTTCTTTACCACCTTTATGTAGAACATGACCTTTAAAAAGTCTATTATTTTGATCTGTAATTTCTACAACATTGGTACTTCTAAGAAAGCCTTGCTTTAAAGTGGATTTAATATTTTCACCTTCCCACTTACCCAGTAAATTTGGCACTCTTTTCGCATTAACATCGTGAAAAGTAATGAAAATAATAGATAAAAAGAGACTAAAATAAATTATTTTTTTCATAAAATTTAATTATATTAATTATAGTGATATGTTAAATAAAATTCTATTAAATTTTTCTTTAATTATCTTTCTGTCATTAATTGGATGTGAAGATTTTTATAATTTCGAGGCTAATAAGCTAAAGAAAAAAGCTACAACTTACATTGAAAAATCAAAAATTTCGAATAACACCAATGAAAAAATTGAACTTTTATCAAACGCTCTGATTAATCTTGAAAAAATACAAAATAAATATCCAAAAACAAAAATTGCTAGACTATATAGAAAATCAAATGAAATTCCTAAATTAAGCGCTCATGTTGATCAATTAAGAATATTATCAAGTAAACAAAAATTAGAAAAAGAAAAAGAAACAAACATTGGTAAATTAAAAAAAAATATCGATTTAGCTAGTCTTGAAATTAAGAATAAGAATAAATTACAAGGATCAATACATATTTTAAACGCAATAGAAATATCAATTAATCAAATTGGTGACAGTAGAACTAAATCAAGATTATCTAATGAAATAAGTAGGCAAAGAGTTATTTTAAATGATAAAGAGAACGCGTATAGAAATCTTTTAGAATCTGAAAAATTTATAGATGAAATGTATACTGACCTACCAAAAAAAATTAAAAATTTATCACAGATTTATAAATTATTGCATCTTTTAGAAAAGAAAAATAAGAAAAATGAAATAGAAAAAAAAATATATTCAATAATCAATAATGAAATTAAAAATAATGATAATAAAGCTGTTGCTTATCTTGAAATTACAAAAATTAATTTAATAATTGGTGAAATAAACAAGGTAAAGGAAGATATGAAAAAGATAGTAAAATTAGCAGAAAAATCAAATACTTACTTAGATATTGCAAAAATTTATAGTAAAATTAATGACGTTGATCAATTAAATTATTTTTTAGATAAAGCAAAAAAAACTGCTAAATCCAAAGATCAAATTTTCTGGATTGTTAGAGACTTAATTAATATAAGCTTGTTTGAAAATTCAATTAATTTAAGTGAACAAAGTTATTCAACTCTTATTGAAGCAAAACAAACGCTTCCTGATAGACCTGATGAAAGATTAGTTTTAGAGTTAGTCGACGCTTTTGCAAAAATAAATCAAGTTTCTTATGCAGAAGAATTAATTTCTTTAATAAAACCAAAATATGAAGAATCTATGGCGTATGTTTTTATAGGAAGACAGCTTGCAAAAAAACAAAGAGTGGAAGAAATGAAAGTTTACATAGATAAAGCAATAAAAATTGCCCCAGATTTAATACATGGAAATTATGAATTTTCAGGGTTGCCTGGATTCTCTACTAAAGGAAGAATATTCGCCGAAATTGCAAGGGCTTATGCTAATATTGGTGATTTTAAAAAGTCGCATGAATTATTAGGCTTAATAGAAAGTGATAGATTTTATAAAGAAGGAATGTCTGATGTAATAATAATTCAAGCATTAAAAGATAAATCTGGTGCATCAAAATTAGCATCAAAAATGATGAAACTTGGAGGTGAAATTGTAGACAATAAGTTCCTAGGAAAGATAGCTTATGCTCAAGCGATTAGCGGACAATTGGAAAGTGCTTTAATAACAGTTAAGAAAATGAATGTTGGAGTTGATTTATCAGAAACTTTAATAAATATAACTAATCATATTAATCTTCAACAAGAAGATCTTCTAACTTTGTACCACTAACATTATATTTTGTTAAAGGTAATTTATAAGACCATCTTTGTATATCATCTACAAAATTTTTTTTATTTTGTTTAAGATTTTCATCTGATTTATCATCAATATAAAAATTAATTAGTTTTTCTTCACCTTGATTAAATATTATTGCTAAAATATTGGATTCATTGAATAATGTGAATTTCATTTTTGTAACAAATTCTTTATCATTGGTTTTTTCTCGATCAATAACGTCATCAAAAGTTAGATTGTTTAAAAAATAACCTAAGAAATTTGCAATCAGATCACTTTTAGGTATTTGATCTTTAGATAAATCATTAATTATAAAATTCTCGTTATTTTTATCTTTAGTTAAAGAAAATGAGTCTGTTTTATTTGAATGTTTAATTGATAATTCTTTTATATCTTCATAAGGAACTTTTAATATTTGTGTTTCCAACCAATCATTTTCATTAGTCGACATATCAAGATTGCCTGAAGTTAACCAGGTTTGTTTATTCTTTAATTTTTTTATATAAACCCCATCCTTTCTTTTTTTTCCTAATATAAATTCAACTAATTTTTCATTCTTTTGATTAAGAATAGATACTAGCTTAGAAGAACCATCGTCATTATTAGGATAATCAAGATCTAATCTAGAATATAAAGACTCTTCTTTTGTTTTTTTTTCATAAAATCTTAATTCCGATATTTGAATTAAGTTTTTTCTTACTATCTCATTTTTAACTTTATAACCAAATTTTGAACTCATGTACCAATTATTTTGATCTTTAGTTATTGAAATATTTTTAATTTTATTATCTATATTAATTTCTTTAATATCGTCTAATTTATTTTTAACGTCTTCAAAAACCTCCCCTCCTTGTTTTATAGACGTTTCGTATTTAGGTTGAATTAAATAAGATAATAGAGCTAAAAAAAATAGTCCTACAGTTGTAAAAATTAAATATGAAAAAAATTTATCTGGCATTTTTTAATTTGTTTCTCTTACAATATGTTTTTGATGTCTTTTCTTTCTTTCGATAATTCCCAATACAATAGAAGCAATGATTAATAAAATTGGTACAAAGAAAATATTAAAAAATTTTAACATACTGTCTAAATCTTCAATATCTTTTCTTAATGCATTTTGAACTTTTCTAAGTTCAGATCTGACAAATATCATTTCTTGTCTAAATTTATCAATTTCAGCAACTTCTTTTTCTGTTAAAAGTGATTTTTCTTTATCTTCCCCAGACCCTTTTTGTATATTTTCTAATTTACCCTGATAATTATTTAATCTCTCTAAAAGTTCTTGTTCCTTAGCTCTAAATTTTTGTTCAGCTTCTTTTTGAATTTTTTCAACTTTAGTAAAAGGAACAGAAGTTGAACCTTTTCCTCTTAGACCTATTAAATCCTCTGTACCATTTAGATATTCTAATATGTTAACTGTAAAATCAGCATTATTTGCAATTGGAACAACATCTCCTGATTGTTCATACCTAAGCCAATATTCGTCATATAACATATCTGCGTCAGCAACCACAATTAAAGTCGATGGTTTAATAGAATTATTGATATGTTCGATACCCTCGAAATCTTCTTTTCTACCAGTATCAGGAGGACCATCAGGAAAGTTTGATTCAAATGTTCCTTTTATTTCTGCAGCTAAAGTAAGCTCTTCATTTGATGGAACAAAGTTTCTTAACAGATCTGTTGGATCAGGCGAGTGTCTAACTTCCGATGAGTCAATTTGCATAGATTGAGTTGTACTCCATACTAATCTTTTAAAATTTATGTTATCGTTATTATTATTATTTTTAAGAAATCCAGANGTTGCTAAAGTNAATCGTTGAACCTTAGATGTTATTTGATGTTCACTATCCATATGATCTTTTTTTATATCGAGCCACGCAAGATAATCTGTGACAGAAGGTTGATCTGATGATCCGATTTCAACTCTTCTAGCGGATAATAAATCTCCAACTACTTTATTTTCTACTAATTCCACTCCCCATTTATTTAAAAGTTGACTTAAATTTGAACTATTATCCCCACTTGTTGGTTGGTTTTGGTTAGGTGAAAAACCTTCGGTTTCAGAATTTGGGTCAACAAAAACAAGAATTTTTCCACCTCTCAAAACAAATTGATCTATCATGTACATCAATCTATCTGGGATCTTTTTTGGATGAACTAACATTAACAATTCAAGACCTTCAGGTATAGATCTGGTTTTTTCATGAATTCTTGTAACCTCAAAAAATTCTTTCATTTGATTATAAACAGTCCAAGGAGGAGCGGCGGCTGCATCTTGAGTCTTAGCCAAAGGATTAAATGTGCCTAACATTGGCAGCTGCGTATACAATCCAACTATTCTTCTATTAGGGTTTGCTAAATTAGTAACTATTTTACTTAAATCATACTCTAAAAAAGGGCTACGATCTGGTTGAAAAAAAATAATTTTTTCTTCATCATCAGTGCTGTTAGTTGCTATTAAACCAAAATATCCGTAAACACCAGCCATGATTTCTACTCCTTGTAATCCATATTCAACTGCTTTATCTTCTTCATTAGAGAAAGGTTTTGGATTAAAAATTTGAAATTTAATTTTGTTATTAGATATCAGTACATATTGTTCTAATATTTCTTTAACCCTGTCATAATAATTTTGATACACAGGATTAATATCACCAATTTGTTTAGTATAAAATAGTTTAAAATCCAAAGGCTCATTAATAGATTTTAGGATTGATTTAGTACCTGGAGATAAAGTGTAAACATTTGATTTTGTAAGATCAAATCTTAAATTTTTAAAAAAATTCTTATTTAATACATTGAATGAAAAAAAAGAAATAATAGCCAATAACACTATTATTGTTAATCTATTTTCTTTATTCAATATTCTATTTAACATAAAAATTAATTAAATTTTTTAAATTCAACTACAACAATGTTTAAAAAAAGCCAGAACACAATCACGCTAAGATAAAAAAGGAAATCTCTTATTTCTATCACACCTTTAGTTATAGATTCAAAATGTGTAAGAAAGCTCATAGACGAAATAGTGCTTACTAAAAATTCTGGAGACCAAACTTTAAAAAAATTTAGCACTATATCTAAACCACTCATAGTAAAGATAAAACACACTGTTGCGGCAATAACGAAGGCTATAACTTGATTTTTAGTAATTGCAGATATACAAGATCCTATTGATAAATAAGCTCCTGACATAAATAAACTACCAACATACCCTGCAAGTATAACCCCGTTATCTGGTTGACCTAAGTAATTCACTGTAATCCAAATTGGAAAGGTTAAAATTAAAGCTATAAAAATAAAAATCCATGCAGCAAAAAATTTTCCTAAAACTGCTTGTGTTGTTGTCAAAGGAAGAGTCATCAATAATTCAATGGTTCCTGTTTTTCTTTCTTCAGCCCATAATCGCATAGTCACAGCTGGTATTAATAAAATATATACCCACGGATGAAAAGCAAAAAAAGCATTGAGATCAGCTTGCCCTCTAACAAAAAAATTACCTAAATAAAAAGTAAAAGATCCTATAAGAGTTAAAAAAATAACAATGAACACATATGCTAATGGAGTTGAAAAATAACTTGCTAATTCTCTTTTTACTATGTTTGAAAGTACGTTCATGAATATATTTATTTATTTAATGTAATTTCTCTAAATACGTTATCTAAACTTTTATTTTTAAATATTTTTTTTAAATCCCTAGGTGTTTTATCAATGAGCTTTTTTCCTCTAGCAATAATACATGCTCTGGAACAAACTGCATCTACTTCCTCTAAAATATGAGTAGAAATTATTATTGCTTTTTTTTTACCCATTTCATTAATCAAATTTCTTACATGATGTTTTTGGTTTGGGTCTAATCCGTCCGTTGGTTCATCTAAAATTAAAATTTCAGGATCATGAATTAAAGCTTGAGCTAACCCTACTCTTCTTTTGTATCCCTTAGATAAAGTATCAATAGGTTGATTAATAACATCTGTAATTTCACTTTGCATAACAACTTTATCTAAAGCTGTTTTAAATTGAACTTGCGTCATACCTCTGGTTTTAGCAACAAATCTCAGCATATTTAAAGGAGTCATGTCTCCATATAAAGGAGCGCCTTCAGGTAAATAACCAATTAATTTTTTGCACTCTATAGGATTCTTTTCAACATCCATTCCATTAACTTTTATTATACCTTCGGTAGGCTTAATAAACCCTGTAATCATTTTCATTGTTGTTGATTTGCCAGCTCCATTGGGGCCTAGGAATCCAAGAACTTCTCCACTCTTTACGTCCATACTTAAATTATCTACAGCAGTAAATTCGTCAAATTTTTTTGTTATATTAGTAATTGAAATCATATTCTTTATATAAATTAATATGCCATAGATGGAACTTTTATTTTTTTAATTTTTATATTTCTCTTTTTATAAACTTTGCTAATTTTTTTATTTATATTTGAAACATTTTTTTTAGTCAAACTTTCTTTTTTAATTTCTTTACAAATTTGTTTTAATTGAAGTGTTCTTGATAAAGAACAATCTTTATCAAAAAAATATGATAAAGCGTGATCAGTAGTTGTTTTATCAGTGGCAACATAAGAAAGAAAATCTACGCTATTTTTTGAATAATTTATACCATCCATTATACTTTGAAAAGAAAGTGAACAATTATTTAAAATAAAAAAAATAAATATAGAAAATATTTGAAATTTTTTTTTCATTAATTTAGTTCAAAAAAATATAGTTTTTCCCCACTTTTTAAATCATAAATAATTATTTGATATTTCTGGTTTAATTTAATAGTTAATATTAATTTGTCATCAGAAATATTTGCATTAACTATTTCGCTATTTTCTTCAATTTGTATTCTTTTTAATTTCTCTTTATCAGGTAGAATTAATGTTTGTTTTGAAAATAATCTATCAAACACAATATAAATAATAGCTGATGTGCCTAAAAAAATTAATAGACCGAATAAAATTACTATAAATTTTAAATATTTCATATTTTTAAATGTGCTATAAAAATATAAAAATTTTGTACGAAGATAAAGAATTAATTGTACTAGATAAACCTAGTGATTTAGTTGTACATCCTGGAGCTGGGCAGAAAAATGAAACTTTAGTAGATTTTTTAAAGAAAAAATATAAAAACAATCTCTCAGATATATCAGGTAAAGATAGGCCTGGGATAGTTCATAGATTAGATAAAGATACAAGCGGTCTGTTAATAATAGCTAAAAACAATAACATACATAAATTGCTACAAAGCCAATTTAAAAAAAGAGAAATAAATCGTCTTTATTATGCGGTTGTATGGGGATTGCTAAATAAAAATAATGGAACTTTTAATATGAATATTGGAAGAAATCCAAAAAATAGAAAAAAGTTCTCTGTATTTAATTCCGGAGGAAAAACTGCAATAACTAAATATAAATTAATAAAGAATTTTTCAAATGTTGCTTCTTTAATCGAATGTAAATTATTAACAGGAAGAACACATCAAATTAGAGTTCATTTATCTAGTGCTGGTAATTCGATTTTAGGAGATAAAAAATATGGTAAAAACAAATCGAAGCTTCTTAAAAATGTGGATAAATCAGTTTCAGAATATATAAACTCATTAGAAAGACAGGCATTACATGCCTATTATTTAAGCTTCATTCATCCAATAAAAAAAGAAAAAATAGAAATAAAATCTGAATTACCTAGTAATATCAGTTCTTTAATAGATAAATTAAATTCAATATAATTACTTGACAAGTATCATATAATTATGAGAAACTGTGGATAAGTGAAAAAATGAATATTTAGCAATAGAATCGTTCATTAACTATCAGATTCTATTAATTTTTTAAAGGTAAATATTATGACAGCTATATTTAAACACTTACCAAGAATCACTTCAGAAAACGGATTAAATAGATATTTGCAGGAAATAAGAAAATATCCGCTTCTAGAGTTTAAATATGAAAGAGATTTAGCAATGAAATGGGCAAAAAAAAAAGATATAGAGTCAGCTCATATTCTAGTGACAAGCCATCTTAGACTAGTTGCAAAAATAGCAATGGGATATAAAGGATATGGTTTGCCAATAAACGAATTAATTTCTGAAGGAAATATAGGCATGCTTGAATCTATTAAAAGATTTGACTATAAAAAAGGATTTAGATTGGCCACATATGCGATGTGGTGGATAAGAGCATCTATACAAGAATATATATTGCATAGTTGGTCTTTGGTTAAAATGGGTACAACAGCTGCACAAAAAAAATTATTTTTTAATTTAAGAAAAATTAAATCAAGCTTAAGAGCATATGAAGAAGGTGATATGTATCCAGAAAATGTAAATAAAATTGCTAAAAATTTAAATGTATCAACAAAAGAAGTAACTGAAATGAACAGAAGATTATCTGGGCCTGATCACTCTTTAAATGCCCCTCTTAAAGAAGATGGAGAAGGTGAATGGCAAGACTGGTTAGTTGATAGTTCACCTACACAAGAACATATGATATCTCATTCTCAAGAATTAGATCAAAGAAAAGATCTTCTTGCTGAAGCAATTAATGTATTAAGTCCAAGAGAAAAATATATTATGGTAGAAAGAAGATTAAAAGATAAACCTAAAACTCTTGAGGATTTAAGTAATCACTACAAAATATCAAGAGAAAGAGTTAGGCAGATTGAAGTTAGAGCAATGGAAAAATTAAAAAAATCTGTAAAAAATTTGCTAATAAAAAAAAATTTAGAAAGAGAAGAATTAACTGCTTTTTAATTTAAATTATTTTTTTTAGATTAATAATATCATTTCTCTCTGGTCCATTTGAAATTATAGAAATTGGAACATTTAAAAGCTTTTCGAGAGTTTTAATAAATTGTTTAGTTTTTTTTGGTAATAAATTTTTATTTTTTATAGAAGAAGTATTTTGGCACCAACCATCTAGTGTTAAATAGTCAGGTTTAATACGATTTAAAGTTTTTACTGAATTAGGCATATGATTAATAGTTTTTTTACCCAACTTATATTTGTGGCATATTTTAATTTTTTTAAAACCATCCAATACGTCTATTTTAGTTAATGCTAAAGAATCTATTCCAGCAATATTTATTGCTTTTTTACATTGGACAGCATCAAACCATCCGCATCTTCTAGGGCGTCCTGTTACACTTCCAAATTCATTTCCTTTTTTTGCAAGCTCAAGACCTTGGCCAGATCTTAACTCAGTTGGAAAAGGACCTTCTCCAACTCTAGTGGTGTATGCTTTCACAATTCCTAAAATATTTCCTATTTTAGAAGGTTTTACCCCTAAACTTATAGCAGCTGACGCTGGAATCGTATTACTTGAAGTTACAAATGGAAAAGTTCCATGATCCACATCTAACATTAAGCCCTGAGCGCCTTCAAATAAAAACTTTTTATTAGAAAACTTTTTACTATTCAATAGTTCGCTTACATCTTCTGAAAAAGGTAAGATCTTTTTTCTAATAGAAACTAGTAATTTCAATATTTCATTAAAAGAAATTATTTTTTTTGAGACACTTTTTAAAAAAATATTATGAAAATTTATTAAATTTTTTAACCTGTTTTTAAGATGATTAATATCTTCAAGATCATAAATTTTTAAACCTCTTCTTGCTATTTTATCTTCATAGCAAGGGCCTATACCCCTTCCAGTTGTTCCTATTTTTTTTTTTGATAATTTGTTTTCTCTTATTTGATCAATAAGTGAATGAAATGGTAAAAGTATAGAAGCATTATTAGATATTCTTAAATTTTCTTTTGTAACTATGATTCTCTTTTTTTTTAACAAATTTATTTCATTTAAAAAATGAAAAGGGTCGATAACAACACTACTGCCAATAACGCATAATTTGTTTCTTATTAAGCCAGATGGAAGAATGCTTAATATAAATTTTTTATCTTTTATAACAATTGTGTGTCCTGCATTATGCCCTCCTTGAAATCGCAATACTACATCAAATTTACCACATAAATGATCTACAATTTTCCCCTTACCTTCATCTCCCCATTGCGCTCCAACTATTGTAAGATTCTTCATTTTATTGGTTTTATTTTATTATTTTTAAATATAAATTTACAATTGTGTAATTTAGCGATTTTTTTATCATTACTTTTATCTATATTTTGTATTGTAATCCAACCTTTTTTTCTTAATTTATATAAATTCTTATCAAGAGAGTTTTTATAAGATATTAAGATTCTTTTTCTTTTTTTCGTAGAAAAATTTTTAAATTCTAAGAATCTATTTAAAAAAAAAGTAGAACCTACAGCATCCATGTTTCTTGAAGTCAAATATCTTCCACCTCTGCACACTTCTTTTCTAGAATTTAAACAAAAAATACTAAATGTTATGCCTGTATAATATTCAAAACCTCTATGATCTAATAAATCAATGGAAATTTTAAATTCATTATAATTTTTTTTAATTAAAAAAGAACAAATACTTAAAAAATCTTTTACAACTTTTTTAGCTTTATAACCAAATTTGATTTTTTTTATTTTTTCTAAATTTTTTTTTATTGGTCCTGATGAATCAATAATTTCTTTTAAAATTTTATATAATCTAGAATCGTAATTATTTATTTCTTTAATATTCTTTTTAGCAACAAGTTTTTTTATAGTAGTACGTTTTGTTTTTGGTATTTTAAAATCATCAAATATTCTTTCTAATATTATAGGAGTGTTAATATCCAAACTAATTCTATTAAAATTTATTTTTTTTAACGACTCAAGGCTTAGTGTAATTATCTCAATATCAGCTTGTAAATCTTTTGATCCTATAATTTCAATACCAGATTGTTTAAATTGTCTGTCAGAAGATAAATTTGGTTTATCTGCTCTAAATACATCTCCGAAATAACATAATCTTAATGGCTTTGGTAAACTAAACAATCTATCCTCAGCAATTCTTGCTAATTGAGTTGTAATATCTGGTCTTAAGGATAATTTTTCTTTTGTTAACGGATCAGAGAAAGATAATGTTTTTTTATTTAATGATTTATTTTTTGTATCTAATAATGTTTTTTCATATTCAACAATTGGAGGGTCAATAAAAGAATAGCCCCATGAATCAAAATTTTTTAATAATTTTTTTCCATATTCAAATTGAGTATTGGCCTCGTTTGATAAAATATCTCTAAATCCTATGGGAAGTAAATTCTTTTTTTGATTCATACAATATATGTTATAATATCACAAAAAATTAATACTACTTATTTAATGTCTCTTAGGGGAGCAATGATGCTGAGAAAAAAACCCTTAAGACCTGAACTAAATAATACTAGCGTAGGGAAAGAGACTTATAGTCCTTCCCAATATGTTTAAATGTATAAAAAAGAAAATATATCAATAGGTCCTTTTCCTTCATCAAAAAAAATATATTTGAAAGGAAAAGTTTTCCCTAAAATTAGAGTCCCTATTAGACAAATTAATTTATCTAAAGATTCTAATCCGAACAAAATTTATGTTTATGATAGTTCAGGTATTTACACAGAATATAAAAATGGTAGTGATGTAGATATAAATTTAGGTTTAAAAAAAAATAGGGATGAATGGATAAAAAAAAATAAGTCTGTTATTAAATATAGAGGGCGCAAAGTAACCTATAAAGATAATGGTTTTAGGAAAAAAAATAAAAAAATTTTAGAAATCTTTAAAAAGGAAAAGGATGTTTATAAAGCAAAAAAAAATAATTGTATAACTCAATTACACTATGCAAAAAAAGGCAAAATCACTCCAGAAATGGAGTATGTTGCGATAAGAGAAAATGAATTGAGGAAAGAAAAAAAAACAAAATTAAAAAAAAATAATTTGCCAGAAACAGTTACTCCAAAATATGTCATGGAAGAGTTGGCACGAGGTAGAGCTATTATTCCATCAAATATAAATCACTCAGAATTAGAGCCTATGATAATCGGAAAAAATTTTTACGTAAAGATTAATGCAAATATTGGTAATTCAGCTATCACGTCTGATGCAACAAACGAAGTTGAGAAAATGGTATGGGCAATCCGATGGGGAGCAGATACTATCATGGATTTATCTACAGGAAAAAATATTCATAATATTCGTGAATATATTATAAGAAATTGTCCAGTACCCGTTGGAACTGTCCCTATTTATCAAGCTCTAGAAAAAGTTGAAAATCCTGAAGAATTAACTTGGGAAATTTATAGAGATACTTTGATTGAACAAGCAGAACAGGGTGTTGATTATTTTACTATACATGCTGGGGTGCGTTTATCACATATTCCTTTAACTGCAAAAAGAACAACGGGAATTGTTTCTCGTGGTGGTTCTATAATGGCAAAATGGTGTTTAGCGCATCACAAAGAAAATTTTTTATATACTAAATTTAAAGAAATATGTGAAATCATGAGAAGCTATGATGTTTCTTTTTCTTTAGGTGATGGTTTACGACCAGGTTCTATAGCAGATGCAAATGATAAAGCTCAATTCGCAGAATTAAAAACTCTAGGAGAATTAAATAAAATTGCATATAAAATGGATTGCCAGGTAATGATTGAAGGACCGGGGCATGTACCAATACATTTAATAAAAGAAAATGTTACAAAACAATCTAAGATATGTAACGAAGCACCTTTTTATACTTTAGGGCCATTAACTACTGATATAGCTCCTGCTTATGATCATATAACTAGTGCAATTGGTGCAGCTATGATTGGTTGGTATGGAACAGCAATGTTATGTTATGTAACGCCAAAAGAACATTTAGGTCTTCCTGATAAAGAAGATGTAAAAGAAGGTGTTATTTCTTACAAAATTGCAGCTCATGCTGCTAATTTAGCCAAAGGACATCCTGGCGCTCAAATTAGAGATGATGCATTAAGCCAAGCTAGATTCGAGTTTAGATGGCGAGATCAATTTAATTTATCTTTAGATCCAGAAAAAGCAGAGTCATTTCATGATGAAACTTTACCCTCTGAAGGAGCTAAAGTTGCTCAATTTTGTTCAATGTGTGGACCTAAATTTTGTTCAATGCACATAACTCACGATATTAGAAATTATGTTAAAAAAGGTATGAAAGATATGTCAAAAAAATATTTAAATTTAAATAAATATAAAAATTCAAAAAAAATTACAATAAATAAAAATAGAATTTAATTAATCTAGCTTAAATGCGCTCTAATTTAAAAAAAAAGATTATTAACAGTAATGAATTTAGATCATTAGTAAAAAAAAAATCTTTAGTTAGCTGGGTTTTATCTGCAATTACACTTTTAACTTACTTTTCTTTTATTCTTTTAGTTGCATTTTTTCCAGAAATTCTTGGAATTAAGATTTCTAAGAATTCAGTTATAACAATCGGTATTCCCATAGGTGTTTCAATTATAATTCTAGCTTTTATATCAACAGGAATTTACGTATTGATAGCGAATAAAGAATTTGATCAAAAAGAAAAAAAAATTTTAAAAAAAATTAAATGATAAATTATCCAGCTATAACTATGTTTCTAATATTTGTTTTTGCAACACTTGTAATTACCTTCTGGGCATCAAAAAAAACTAAATCCAGATCTCACTTTTATGCTGCTGGTGGTAAAGTAACTAGCATGCAAAACGGCTTAGCTATTGCAGGTGATTACATGTCTGCTGCATCTTTTTTAGGTATTTCTGGTCTCGTTTATCTTTCAGGATATGATGGCCTTATTTATTCAATTGGATTTCTTGTAGGTTGGCCTATTATATTATTTCTTCTTGCTGAACGACTTAGAAATTTAGGAGATTATACTTTTGCAGATGCTGCAGCTCATAGACTCGATCAAACCAAAATAAGATGTCTTGCTGCTTTAGGATCATTAATAACAGTAGCTTTATATTTAATTGCACAAATGGTAGGAGCTGGAAAACTCATTCAGCTTTTATTCGGTCTTCCCTATGAATTAGCTGTTATCATTGTTGGGGTATTAATGATTATGTACGTTAGTTTTGGTGGTATGTTAGCAACAACCTGGGTTCAAATTATTAAGGCTGTATTACTTTTGTCTGGAGCAACCTTTATGACAATTGCAGTTATGTGGAATGTTGATTTTAATTTTGAAATTCTTTTTCAAAAAGCTATTAATGTTCATCCTAAAAATTTTAAAATAATGCAGCCAGGTGGATTAGTATCAGATCCTGTTTCAGCAATATCCTTAGGTATAGCACTAATGTTTGGAACAGCAGGATTACCTCATATTTTAATGCGATTTTTTACTGTAAAGAATGCTAAAGATGCGCGTAAGTCTGTTTTTTTTGCCACAGGTTTTATTGGCTATTTCTACATTCTAACTTTCATAATAGGATTTGGAGCAATAATGCTAATTTCAACAAATCCAAAATTTTTAAATACTGAAGGTGGGTTGTTAGGAGGAAACAATATGGCTGCCATACACCTTGCAAGCGCTATTGGAGGCGACATGTTTTTAGGATTTATATCTGCAGTTGCATTTGCAACAATACTTGCGGTAGTATCTGGACTTACTCTAGCAGGAGCATCAGCGGTTAGTCATGATTTATATGCTTCTGTTATAAAAAAAGGTGTGGTTGAAGAAAAAGATGAGTTACTCGTATCAAGGTTATCAGCGGTAACTTTGGGTTGTATTGCTATATTTCTTGGTATTATTTTTGAAAAACAAAATGTTGCCTTTATGGTTGGACTTGCATTTGCTGTAGCTGCTAGTGCTAATTTTCCAATTTTATTTCTTTCAATGTATTGGAAAAGATTAACTTCGCAAGGGGCCTTAATAGGCGGTGGAGCTGGCCTTTTTATTGCAACAATTCTAGTAATTCTTGGACCCGCTGTATGGGTTGATATATTTGGTAATGAAAAAGCAATATTTCCATATAAATATCCAGCGCTATTTTCTGTGACAACTGCATTTATATTTACATGGTTTTTTTCAAAGATTGATAAATCTAAAAAATCACAAAAAGAAATAAATAAGTTTGATAATCAGTTATTAAGATCGCAAATTGGTATGAAATAAATTGAAGTAAAAAGAGCTCATTGCTGAGCTCTTTTTTACTCTACACCTTCACCGTGTCGGGATCAAATTCGGGAGGGTGAAACTTTAATCTCAGCTGATTGATCTTTTATTAAGTAACCAGCAAATAATAGCTAATGCTACAAGACCAACAACTCCGTTATTTCCAAGTTGGTTTAATAACGACGTAATGTTAGCTACAACATCGGTACCAATAAAAGGAACAGCGCCTGGATAAAGTAAGCCTGCAACGATACCAAAAGCAATTAACATCAACCCAACTTCGGTTAATGCTCCGATCCATTTTTTAGCTACATTTAAGGCATTCATGGTTGCCCCCTATAAAAAAAATTAGTAATTATAAATAATTACTACATATAGTAGTATTTTTATATAATACACTTAATATAGTAGATTGAAAGCAAAATATTACAGAATAATACTATATGTTGTAAAAATACAACAGTAATAAAAACAAGCTAATTTTATAATAAATTTTTTATTTTTTTTTCTAATTTTTTAGATAAATTATTGATTATACTTAAATTATTCCCTTCTACTAAAATACGTATAAGTGGCTCTGTTCCGGATAATCTTATTAAAACCCTATTTTTATCAATATATTTGTTTTTATATAATTTTATTAACTTTTTAATTCTTATATTTTTAAGAAATTTAGAATCTTTAATTTTTATATTTTTTTGGGTTTGTAAATACGGTTTATACAGATCAAATATTTCACTAGTTTTTAAATTATGATCTGAAATTATTTTAATTAAACATAAAGCAATTAAAACACCATCTCCGGAAGGCCAAAAATCTCTTAAAATAATGTGTCCTGATTGTTCACCCCCAATTATAAAATTTTTTTTTTTCATTTCATTATAAACAAATTTATCCCCTACATTTGCTCTATAAAATTTTAATCCAATTTTTTTTATAAATTTTTCAAGACCTGCATTGGTCATGTGCGTTCCTACTGTTCCTTTAATTTTATTATTTGTTATAGAAGAAAAATATTTAACCAAACATGCTAATATTTTATCTCCATCAATTATTTTCCCCTTTTCATCACTACATATTATTCTGTCTCCATCGCCGTCAAATGAGACTCCAAAATCAGCTTTATGCTTTTTTAGTTCTTTTGTTAAATTTTTTGGATATAAAGAACCACAAAAATGATTAATATTTCTTCCATCTGGATTATTATTTAAATAAATTGAATTAATTTTCGTTTTTGGGATTACTTTTTTTATAATTTTATAAGTAGATCCATTTGCACAATCAAATACAATTTTTAATTTTTTTGGAAAATTATTTAACTTTAATTTAGAAAATAATTTTTTTTTATATATTTGAATAGGATTTTTAATGGTTTTAGAACTTCCATTTACAAAGAATTTTTTTTTACTTTTATTTAAATTAAAGAAATTTTTTTCTATTTGTTTTTCAAATTTTTCAGAAATTTTTTCACCTTTACGATTAAAGAATTTTATACCGTTATAATGATATGGATTATGTGATGCTGATATAACTATTCCTATATCGCAACCTATTTGCTTAGTTAAAAATGATATTAACGGAGTTGGAACTACTCCAGCTATAAATAAATGTGCTCCATTATTTTTCAATTGTTTTACAAGTTTCTTTTGTATAGGATTACTTGATTCTCTGGTATCCCAACCAATAACTACTTTAAAATTTTTTTTATTCCTTACAATTGCTTTTGACAATTTATTTAATGAAAAATTATTAAATATTTCATTTTTCACATTACATCTTATGCCATCAGTCCCAAAAAGTTTTTTATTCATTTTTATTTTTTTTTATTTAGAGCTTGCCAAACTAATTTTGCCTGCATAGCTTCCTTTACATCATGAACTCTAATAATATCTGCTCCTTGATCCAATGCAAACTGATTAGCGGCTATTGTTCCAGAAATCCTATTAATCGGGTCCTCTTTTTTGCTAAGCTCCGCTATAAATCTTTTTCTAGATAATCCAACTAATATCTTACATTTTAATTTTTTAAAAATTCTTAGATTTTGCAAGATTTCTATATTATGTTTACTTGTTTTGCCAAACCCTATTCCTGGATCAATAATAATTCTATTTTTATCTATACCTTCTTTTTTGCATTTTATAATTTGTTTTTTTAAAAAATTATAAATATCTCTTGGAGCGAATTTATATTTTGGTTTTATTTGCATGTTTTGAGGATTTCCCTGCATATGCATTAAAATTATTAAACATTTTGAGTTTTTAACTATATTAATACTTTCATGATCATGATTAAGCGCTGAAACATCGTTAATAATATTTACCCCGTTATCTAATGCAAATTTCATTGTTAATGAATTTCTTGTATCTACAGATAAAGTTATCTTTTTTCTTTTTAAACCTTGAATAATTGGTTTTAATCTTCTGATTTCAATTTCGGGCTTAACTGGACGTGCGCCTGGGCGAGTTGATTCAGCTCCAATATCAATTATTTCTGCTCCCATTTTTTTCATTTCAATTGCACTTTTAATAGCCAGTTTTATTTTAGAAAAATGTTTTCCTCCATCAGAAAAACTATCTGGTGTAATATTTAGAATACCCATAATTACAGGAGTTTTAAATTTATTAATTGATTTGCTTAAATTTTGTTTAATCATAAAAACTATATAGATAAGAGTTATAATTTAAATTATAACCAATAGAATTCATTAAATATAAAGTTTAATTATTTTCTAACTTGGGTTCGCTAACGTCAATTTTCTTTTTTTCTTTTTCAACTGTTGGAACCGGAGATAGTATTTTATTCTTATTTTTGTTATTTTTTACTACTGCTCTTTTAATTTTTTTACCTTTAATCACGTCTTTAATTTCTTCACCAGTTAATGTTTCATGCTTTAAAAGTCCTTTTGCTAATCTATGAAGTTGATTGATATTTTTTTTTATTATTAAACGAGCTTTTTTATATGCCTCATCTACTATTTTTCTTACCTCTTTATCTATTTCTTGCGCAGTGTTTTCAGATATATTTTTTTTTTGAGTTACTGAATGGCCTAAAAAAACTTCTTGTTCATTTTCTCCATAAGCTAACGGACCTAATTTGTCACTCATACCCCATTCTGTAACCATTTTTCTTGCTATATTTGTTGCCATACTTATGTCAGATGAAGCTCCTGTTGTAACCTTAGAATGGCCAAAAATAATCTCTTCGGCAATTCTGCCTCCCATTGCAACTGCTAAATCTGCTTTTAATTTTATTTTAGACATAGATATTCTGTCACTTTCTGGCAATCTCATTACCATTCCAAGCGCTCTACCTCTAGGTATAATTGTTGCTTTATGTACCGGATCAGACTCTTTGGAATGAATAGCAACAATTGCATGTCCTGCTTCATGATAAGCTGTTAATTTCTTTTCTTCTTCTTTCATAACCATAGATTTTCTTTCAATTCCCATTAATACTTTATCTTTTGCATCTTCCATTTCTTCCATTGTAACAAATCTTTTATTTCTTCTTGCTGCTAACAACGCTCCTTCATTAACTAAATTAGCTAAATCTGCTCCTGAAAAACCTGGGGTTCCACGAGCAATTATTTTTGCATTAACATTTGGAGCAAGAGGAACCTTTTTTAAATGTACTTTTAGAATTTTTTCTCTTCCAATAATATCTGGGTTTGGCACAACTACTTGTCGATCAAATCTTCCAGGTCTTAATAAGGCAGGATCAAGAACATCTGGGCGATTAGTTGCTGCAACTATTATAACTCCCTCATTACTTTCAAAACCATCCATTTCTACTAGTAATTGATTTAAAGTTTGTTCTCTTTCATCATTTCCACCACCTAAACCTGCTCCTCTATGACGACCGACTGCATCAATTTCATCTATAAATATTATACATGGGGCATTTTTTTTTCCTTGCTCAAACATATCTCTAACTCTAGATGCACCTACTCCAACAAACATTTCTACAAAGTCTGATCCCGATATAGTAAAAAATGGAACACCAGCTTCTCCTGCAACAGCTCTTGCTAAAAGAGTTTTCCCACAGCCTGGAGGTCCAACTAATAAAACTCCTTTTGGTATTTTACCACCTAATCTTTGAAATTTTGATGGATCTCTCAAAAATTCAACTACTTCTTGTAACTCGTTTTTTGATTCATCTATTCCAGCGACATCCTTGAAAGTAATC
>PBIP01000002.1 GCA_002720895.1 Pelagibacteraceae bacterium
TTATCGGCGTAGTATGTTCCTAAAATTCTTACAAATTTTGTATATTCTTTAATTTCTTTTAATGCAGCATTAACATTAAAATCTTTAATATCTCCTTCTATATCTGCATAAAATTCGGCTTGTTTAAATGTTTCGTTAACGTAACTTTCGAGTTTAGTCATATTAACATTATTTACTGCAAAACAACCGAGCGCCTTATGTAATGAAGCAGGAATATTATTAACAGCAAAGATTAAACTTGTTAAAATTTTTCCTTTATTTGAAGAAACCTTTATAGACTTCTTTTGTAGTAAAATAAAACGCGTTACATTCTTGTAACTATCTTCAACATTTTTTTTTAAAACTTTTAAATTATAAATTTTACCAGCTAGACTAGAAGCAATTGCTGATTCTTTATTATCGTTTTCTTCACTAATCTCTTTAGCAGCTAAAGCAGTATCTGCAGACACAATTATTCTAAATTTTTTTTTTTTTATAAATTTTCTACATTGTGACAACGCATGAATATGACTTCTTACATTGTTTATTTCATTAATATTTGCCTGTTTTATACCTAAAAGATTTAACTCAATTTTCATAAAATATTCACCTACTATCTTTAAGGAAGTTTTATGCATTAAATTATGAATTTCAGCAACTCTGCCTGCAACAGAATTCTCAACTGGAATTATCCCTATATCAGACCTATTAGTTTTAACATTATCAAATACTTCTTCGAAAGTTTCACAAGGTACTATTTTTGCCTTAGGAAATAGCTTTTTAGAAGCTAAATGAGAATTGGCCCCTTCAATGCCTTGGAAAGAAACTTTATTTATTTTTTTTATATTCATAAAATTTTCCTTAGTTTTTTCGAAGCTATAGATATATTATCAATTTTGAAATTTTAAATTAATATTATTAAAGATAATGAAAAATTTAGAAAATAAATACATAAAATTGGCAAATGAATGCGCTGACGTTAGTGGAAAAATAATAAAAAAATATTTTAGAAAAAATATAAAAATTAGATTTAAAGCTGATAATACACCTGTAACAACAGCAGATAAAGAGGCTGAAGAGAAAATTAGAGATCTTATACTAAAAAAAGCACCTGAATGTGGTTTTTTTGGAGAAGAAACAGGTGAATTTAATTTAAACAATGAATATGTTTGGGTTGTTGATCCCATAGATGGCACCAAATCCTTTATGGGTGGAAGCCCTCTTTTTGGTACTTTAATGGGGCTTATGAAGAATAACACGCCCTATTTAGGAGTTTTAAATCAACCTATTTTAAAAGAAAGGTGGATAGGAATAGCAAATAAAGAAACTAAATATAACAATATGAAAGTGAGAACTAAAAAAGCAAAAAAATTAAAAGGATTAAAAATGTATGCAACTAGTCCAATGATGTTCGCCGGAAAAAGCCAAAAAGTTTATAAAAATGTGCGTTCAAAAATAGGTGAAACACATTTTGGCACTAATTGTTATGCACATGGATTACTCGCATCCGGATTCATTGATGTTGTTTTAGAAGCTAACCTTAAACCTTATGATTATATAGCAAGTGTCGCTATTATTTCTGGAGCTGGTGGTAGATTTACTGATTGGAAAGGAAATAATTTAAATTTAAAAAGTGATGGAAAAATTTTAGCATCTGGAGATCCAACAATTCATAAAAAACTTTTAAAAGTAATTCAAAAAGTAAAATGAAAAAATTTTTGAGTCTACTATTATTTTTCTTGATTTTATCTAATGCTTTTGCTGTTGAAAAATTAGATAATGCTCATGCAATTAGCATGCATGGCTCTCCTAAATACGATAAAGATTTTAAAAATTTTGATTATGTAAATACTAATGCTCCCAAAGGTGGCTCGATAAAACTACATGCAATAGGATCATTTGATACATTGAACAATTTCATTTTAAAAGGAAGCCCTGCTGCTAATTTATCTCAAGTTCATGACAGCTTATTAGTTCAATCCTTTGATGAACCTTTTACAATGTACGGTCTAATAGCCGAAACAATAACTGTTCCAGAGGATAGATCTTGGGTAATTTTTAAAATTAGAAAACAAGCTAAATTCCACGATGGTAGTCAGATTAAAGTTGAAGATATTATTTGGACATTAAATACGTTAAAAGAAAAAGGGCATCCTTTTTTTAAATTTTATTATGGCAGTGTTAAAGAAGCTAAAAAAATTAGCGAAAATGAAGTCAAATTTATATTCCAAGGAGAAACCAATCTAGAGCTTCCTTTAATTATCGGTCAAATGAAAATATTATCAAAAAATTATTGGGAAAATAAATTTGAGAATGTTTTATTAGAAAGTCCTATTGGATCAGGTCCTTACCGCGTTAAAAGTTTTAAAGCAGGAAGAACAATTGAATTTGAAAGGGTAGATAATTACTGGGCAAAAGATTTACCAGTTAACAAAGGAAAATTTAATTTTAATAAACTAATAATAGAATATTTTCGTGATGCAACTGTTGCTCTAGAAGCTTTTAAAAGCGGAGATTATGACTTTAGGCAGGAAAACCAAGCTAAAAGATGGGCTAATGCTTATAATTTTAGTGCAATTGAAAATGGGGATGTAAAAAAAAAATCAGTAAAACATGAAATTCCAACTGGTATGCAGGGATTCTTTATAAACACAAGAAAAGAGGTTTTTAAAGATAGAATTGTAAGAAAAGCTCTTAATTTTGCTTTTGACTTTGAGTGGACAAATAAAATTCTTTTCTTTGATCAATACAAAAGAACGAATAGTTTCTTTTCTAATTCTGATTTAGCATCAAAAAGTTTGCCAACAAAAAAAGAACTGGAATTGTTAAATGCTTTTAAAAATAAATTACCCAATGAAATATTTAATAATGAATATTTAAATCCAGTAAATGATGGTTCAGGAAATGTTAGAAAAAATTTAAGAATTGCTGATGAATTACTTTATGAAGCTGGTTGGATTGTTAAAAATGGCAAAAGAATAAACAAAGAAACTGGCGTTCCTTTAAAATTCACCATACTTCTAGTGAGTCCTGAGTTTGAAAGAATAGCACTTCCATATGCTAGAAATTTAAAAAAAATTGGAATTGAAGCTAAAGTAAGAACAGTAGACAGCGCACAATATGAAAGAAGATTAGAAAATTTTTCTTTTGATATGACAGTTGTAAGTTTGGGTCAAAGTTTAAGTCCTGGAAATGAGCAAAGGGATTTTTGGCATTCAAATTCGGCAAAAATAAACGGTAGCAGAAATTATGCAGGTGTCTCAAATTTAACTGTAGATTTTTTAATAGAAAAAATAATTGCAGCGAAAGATAGGGAAAGTTTAAAAAATGCCACAAAAGCTTTAGATCGAGTACTTTTAAATGAATATTACGTTATCCCTCATTGGCATATTCAAAATTTTAGAATTTCATATTGGGACAAATTTGGAAAACCAAAAATAAACCCAAAATATGATTTGGGATTGGATACTTGGTGGTACGATATAAATAAGGCTAAATTATTAAAAACTGTAATTAATTAATATAAATACTTAAATATGTTGTCTTATATTATAAGAAGGCTTTTACTAATTATTCCAACATTGCTTGGAATTTTGCTTATAAACTTTATTATCGTACAAGCTGCTCCGGGCGGGCCCGTTGAACAAATGATTTCTCAAATTAAAGGACACAATATTGATTCTACATCAAGAATAGCTGGAACTGATAAAGGAGATGTTGCTTCACAAAATACTAATATTCAAACAAGTCAATCGGCTGATGCGGCAAGTAAATATAGAGGATCACAGGGTTTGGACCCTGAGTTTATTGCTGAATTAGAAAAATATTATGGTTTTGATAAACCTGCCCATGAACGTTTTTTTATAATGTTAAAAAATTATTTGAAATTCGATTTTGGTGAAAGTTATTTTAAAGGACAAAAAGTTATTGATTTAATAATCGATAAAATGCCAGTTAGTATATCTCTGGGGTTATGGACTACTTTAATAGTTTATTTAATTTCTATTCCCTTAGGTATTAAAAAAGCATTAAGAGATGGTTCAAAATTTGATATATGGACTAGTACTGTAATAATAGTTGGTTATGCTATACCTTCATTCCTATTTGCGATAGCTCTAGTTGTTTTTTTAGCAGGCGGTAGTTTTTTAGATATTTTTCCATTAAGGGGATTAGTCTCAAATAATTGGGATAACTTAAATTTTTTTGAGAAAATTTTAGATTATTTATGGCACATAACACTTCCTGTTTTAAGTTTAGTAATTGCTGGTTTTGCAACATTGACAATGCTAACCAAAAATTCGTTTATGGACGAGATTAATAAATTATATGTTACAACTGCTAAAGCAAAAGGTTTGTCTGAAAAAAAAGTTTTATATTTACATGTTTTTAGAAATGCAATGCTTATCGTAATAGCAGGCTTTCCAGCCGCTTTTATAAGCATACTATTTACTGGAAGTTTATTAATAGAAGTTATATTTTCGCTTGATGGNCTTGGATTATTAGGTTACGAAAGTGTTTTAAATAGAGATTACCCNGTNGTTTTCGGAACACTTTATATTTTTACCTTTTTTGGTTTAATCTTACATCTTATTACAGATCTTACATATGTTTTGATTGATCCAAGAATTGATTTTGAAACGAGGGATACATAAAAATGTTAGGTTTTAATATATCAGAATTAAATTATAGAAGACTTCAAAACTTTAAAGCAAATAAAAGAGGATATAGATCTTTTAAAATTTTTTTATTTTTATTTTTTTTTACTCTTTTTGCAGAATTTATATCGAATGATAAGCCTCTATTAGTAAAATATGATAATACGTTTTACTTACCAATTTTTAAAAATTATACAGAAAAAACTTTTGATGGTGATTTTGAAACTTACGCTGATTACAAAGATCCTTATATAAAAAAGAAAATTGAAGATAAAGGCTGGATGATATGGCCTTTAATACCATATTCCCATGATACTATAAATTATTTAATTCCGACTCCTGCTCCATCGCCACCTGATAAAGAAAATTTACTTGGTACAGATGATCAAGGCAGAGACGTATTGGCACGTTTAATTTACGGTTTTAGAATTAGTGTTTTGTTTGGTTTATCATTAACAATTTTTAGTTCTATAATCGGCATTACTGCAGGTGCAGTCCAAGGATTCTTTGGAGGCATAGTAGATTTATTTTTTCAAAGAATAATAGAAATTTGGAGTGGCTTACCTGTCTTATATATATTAATAATTTTAGCAAGTATTGTAGAACCGAATATTTTTTGGTTGTTAGGTATAATGTTATTATTTTCTTGGATGTCATTAGTTGGAGTTGTTCGAGCTGAATTTTTAAGAACTCGTAATTTTGAGTACGTCCATGCTGCTCGAGCATTAGGGGTAAATAATTTAACAATTATGCAAAGGCATATACTTCCTAACGCAATGGTGGCAACCTTAACCTTTTTGCCTTTCATTTTGAATGGATCAATTACAACACTTACAAGTCTAGATTTTTTAGGATTTGGTCTACCTCCTGGATCCCCTAGTCTTGGAGAGTTATTAGCGCAAGGAAAAGCAAATCTGAATGCTCCATGGTTAGGTATTACGGTATTTTTAACTTTAGGGGTTATGCTTAGTTTGTTAATTTTTGTTGGAGAAGCTGTTAGAGATGCTTTTGATCCAAAAAAATATTTAAAATAATATAAAAATGAATAATCTTCTAAGAATTAAAAATCTTTCTGTTTCTTTTAATATTGATAATAAAATATCTTCAGCGGTAAAAAATATTTCTTTAGATGTAGCAAGAGGGGAAGCTTTAGGGATTGTTGGTGAATCAGGTAGTGGAAAATCGGTTACCGCTCTTTCTGTTTTAAAATTATTACCTTATCCAACAGCATTCCATCCATCAGGTGAAATATATTACAACAACAAAAATATTTTAAATTCTACTGAAGAAGAACTACAAAAAATTAGAGGAAATAACATATCTATGATCTTTCAAGAACCTATGACTTCTCTAAATCCTTTGCATAATATTAGAAAGCAAGTTACTGAAGTTCTTTTTTTACATAAAAATTTATCAGATAAAGAGGCAGAAAACAGAGCTATAGAACTTTTAGATTTAGTTGGATTCCCAGATGGAAAAAATAGACTAAATGATTATCCGCATCAATTATCAGGTGGGCAAAAGCAAAGGGTTATGATAGCAATGGCACTTGCAAATGATCCTGATTTATTAATTGCAGATGAACCTACAACAGCACTTGATGTAACTATCCAGGCACAAATTTTAAATTTACTTAAAAAACTTCAAAGCAAATTAAAAATGAGTTTAATAATAATTACTCATGATTTAACAATAGTTAAAAATATAACAGATAAAGTGATTGTTATGACAAATGGGAAAATTGTTGAATCAGGAAAAACAAATTTAATCTTTTCAAAACCTAAACATCCCTACACAAAGAAACTTTTATCATCTGAACCTAAAGGAAAACCAATAAAAATAAGAAATAAAAAATCTTTATTATCTACAAAAGACTTAAAAGTATATTATCCAATAAAAAAAGGTTTTTTAAAAAAGACAAGCGGCTTTATTAAAGCAGTAGATAAAGTAAATATTAATGTATTTACAGGTCAAACATTAGGAATTGTTGGTGAATCTGGTTCGGGTAAAACAACTTTGGGAATGGCTGTACTAAGATTAATAAAAAGTAGCGGAGAAATTAATTTTTTTAAAAAAAATGAAAAATTATCTATAAATAATTTCGATTTTAAAAAAATGAGACCACTAAGAAATGATTTACAAGTTGTTTTTCAAGATCCTTTTGGATCTCTTTCACCAAGGTTAAGTATAAAAGAAATAATAGGAGAGGGATTAGAAATTCATAAACAAAATCTTAAAAAGAAAGATAGAGAAAAATTAATTATAGATACTTTAAAAAAAGTTGAGCTTGATACAAATATTTTAAATAGATATCCTCACGAATTTAGTGGTGGACAAAGACAGCGTATAGCAATTGCAAGAGCTATTGTTTTAAAACCTCGCTTTTTAATATTGGATGAACCAACAAGCGCCTTAGATTTATCAGTACAATCGCAAATAATTAATCTTCTAAAAAAATTACAAAAAGAAAATAATTTAGGATATATTTTTATTTCTCACGATCTTAGAGTAGTTAAATCTCTTGCTCATCAACTTATCGTGCTAAAAGATGGAAAAATTATTGAAAGTGGTAAAGCTGATCGTATATTTAAATCGCCTAAACAACTGTATACAAAGAAATTAATTTCTGCTGCTTTTAATATTAAGTAATAAATACCCAAAGATTGCTGAAAGCAATGATGCAATTAAAATTCCTATCTTGGCTTGACTTATATAAATTTCTGAATCAAAAGCTAAAAAATTTATAAACATTGCCATAGTAAATCCTATTCCTGTTAGTGTTGCCACACCATACATTTGAGTCCAATTAGATTCAGAAGGTAATCTCGCATAGCCCAATTTTATCAATAAGAAAGTCGTAAAAAAAACTCCTATTTGTTTTCCAAAAAAAAGTCCAGTCATAATTCCAAGAGGAATTGGTTCGGTAAGTGATTTTAAAGATATATCTCCCAAATATACACCTGCATTTGCTAAGGCAAACATAGGCATAATAAAATATGCGACCCAAGGATGAAGTTTGTGTTCAGTAAATGTAAGTAAAGATTCTTTTTTAGTTTTTATTCTTTTGTGAGGAATAAATATTGATAATAAAACTCCTGCTATTGTTGCATGAATGCCTCCATTTTGAATAAAAATCCAAAGTAATAGTCCTAAAAAAACATATATCCAGATATTTTGAATATTTTTTTTATTGCACAAATATAGAAGGATCAAAGTAAGAAATACGTAAAATAAAGAAAGTAATTCTAAATTAGAACTATAGAATAATGCAATAATTATTATTGCCCCTAAATCATCAATAATTGCAAGAGCCATCAAAAATATTTTTAAACTAAATGGAACTCTTCTACCAAGTAAACTTAGCACACCTAAAGAAAACGCTATATCTGTTGCAGACGGTATAGCCCATCCTTTAATTGTATTAGGATCATTGATATTAAAAAATAAATAAAATATTGCTGGAACAGCCATACCTCCAACTGCAGCAATAACTGGCAATATTGCTTGTGAAGGCATAGATAATTCTCCTTCTAAGAATTCTCTTTTAATTTCCAAACCTATTGTGAAAAAAAATATCACCATTAATCCATCATTTATCCAATGTTGAATTGATTTATAAAATAATGGGGAGTCTGTTCCCAATAATACTTTTATATGAAGGATGTGATCAAAATCCTCAGCAAAGCTTGAATTACTTAATATTAGAGCTATTGAACCAGCAATAAAAAGTAATATTCCACTTGAAGATTCTAATTTGAGAAAATTTCTAATAACACTTCTTAGAACCATTAAAACATATTACAAATTATTTTTTAAATGACAAAATTTTACGAAAAAATAAAGTATTGCATTAAATAAAATTGTTGTTTAAATGGTTAGATATTAATTTATTAACTTTTTTTACTATAGAGATAAGACAATATGAGTTCAAAAACCGGTACTGTGAAATGGTTTAATCCAAAAAAAGGATACGGTTTTATTTCACAAGACGATACTCCGGACAAAGATATGTTTCTTCATATTACAGCTCTACAAAAGGCTAATATTTCTGTTCTTAACGAAGGTGATAAAATATCATACGACGTTGAGGAAGAAAATGGTCGACAAAGTGCTGTAAATATAAAACAGATCTAAATCCATAAATAATTTTTTTTTACTATTCATGTTTTTTTTGAATGTAGCACACATGCGTCTGTAAATATAACTAATGGTTAAAAAAAAGAAGATAGCAGTCATTGGGTCCGGTATATCTGGGTTATATTTAGCTTGGAAAATTTCAAAAAAATTTAACGTTACAGTTTATGAAAAGAATAACTATTTTGGAGGTCATAGTAATACTGTTGAAGTAAATTTAAAAAAAAAAAAAATATCTGTAGATACTGGTTTTATTGTTTTTAATAAAAAAAATTATCCTAATCTTACAGATTTTTTTAAATTTTATAATATATCAATTGAAAAAAGTAATATGTCTTTCTCGGTTGATTTTCAAAAAGAAAATTTTTACTACTCTGGTACTTTAACAGGAATATTTTCGCAAAAAAAAAATATATTAAAAAAAAAATTTTGGATAATGTTGTATGAAATAATAAAATTTTATAAAAGTGCACATTTAGAAAAAAAAAAATATAAGAATTTAACATTAGAAGATTATCTAAATAAAAAAAAATATTCTGAATATTTCAAAAATAAACACATATATCCAATGGCATCTGCAATATGGTCAACGAAAAAAAGGGGTATAAATAAAATGCCGTTTCAAACTTTTATTAATTTTTTTGAAAATCATGGCTTACTAAATTTATTTAATAGACCTACATGGTATACAGTTAAAGGTGGAAGTAAAAACTATGTAAAGAAAATATTAGAAAATCCATTAATAAAAGTAAAAAAAAATACAAAAGTTATAAAATTAAAAAAAATTAAAAATAAAATGTTGGTTTTTACTAATAAAAGTTATGAAGTTTATGATCATGTTGTCTGCGCATGTCATGCAAATGAAACAGGTGACTTGCTAAGTAAAATGGATATAAAACTTTCAAGATTATTAAAAAAATTTCGATATAGTTCTAATAAAGTTTTTTTACACTCTGACAAAAGACTTATGCCTTTAAAAAAAAGCATTTGGGCAAGCTGGAATTATTTATCTATAAAAAGAAGAGAGAAAAACATTCAATGTTTTTCATATTGGATGAATAAGTTGCAAAATATTGATAAAAAATATTTGCTATTTTTAACACTTAATCCGCCATTCACTCCAAGAAATATTTTTTATAAAACCACATACACGCATCCAATATTTACAAATAAAACTATGGAAATCCCAAAAGAATTAAATAAGATTCAAGGGAAAAATAAAATTTGGTTTTGTGGAAGTTATTTTGGTTATGGATTTCATGAAGATGGGATTAATTCATCAATAAAAGTTGCAAAATTATTAAATAATGAAAATACCTAAAAATTGTTTATATCAAGGAACTTTAATGCACAGTCGATTAGTTCCAAAGAATCATAGTTTTAAATATAATATTTTTTATACTTTTATTGATATTGATAAACTTGACGAACTAAAAAAAAAATATACTTTTTTTTCTTATAACAACTTTAATATTTTTAGTATTAACGATAAAGATCATGGTTATAGAGATAAAAGAAAAATAGATGAATGGGTTAATGATATTTTAAAAAAAATTGGAATTAAAAGAATGAACACAAAAATTTTTTTATTAAGTATGCCAAGAATATTAGGATATGTATTTAATCCTTTAAGCATTTTTTTTTGTTACGATCTTAATGGAAATATAAAAGCACTTATTTACGAAGTAAAAAATACTTTTAATGAACAACATGCTTATGTTTTTAAAGTAAATGATAATTCATTAAAAAAAAAATATTTTAAACATTCTTGTAAAAAAAGTTTTCATGTATCACCCTTCTGGGATTTAAATGCAAATTATAACTTTACTATAAATAGACCATACGATAAATTCTATTCATCAATAGTGATGAAAAAAAAGGAAAAGAAAATATTCCAAGCAGTTTTAAACTGTCATTATAAAGAATTAAGTATTAAAAATTTATTATTTTTTTTAATTAAGTATCCATTCTTAACAGTAAAAGTTGTTTTAGTCATTTATTTTGAAGCATTAAAAATTTTTCTTTTTAAAAAAGGTAAATATTTTAAAAAACCAGTACTAAAAAGTAATTTTACATTTATAAAAAAATGAAAAAAATTCTGAATCAGATCTCAAAAATAAAATACGGGCAAATAGAAATTATTACGCCTGAAAATAAAAAATATAAATTTTCTGGTATAACTAAAAAGCCAAAAGCTATACTTAAAATTAATTCATACGAATCTATAAACAAAATTATAAATAATGGATCTCTAGGGTTTGCTGAATCATATTTAGAAGGTCATATTAAAACTAAGAATTTAAGTTCATTGCTTACTTTTTTTATAAAGAATGAGAATTATATAAATTTTTTTTATAAAAAAAGTTTTTTAGAAAAAATAATGGGTTTTTTCAGAAAAAAATTAACAGAAAACACATTAAAACAAAATAAAAGAAATATTTCTTATCATTATGACTTAGGAAATGATTTTTTCAAAAAATGGTTAGATAAAGATTTAACGTATTCATCTGCTATATATGGAAATGGAAAAAAAAATTTGGAAAATGCTCAAATTAATAAACATGAGAAAATTTGTAAATTATTAAAATTAAAACCAAAACATCATTTATTAGAAATTGGTTGTGGCTGGGGAAGTTTTGCTATTTATGCGGCAAAAAAATACAAATGTAAAATAACATGTATAACTTTAAGCAAAAAACAATTTTTATATGTAAAAAAAAGAGTAAGTGAATTAAAACTAAATAATAAAATTAAGGTTAAATTAATTGATTACAGAAGTTTAAATGGCAAATTTGATAGAATAGCATCAATAGAGATGTTTGAAGCGGTAGGAGAAAAGTACTGGGACACATATTTTAAAAAAGTTAAAGAATTATTAAAACCAAATGGATTAGCTGCATTACAAATTATAACTATTAATAATAAAAGATTCTTAAAATACAAAGAAAATAATATTGATTTCATACAAAGATATATCTTTCCAGGAGGAATGCTTCCGTCAAAAGAAATACTTCAAAAAATAATACTAAAAAATGGTTTTTTACAAACATCTATAAATGATTTTGGAAAAGATTATTCAAAAACTCTTAAGGAATGGTTTATCAGATTTAGAAACTCATGGAAATCTATTAAATCTCTTGGGTTTGATGAAAAGTTTAAAAGAATGTGGGAATATTATCTAAATTATTGCCAGACAGGTTTTGAACAGGGTACTCTAAATGTTGTTCAAATAGGAATTCAAAATAAAAAATAAATTATTTTTTTACTTTATGTTTTCTGTATTTTTTTAACATAGACTTTAAAACAGGTAGTGATAAATAATATGGAAGGAATCTTAATATTTTAATTATATAGGCAAACATTCTTGGATAAAAAATCTCAAAACGATCACTTTTTAATCCTTTAAAAATATATTCAGCTGATTTCTTACTAGAAATTAAAAAAGGCATATAAAAATCATTCTTATCAGTCATTGGTGTTTTAACAAAACCTGGATTTATGACTTGGAGAATAACATTATATTGCTGTAAGTCTGATCTTAACGACTCACATAAACTAATTAGAGCAGCTTTTGTAGGACAGTATGCAGATGAATATGGAAATCCCAAATAACCAGCTAAGGAGGCAACAACAGCTATTTTTCCATAATTTCTTTTTGTAAATTTTTTTATTACTGGCTCTAATGTATTTACTGTGCCAACATAATTTACATCTATAATTTCTTTAATTTTTTTAGATGAAAAGTTTTGACTATGCATTGGCTCATTAATTGCAGCATTAAGAATTACGGTTCCTATATTTCCTAATTCTTTCTCTATTTTGTTAAAAACTAAAATACATTTATTTCTTAAACTAATATCTAAAGGATAAATACTAATAGATCCTTTTAAATTTTTAGATTCTTCTCTTAATTTTAATAAATTTTTAGTTGATCTTGAACTAGCAGCAACAATGTATCCTTCTTCTGCTAACTTTAAAGCTAGTGTTTTGCCTATTCCGGTACTCGCGCCAGTAATCCAAATACATTTTTTTGAATCTAACATATATACATTATATATGATTAATTTTACTCATAATCCAAATAGTTAGAGCTGATACTGTTCCGGTTAATATACCACCCCAAAGTAAATCAATAATTGTAACTTTAAGTGACCAACCCTTTATTGTTGCAAGGTTTGTCAAATCATAAGTTCCATAAGCAACTAAACCAAATAAAGCTCCCATCCATAATGACTCAAAAACTTGGAAATTATCGATATTAGGTCTCAAAACGAGAAATGTTAAACCTACTATATACAAAATATAAAAAACAAATGCAGCAGATAAAATTGGTTTATCTAAAAGCAAAGGTCCTAACGATGGTTTATAAATATATTTAACTGCAATTGAAAGCCAAAAAAAATCAATTATTAGAAAAAGTACAAATGCTATGCCTGATGATAATAATAATGCTTTACTCATAGAAAATAAGACTAATATTTTTTAGTATAATTTCTAGTAAAAAAGAGTTTCGATATTTTAAATTTTTAATCAATTATAATTAAAGCAAGAAGACAAATGTGCGTAAACTTTTTTTGCAACTATTTCATTTCCTTTTCCTAATAAATGTCCGCTATCTTCATAAACTCTAGAAGTAATATTTTTAAATATATTCTGACTTATATCTTTAATACAAATATTTTCATTATTCTTGTACTTATCATTTAAATTATTTAAAGTAATTCTTACTTTATTATAGAAATCTTCTCTGTAGGAAATAACTTTAGAATCTAATTCCAAATGGCCATATTGGTTTTCTAATTCATCACTGACTCCTAATATTGGTTGAAGTAATATCGCTATCTTAAAATTATTTGAATTTGATAATTGAATCATTGTTTCAATATTTTTTTTATAATATTTAGATATATAAGAATCAAAATCAATAACATCATTTGGTAGAAAATTTTCCTTTGTTTCTTTTTTTCCAAAAAAAGTATAAAATTTTTTAAAAAGATAAAAAGTACTAGAGCCCTCAAAAAACCTTCTTAAAGATACAATAGAACTATTTAAAAAAATTTTTGTTGAACCAAAAAAGGTAAATGATTGGTTTGAAATTTTTTTTATATTTAAATGTGAAGGTTTATAATAATAATCAATCCAATCCTGATTATTATAAACTTCGCTGCCAAGTTTAGAAATTTTTTGCACAGCATTTAGTTGATCATTCCATCCATTATAAACTAAGACTAAGTCTGGTTTAAAAGATAAGAGTTCAGTATATAAATACATAAATTCTTGACCTGAATCATACCCGCCTACACCTGCATTTATTATTTCAATTTTTTGTTTTATATCTTGATTTTCTATAAACTCATTCTTTAACTTTGATGGTAAATTATCCTTAATACTCTCTGCTCCATCTCCGAATACTGTTGATCCTCCTAAAATTACAACTCTATAAATATCATCTGGTTTTTTTTTCTTATAAAAATATTGAAATTCTCCTGATGAACCAAAACCTTGTGAATTTGTTATTCTTAAAGCAGGTTTATTATATGAAAAAGGAGTTTTTAAATCAGCACGGTTTTTACCCAATCTCCATCCTAAAACGGGATCAGAAATATATATTTTTTTTTTGCTTAATTTCTTATGAAAACCTAAAAATTCGATATTATCTGGAAGTTTTTTTTGTTCTCCTTCTAAAAAAGGTGAAACAAAATATCTTGTAAAATGAAATTGATCAGCAATAGAAAAATAATCTGTATCTCTAAAAAAATGTCTAGAAAAAATTATAGCTGAAAAAATTATATCTACTAAAACAAATACAATAACTATTTTTAAAAATTTACCCATACATTTAATGATATCAATTTAATATTTTTTTTTAAATTATTTTAAAATTTAAAAATGGCGGACAGGGGGAGATTCGAACTCCCGGTTGTATTTCTACAACACATCCTTTCCAAGGATGCACAATCGACCACTCTGACACCTGTCCCAATAAATATATAATAATATTATTTATTATTTTCGCTACTTTTTAGAGCTTCTAAAAAAGCAGATTGCGGAATATCAATTTTTCCAAATTGCTTTAAACGTTGTTTTCCTTTTTTTTGTTTTTTTAAAAGTTTATCTTTTCTTGTTCGATCCCCACCATACAAACTTCCAGTTACATCTTTTCTATATGCTGGCACTGTTTCCCTGGCAATAATTTTTCCACCAATAGCTGCTTGTATTGGTAATTTGTATTGTTGACGAGGTAAAACTTCTTTTAATCTTTTACAAATTTCTCTTCCTCTTTGTTCGGCATGTGATGCATGCATAATAATTGAAAGAGGCTCAACAATTTCTTGATTCACCAAAATATTTAATTTAATTAATTTACTTTCTTTATAACCATCTAATTGATAATCAAAACTTGCATATCCTGTAGTTATAGATTTTAATCGATCGTAAAAGTCAATTATTGTTTCTGCCAAAGGTAATCTGTATTTAACTACGCTTGTTTTGCCCATAAAATTATGATCAATTTGTTCTCCTCTTCTTGATTCACATAATTCAAAAACACTTCCTAAATAATTTTGTGGAACTATGATTGTAGAAATAATCCATGGCTCTTCCATTTTTTTTATTAATGTTGGATCAGGAAATTCAATTGGGTTTTGTATTTCTTTAATTTTATTATTATTATCAGTAATTTGATAAACTACACTGGGAGCAGTTGTGATAAGTTGAAGATTAAACTCTCTTTCTAATCTTTCTCTTATTACCTCCATATGTAATAACCCTAAAAAACCACAACGAAACCCTTGTCCTAATGCAGCTGAAGATTCCTGTTCATATGAAAAACTAGAATCATTTAAACTTAATTTTTCTAGACTATCTTTAAAATCATTAAATTGAGATGCATCATAAGGAAATAATCCACAAAAAACAACTGGTTGTGAAGGTTTAAAACCAGGTAATGCTTTATCACATGGTTCTTTTTCTTCTGTTAATGTATCTCCAATTTTACAGTCTGCTACTTTTTTAATACCAGCGGTTATAAAGCCTATTTCACCTGCAGTTAATTTATCTACGTATTTTAGTTTAGGAGTGAAAACTCCAACTTTTTCAATATCATATGAAACTTTATTGGACATCATTTGAATTTTTTGACCTACTTTGAGTATTCCATTCTTAACTCTTACTAGTGTAATTACCCCAAGATATTTATCATACCAACTGTCTATTATAAAAACTTGAAGTGGATCATCATTAATACCTTTTGGTGCTGGTAAATTTTTTACTAAAATATTTAATAAATCATCAACTCCTTCACCAGTTTTTGCTGATACTTTTATGGCTTCTTTTGCTTCTATTCCTATAATATCTTCAATCTGTTTTATTACCCCTTCCGTATTAGAAGCAGGTAAATCTATTTTATTAAGTACCGGTATTATTTCATGATTATTTGAAATAGCTTGATATGAATTTGCTAAAGTCTGTGCTTCTACTCCTTGCGTACTATCAACAACAAGTATTGAACCTTCACAAGCTGCTAAAGAACGATTTACTTCATAAGCAAAATCTACGTGTCCAGGAGTATCTATTAAATTTAATTTATATTCTTCATTATTATATTTATAATTTAATTGTACTGTTTGAGCTTTAATGGTAATTCCCCTTTCTCTTTCAATATCCATAGAATCTAATAATTGTTCACGAAATTCTCTTTGAGAAATTCCTCCACAATATTGTATGAGCCTATCAGCTAAAGTTGATTTGCCATGATCTATGTGTGCAATAATGGCAAAATTTCTTATATTAGAGATTTTCATTTAGATTATTTTTCTCTTAGAATTGCACCTGTATTTTTTATTACTTTAGAAATAATTTCTTTACAAATAGTTTCAATTTCTGAATCTTTTAAAGTTTTACTATCTGGTTGTAAAACAATAGAAATAGCTATAGATTTTTTTCCTTGCGGTATTCCCTCACCTTCATATAAATCAAAAATATTAATTTCATTTATCAAAGTATTTTCATTTTTATTGATTAAATCAATTATAGTTTGTGATTTGATCTTTTTATCAACAATAAATGCAAAATCTCTTTCAACTTTTTGAAAATTTTTATTTTTAAAAGTCTTTATACTTTCTTTTTTTTCATGAGGCAAAGTATTTAAATTTAATTCAAAAGCATATACAGGATAATTTATATCAAATTTTTTTGTTATATCAGGATGTACTTCTCCAAAAAAACCATCTTTAGAATCATTTAAAAAATTAATGGATCCTGATTTACCAGGATGATAGTAACTAGGTGCGCTGTTATTTAAAACATATGAATTTCGAGGTATTTTACAGCATTTAAGAATGCTTTCTAAATCTAATTTCACATCAAAAAAATCATACAATCTATCTTTTTTTAGCCAATGTTTTTTACTTCTACCACATCTAACTCCAGATAAAAATATTTGTTGGTTATTTTCAAATTTTTTATCAAAAACTGGGCCTAATTCATACAAACAAACTTTTTCTTCACCATTTGCAATATTCTTACATACAGCGTCTAAAAAATTAGGAATCATTGAACCTCTCATTATATCTAAATCGTTGCTAATAGGATTTTCTATTTCTAAAACATTATTCATTCCAAAAACTTTTGATTTTTTGTTCGACATAAAAGACCAGGTTACTGTCTCTGTTAATCCTCTTTGAGCAAGACATCTTTTCATATTCAATTCCCTTGTTTGGCAAAGATTATCTACCTTATTTTGATTACTAATATATATAGAGTTAGATGGAATTTTTTCATAACCATATATTCGAATAATTTCTTCAACAATATCCTCTTGACTTTCTATATCATGTCTCCAGCTTGGTATTGAAAGCTCAAATTTTTTTCCCTTTTTTATAACTCCAAAACCAAGTTTTTTTAAAATATTATAAATATTTTTATCCGAAATTTTAATTCCTACAAAATTTTCAATTTTATTTGTATCAAAAATGATTTTCTCTTTATTTATTGGTATTTTTCCATCAAAAACAAAATCGCTAACTTCGCCACCACAAATCTCTAATATCAAATTTGTTACTTCTTCAATTCCTTTAGAAACGCTTTGTGGATCAACCCCTCTTTCAAATCTATGTCTTGCGTCTGTTTCTATATTTAACAGTCTGCCTGTTTTTGCAACTGATATAGGATCAAAGTAAGCACATTCTAAAAATACATTATTAGTTTCTGACCCACACATTGATGAAATACCTCCAATAACTCCTGCTATACTTAATATATCTTTCCCATCTTTTATTACTAACATCTCTTTAGATAATTTGTAATCTTGCCCATCTAAAGCCTTAAAGCTTTCACCGCCTTTAGCTAAAGAAATCTCTAAATTTCCATTAATTTTATCAGCATCAAATACATGTAGTGGCCTATTACAATCAATAGTTAAATAATTAGTAATATCCACTAATGCCGAAATAGGTTTCAAACCAATTGCTTGTAATTGTTTTTTTAACCATTCAGGACTTTCGCAATTTTTTACATTTTTTATATAACATCCGTAAAATACTGGGCAAGCTAATTTAGCTTCTTTAAGAATTTGTATATTTATTTTACTTTTAAATTTACTTTTAATTTTAATTATCTTTTTTTCGATAAAATTTCCATCACCTCCAGCAGCTAAATCTCTTGCAATTCCATAAACTCCTAAACAATCAGATCTATTAGGAGTTATTTCAACATCAATGATTTTTTCGGAAGGATAAAGGCTTGATAATGAACTACCTACTTTTGCATTTTCTTCTAGTTGAATTATTCCATCACTATTATCTCCTAATCCAATTTCTTTTTCCGAACATAGCATTCCTTCGCTCAAAATATCTCGAATTTTTGATTTTTGTATTATAAATCCTTCTTCTAACATTTTTGTTCCTACTGGTGCTAAAACTACTTTCATATCTTTTTTTACATTTGGTGCACCACAAACAATGTCTAAATCATTCTTGCCATCATTAACCTTGCATAATTTTAATCTATCTGCATTGGGATGATCTTGAACTTCTTTAACTTCAGCAATTTTAAATTGTTTTAAAAAATTTTGATTATCAATTATTTCTGCAACCTCTATTCCTAGCATAGTTAATCGATCACAAATGTTATCAAGACTTTTTTTTGTTTTTAAATATTTCTGTAACCAAGAAAAAGTAAATTTCATTTTTTTATATTTTTTCTATATTTTCAAAAATTGTAAAACCAAAATTATTTAACCACTTTATATCCGAATCAAAAAAACTTCTTAAATCAGAAATTCCATATTTCAACATTGCCAATCTTTCAACACCAACTCCAAATGCAAACCCTTGGTATTTATTGCTATCTACTTTACAATATTTTAGAACTTTGCTATGAACCATGCCGCAACCCATAATTTCGAGCCAACTCCCTCCTTTTCCTATTCTTATTTCTTCTTTATTTTTAAAACATCCAATATCAATTTCTGCAGATGGCTCAGTAAATGGGAAAAAGCTAGGTCTAAATCTTATTGGTAGATCATTAATTTCAAAAAATTCTCTGCAAAAATCCATGATGCATCCTTTTAAATGACTCATGTTTACATTTTTATCTAAATATAGGCCTTCAATTTGATGAAACATTGGGGTATGGGTCATATCCGAATCAGCTCTATAAGTTCTACCTGGTGCAATAATTTTTAAGGGTGGTTTTTTTTTTTTCTAATGTTCTAATTTGTACAGGCGACGTGTGAGTTCTTAAAAGTTGTTTGGTATTATTTTTTAGATAAAAAGTATCGTGTAATTGACGAGCTGGATGTTCTGGCGGAATATTTAAAGCGGTAAAATTATGATAATCATCTTCAATATCAGGACCTAAGGCTGTTTCGAACCCCATTTTTTGCATAATTGCTGTAATTTCAGCTATTACTTGTGTAATAGGATTTAATCTACCTTCATCCGTTGGTCTTGTTGTTAAAGTAATATCTATTTCTTCGCTTTGTAATTTTTTTGAAATTTCACTTTGACTCAGATTTTCATTTTTTTCTTTAATTAATGAGTTAATTTTACTTTTTAGATCATTAATAATTCTTCCTTTTTCTTTTCTTTCCTTTTCATCCAATTCAGATAAAAGTTTTAAATGGTGGGTAATTAGACCTTTCTTTCCAAATACCTCAATCCTAACAGCATTTAATTCATCTAAATTGTTAGCATTATTTATCTTATCTTCTATTTGCTGTTCAAGATTTTTTAATTCCTCTGACATAAATTAAAAAAAACTCCTAAAAAATTTATATTAACAGTTTTATAAAAAGTTTTTTATTAATTTTTTTTATTTAGTTTGCCTGA
>PBIP01000003.1 GCA_002720895.1 Pelagibacteraceae bacterium
TGTTTAAATGATTTAAAAAAATCAACAGATTTTTATAAATATTCTAGAGAATTAAACAAAAGTTTCACCTATCAAGATAAAATTGATTTTATATGTTGTGCATTTGAGGTTGCTTACTCTGATGGTGATTTTTATTATTTAGAAGAACATTTTATTAAAAAGATATCTAATACTCTTAATGTAGAACATTCCGATTTGATTAATGCAAAACAAGAGATGAAAAAATATCTATAAAAGAATATCCTTTTCTTTTAAGTCCTGAATAGTTACAAGCTTTTCTATATATTCATCTGTTAACTCTTGAATATTTTCAAGAGCCCTTTTAAGATTATCCTCAGATAAATCACCGCTTTTTTCAAACTTTTTTAGATTTTCATTAGCATCTCTTCTAATATTTCTTATAGAAACCTTAGCGTCTTCAATATATTTATGAACTAATTTAATAAGTTCACTTCTTCGCTCTTCAGTTAATGGAGGAACATTTAATCTAATAATATTACCATCATTGTTAGGGCTCATACCTAAGTCTGAAGAAATAATTGCTTTCTCAATCATTTCTAAAGATGAAGGATCAAATGGTTGAATAACAATTAATTCAGGACTTGGAGATGAAATGTTAGATATATTATTAAGAGGAGTTGAAGTTCCATAATAATCCACTTTTATAACATCTAACATGTTTGTTGATGCTCTTCCAGTACGAATAACTGAGATTTCTGACGTATAGTGTGTAATCACTTTATTCATTTTATCTTTAGTATTTACAAATATTTCATTTATCATTTTTTTTCCTAACTAATAATTGAACCAACAGGCTTATTATTGATTAAATCTATTATACTATTATCATTAATATCTACTACAGCTATTGGAAGTTTATTTTCTTTACATAATGTAAAAGCTGTTAAATCCATAACTTTTAATTCTTTATCAATAACTTCTTTAAAACTAATTTTATCATACTTAACTGCATCTTTATCTTTCAAAGGGTCTGAGGAATAAACACCATTTACCTTAGTTGCCTTAATTATAATATCGGCATCAATTTCTATTCCTCTTAATGCTGCAGCAGTATCAGTAGTAAAATAAGGGTTACCAGTACCAGCAGCAAAGATCGTTATTATATTTTTATTTAAATGATTTATAGCTTTTCTTCTAATATAAGGTTCACATACTGCGGGAACTGGTATAGAAGATAAAACTCTAGTAGGTACAGCTACTTTTTCTAAAGAATTTTGAATTGCTAAAGCATTAATAACAGTACCCAACATCCCCATATAATCAGCAGTTGTTCTTTCAATTCCAACAGATACTGCGTCAGTACCTCGAAAAATATTTCCTCCACCTATAACAAGACTGATTTGTATTTTTTTTTTATAAACTTTTTTAATTTCATTAGCTAAAAACGTGACAACCTTTTTATCAATACCATGATTTCTTTTTCCCAATAAAGCTTCGCCAGATAATTTTAGCAAAATTCTTTTATATTTAATTTTACCAACCATATTTTATGTAAATTTTATAGATTTATTATATTCCTTCGCCTACTTTAAAACGAATAAATTTTTTGATTTTTAGATTACCATTTAAATTTTTTTCTGTTTCTTCTATAAATTTATTTATTTTAATTGAATCATCCATTACAAAATTCTGTTCTAAAAGAACAACTTCATTGAAATATTTATTCATTTTTCCTTGTAAAATTTTTTCATGTATATTCTCATCTTTTCCACTCTTCTTTATTTCATCTAATTGAAATTCTTTTTCTTTATTAATTATATCTTGATCAATTTCTTCTGAAGTAATAGAAATAGGATTTGATGCAGCAATGTGCATACAAATTTTTTTTAAAAAATCTTCAACATCGTTAAATTTTAAACCAGTTTCAACGGAAATAATAACGCCAATTTTTCCCATGTTATCTTTTTCAACATTATGTATATATGTACCTATATAACCATTCTTTATTTCTAGAAAATTAGAACGTCTCAATGATAAATTTTCGCCTATTTTAGAAATAAGATTTGTTAAAGATTGCGAAACAATATCTGAGCCTTGATAATTATCATTATTAATTTTTTCTTTATCGCCTTTATTTTTAAGAGCTATATTAGAAATATTAGAAACAAAATCTTGAAAGTCAGCATTTCTAGCTACAAAGTCAGTTTCTGAGTTAATTTCTATTATACTTGCTTCATTATTGGATTCATTTTTTGAAATAGCAATAAGTCCTTCACTTGCAGTTCTTTCACCTTTTTTTTGAGCAGTTGAAATACCTTTTTTTCTCAAAAAATCTATTGCTTTTTCAATATCATTAGTTGAATTTTCTAAGGCTTCCTTACAATCTAAAAAACCCGCACCTGTAATATCTCTTAATTTTTTAATATCACTTGTAGAAAGTTTTGTCATTTATTTTTTTTTATTCTTTAATTTTTCTTTGACTTCTTTTTTCGTTGGAATTTTAGAATTATCTTTTTTTTTTATAATTTCATTTTTATCAATTTTTTTAAAATTTTTTGATATTGTACTAGATATTAATGAACAAATTAATTCAATAGATTTTCTAGAATCATCATTTCCAGGAATAGGATAATCGATACCAGATGGAGATGAATTAGTGTCCAAAATACCAATAACAGGAATTTTTAATTTATTTGCTTCGCTTACTGCTATAGCATCTTTATTAACATCGACTACAAATATTGCTTGAGGAACAGTTCCCATTTCCTTAAGACCTCCAAGATACTTTTCAATTTTTTCTATTTGTCTATTCATTTGTAAAATTTCTTTCTTTTTTAATTTAAGGTTTTGATTATTAATTTTTTTATTTAGTGAATTAAGTGAATTTAGTGAATTAGAGACAGTTTCCCAATTTGTTAGCATTCCACCTAACCATCTTTTATTTACATAAAATTGTTTACACTCCTCAGCATATTTTTTTACGATATCACTAGCTTGAGATTTTGTTCCTATAAAAAGTATTAAACCGTTATTTTTAGAAATATTTTCAACAAAAGTAAGGGTTTCATTCAGTAATGAAACGGTTTTTCTTAAATCTATTATATGTACATTATCTTGAGATCCATATATATACTGATCCATACTAGGGTTCCATTTGTTGGTTTTATGGCCTAAATGCATACCGGCCTCTAAAAGATCTCTTAATTTAAAATTTACATTCATAAAATCAATTACATCAAAGTTTTATAAGAAAAAAATACAAATTCAAGGAAATTAATTCAAAAATTTAATATCTTCTGATTTATTGTTAATAATATTAAAAAAATCATATTTTCCTGGAATTGATATAGTTGCAATTTTTTCTTTTACATTAACTATTAATTTAATTTCTGATCCTGTTTCTGTTTTAAATCTGTCTAAATCCTTTTTAAGTTTAGATATATCAATTTTTTCATCTGTTAATATCTTAACTTTTTTATTACTATCATTTATAAATTGTCTTAAAGTTGTTATATCTTGAACTCTAAGATTTATGTTATTTTCACGTTTGTAAATCTCTAAAGTCATTAGAAGTAATTCATGATTTTTAATTAAATCTGATGAACTATTCAATATATCGGAAAAAACAATAGCTTCAAAACTCCCAGTATAATCTGAAAATTGCACATATGCATATTTATTACCTTTTTTTGAAGTTCTGACTTTTAAATCTACTGGCAAAGCTGCAATTTTAAAAAATTTTTTTTCTTCGTTGTTTAATGAATTAAATTCAGATTCAATTTCGTTGTAATTTAAAAAATTATTTTTTTTTAAAAAAACTTTAAAATCTTCAAGAGGATGTTCTGATAAATAAAAACCCAGTGCTTCTTGTTCGTAGTTTAAAGTCACAGATTTGCTCCATTGTTTTCCTTTAAAATTAAAATTAATTATATTGTTATTATCAGGATTGTTAGAAAATAGATTGTTTTGATTTACATTTTTACTGTTATCTCTGACAATCTGCACTATTTTATCAATATTATTAAACAAGTTTGCTCTATTGCTATCTAGTTCATCAAATGATCCAGATTTTATCAAAAACTCCAACTGCCTAACATTGATATTCTCATCATCTAATCTTAAACAAAAATCATTAATATTTTTATATTTTCCATTTTTATTTCTTTCTTCCACCATTTTAGAAGTACTACTTGAACCAACGTTTTTTAAAGCTGATAATCCGTATCTAATAGATTTTTTTTTATCAACCTGATCTGTTTCAATAGTAAAAAGTGTATTAGAATAATTTATATTAGGACTGAGTATTTTAATTTTCATACTTTTACTATCATCTAAATAACGATTTATTTTATCAACATTATTTAAATCATAATTTATTGAAGCTGTCATAAATTCAACGGGAAAATTGGCTTTTAAATAAGCAGTCTGATATGCAATTAAAGCGTAACCTGCGGCATGTGATTTATTAAACCCATAACCAGCAAAAGTTTCGACTTGCTTAAAAATAGACTCTGCTTGGTAATTTTTTACATTATTTTTTATACATCCATCTATAAAATCTTTTTTTAAGGAGGACATTAAACTTTTTTTTCTCTTTCCAATAGCCCATCTTAGAGTATCGGCTTGAGATAATGAAAAATTTGCAAGTGTTTGAGCTATTTTCATTACCTGCTCTTGATAAATAGTTATTCCATAAGTTTCAGAAAGAACAGATTCGAGTTTTGGATGTAGATAAATTATATCTTCTTTGCCATGTTTTCTATTAATATAATTTTCGATATATTCCATTGGGCCAGGTCTATAGAGAGATATCATTGCAATAATATCTTCAAATCTATCAGGTGATAATTTTTTTAAATATTCCCTAACGCCTTTACTTTCAAGTTGAAAACAACCTATTGTTCTGCCTTTTTTTAAAAGATCAAATGTTTTTGGATCATCTAAAGATATTTTTTCTATATTTATAATATTTTTAGTTTTGTTTACCAATTCACAAGTTTTATTTATGATTGTCAGTGTTTTTAAACCAAGAAAATCAAATTTAATTAATCCTGACTCTTCAATAAATTTCATAGAAAATTGCGTAACAGGTAATCCTGTTTTTTCATCATCAATATAAAAAGGTATTTTTTTATCTAAATCTTGATCACCAATAACAATACCGGCTGCATGAGTAGAAGCATGGCGATACAATCCTTCTAGTTTTAAGCTAATATCAAGAAGTTTAGATATTGAATCATCATCTTTTTTTAATTCTTGAATTTTCGTTTCATTGTTAATAGCTTCATTTAATGAAATTGGATTAGCAGGATTATAGGGTATTAATTTTGCTATATTATCTACTTGACTATAAGGAAGTTGTAAAACTCTTCCAACATCTCTAACAACATTACGAGGTTGTAAAGTTCCAAATGTAATTATTTGCGATACCTTTTTTTTTCCATATTTTTTTACAACATATTTGAGAACTTCATCTCTTTTTTCTTGGCAAAAATCTATATCAAAATCAGGGAGAGTAACTCTATCAGGGTTAAGAAATCTTTCAAAAAGTAAATCGTATTTAATAGGATCTAGATCTGTTATGCCTAAAGTCCATGCAACTAAAGAACCAGCGCCAGAGCCTCTACCAGGTCCAACAGGTATATTTTGTTTTTTTGCCCAAGAAATAAAATCTGATACGATTAAGAAATATCCAGAATAGCCAGTTTTTTTTATTATATTTATTTCGTAAGCTAGCCTATCTTTATATTTTTTTTCATTAAAATTTTTAACATTGTTTTTTATTATAGAAATTTTTTTATCTAATCCATCATGGGCTAGTTTGTAGAGTTCATTATTTTCATCTATTTCAGATTTAAGAAATTTAGGAAGTCTAGGCTCTGATTTCTCTAGCATATAACAACATTTTTTTGCTATTAATATAGTATTAGATATTGCTTCAGGTATATCTTGAAAAATTTTAAACATATCATTTGTAGATTTGAAAAAAAATTCTTTAGAAACAGTATTTCTATCTAAATTGGATAATTTTTCATTATTTTTAATACACAATAATGCATCTGTAGCTTCATGCATTTCTTCATTAGAAAAAAAATTATTATTTGTGGCTACAACAGGTATATTAAATTTTTTAGCAAAGTTTAAAAAAAAGTTTTCAGTTATTTTTTCTTCTTCTAAACCAGAACGATTTAATTCAATATAAAAATTATCTTTATAAATTGAATTTAAATCGACTAATATTTTTTCAGCAGAATTAATATTTTGATTTAAAAGACATTTTCCTATAGGTCCATCAATACCGCCTGANAAACATATNATGCCATCACTATTTTCCTTAAGATCAGAGAGTAAGATANAATTACCTTCNCCACCATAATATTTATTCATTAAATTAATTATATTTTTATAACCATNATAATTTTTTATTANCAATAAAAGGCTTGAGGAAACATCTAAATTTTTTATTTTGCCTAAAAGTAAATTGATGCCTAAAATTGGTTGAATACCNTTTTTTTTTGCTACTAANGAAAATTCAAATGCTCCNAAAAGATTTTGCTTATCTGTTAAAGCAATTGCAGGCATTTTATTTTCNTTACATAAATTAATTATTTCATTAATTTTAAATGAACTTTCTAACAAAGAATAATTTGAATATTGTCTTAAATGTACAAATGTTTTCATAATTAAACAATTTTGCCTTCTGATAATTTTACTATTTTATCAAAATTTTTTACCATTGATAAGTTATGAGTAGCTATAACAAATGAAATATTAAATTCCTTTACTAATTTTTTAATAATTTTTATTACATTTTCACTATTTTGTTTATCTAAATTACCAGTCGGTTCATCTGCTAAAACTATTTTTGGCATATTTGATATTGCTCTTAAAATAGCTACTCTTTGTTTTTCTCCTCCGGATAATTCTTTAGGTCTATTATGCATTCTTTTTAATAATCCTAAACTAGATAAAAGACTTACGGATCTTTTTTTTGCTAAACTATAACTAGAACCATTAATTAACTGTGGAATAATTATATTTTCTAATGCAGAAAAACTATCTAATAAAAAAAAATTTTGATAAATAAATCCAATATTTTTTTTTCTTAACAAATTCCTTTTTTCTTCATTTATACTGCTACACATTTGATTATTTATAGTAATTTCTCCTGCTGTTGGATTATCTAGTAAAGCAGCTATTTGTAATAATGTAGTTTTACCAGAACCAGATGGGCCTAATAAACCAATACACTGACCTTCATTTAATTCAAAATTTATTTTATTTAAAGCTAAAATATTTTTTCGTGGTTCTACAAATTCTTTAGTAATATTTTCCATTTTAAGCACAGTTTTCATATTTATCCCTTTCTTATTAAATCTATAGGATTACTTTTAGATGCTTTCCAGGCAGGTAAAAAACTTGCGGCAAAAGAAATTAGTAAACTTGTTACAATTACATATATAACTTCAGTTGAATCAATTTTTGCTGGTAAATTAGATAAAAAATATATTTCTGCAGAAAATAGTTCTGTATCAGTAAATTTTTCTAAAAAATTCTTTAAAGTATTAATATTTAAAACAAAAAAAATACCGAAAATTGTACCAAATAATGTGCCAAAAAAACCAATGGTAGCGCCATTTAAAAAAAATATTTTTAATATTGTATTTTGAGTTGCTCCTAATGTGCGCAAAATAGCAATATCAACCTGTTTGTTTTTGACAAGCATTATAAGACTAGAAATTATATTGAATGCAGCAACTAAAATAATAAGGCTTAAAATTAAAAACATTACATTTTTTTCTGTTTGAATTGCATTAAAAAAAGCTCTATTTGAATTTCGCCAATCATAAACTTGATAGTTTAATAATTCTATATTGTTTAAATCTGATTTAAAATTATCAACTAGTTTAATATCATTAAATTCAATTTGAAAATAAGGTTTATTATTATTAGAAATAAAAAATTTTTCTGCATTTGTATAAGTGGTAAAAATTAAATTATTATCATAAGTATACATACCAGAATCAAAAGATCCTCCAATAGTAAAAGTTTTAATTTTTGGAATAGATCCAAAAGGAGTGTTTGTGGTCTTGGGAATTATTAATTTAAATTTATCTCCTACTTTTAAATTAATTCTTTCCATTAATTTTATCCCGAGAATTACATTATTATCATTAAATTTAAAATTTTTACTGATACTGACATTTTTTTTATTATTTTTTAAATTTATTAAACCTTCATTAGTAATACCTTTAATAATTACACCAGTTGAATTATTTTTTAATGATACCAATCCTTGTCCATCAATTAATTTTCTATAAGATTTTATAGAATTTGTAGTATCTAAAAAATTTAAAAATTTTTTATCGTCAAAGTTTTTATTTAGAACGTGTACATTTAAATGACCGTTAATACCAATGATTTTATCCAAAAGTTCAATTTTAAAACCGTTCATTACCGACATAACAATTATTAAAGTACCAACTCCTAAAACTATTCCTAAAAAGGAAAATAGAGATATTATTGAAACCATTGAATTTTTTTTACTTGGTTTTAAATATCTTAAAGCGATAAAAAATGATGGATTATTTGAAAACATAAATTAAATTACTTCCAATATTTTTTTCAAATTATTTATTTTGCATTTTATAGTATTATTATTTTTTCTATTTTTAATCTCAAAGTAATTATTTTTAAAAGAATTTTCACCAAGTATTATTTGCGATGGTAGGCCTATTAAATCCATAGTTGAAAATTTTTCACCAGGAGTTTGTTTAGTATCATCATATAAAACATCTACTTTGTTTTTTATTAAAAAATCATAAATTTTTTTGCATGTTTTATTTAGATTAACATTTTTCATATTTAAATTAATTAATCCAACATGAAAGGGACTTATATTTTTTGGCCATATAATACCATTGTCGTCATGAGATGACTCAATAACAGCTGCAACTAACCTAGAAACACCTATGCCATAGGATCCCATTTCAACATAAACTTTTTTTCCCTTATTATTTAATACGCTTGCATTCAACTTTTCAGAATATTTGGTTCCAAAGTAAAAAATATGTCCAATTTCAATTCCCTTAGTTTTAACTAATTTAGTTAAATCTAAATCTTTTTTTTTATTATATTCATCTTCTGTAACAGAATAAATGTTTCTTAATAGATCAAATGAATTTTTATAGTCTAACTTATTAATATCACCTAATTTTTTATCATAAAGAATAGTGTTATCACCTGATTGACTAATTAAATGAAATTCATGACTTAAATCACCTCCTATAGCTCCTGGGTCCGCCTTAACTGGGATGACTTTTAATCCAATATTGTTAAATATTTCCAAATAACATTTAAACATATTATTGTATGTATTTTCAGCGTCCTTTTTTGTTAAATCGAATGAATAATTATCTTTCATTAAAAATTCTCTGCATCTCATTACACCAAAACGAGGTCTTATTTCATCTCTAAATTTCCATTGGATTTGGTATAAATTTTTAGGCAAATCTTTATAACTATTTATATATTCTTTAAATACTTCAGTTATTAACTCTTCATTTGTTGGACCATATAACAACTCTTTTTTATTTCTATCATGAAATTTTAACATTTCAGGACCGTAGTCGTTATATCTTTCACTTTTTTTCCATAAACTTGATGGTTGAATAGTTGGCATAAGTAATTCTTGACAACCATATTTATCGTGTACTTTTCTTATTATATTCTCAATTTTTTTTATTATTTTTAAACCAAGTGGTAACCATGTATATATACCTGCTGTTATTTGTTTAATCATTGAAGCCTTAATCATTAATTTATGTGAGATCAAAGCAGCATCAGAGGGTATGTCTTTTCGAGACTTGAAAAAAAATTGTGATAATTTCATTTATTTATTAATTATATTGATATGCAAAAATTCCTTCTTTTATTATGTAAAATACAATAAGCCATAAAACAAAAGCTATTAAAGATGTTATTATAAATTTTTTTAAAATTAATGGGTTTTTTGGCGCACCCGCAGCATGTCCCTTTTCTACCTTTTCTGGTTTAGTAATACCTATTGGTAATATAGTAAAAATAACAATCCACCATATTATCATATATATTAAAAAACCTTTTAGAAATTCGATCACTATTCTTCTTCTAATTCAATTAATGTTCCACAAAATTCTTTTGGGTGTAAAAATAAAATTGGTTTATTGTGTGAACCATTAATTGGTTTTCCATTACCTAAAATTGTAACATTTTTATTTTTTAATGTTTCTAATGATTTATTAATATTTGCTACTTCAATACAAATGTGATGCATGCCACCATTAGGGTTCTTTTCTAAAAATTTTTGTATTGGAGAATTTTCACCATAAGGTTCCATTAGTTCAATTTTAGTATTATCTAATTCAACAAAAACAACTGTTACCCCATGTTCTGGATAGCTTTTTGGCTCTGATACTTTAGCTCCAAAATTATTTACATATGCTTCTTTAGCTTTTTTAATATCAGGAACTACGATTGCAATATGATTAAGTTTTTTTAACATATTATTACTCTAAGTTTTTATTATATGAATTTCAATAATAGGCTTCATATTTAAAATTTTTCTAAAATACTTTTGTCCATATGTCATAATTTTTTCTTTCAACAAAGGTTCTATAAATTTTTTATTATTTAATTCTTTTGTAAAATTATTTATATTTTCATTTAAACTTTTTCCAAAATTATTGATATTTTCATCATTAAAAAAACCTTTGCTTGAAATTAATGGTTTTGAAATAACTTTGTTATTTTTATTAATAGCAAATGAAATTAATATAGTTCCATTGAAGAGCATTTTTTTTCTACTTTTGATCGCTTCTTCATTGATAGGAATAATTCTTTTTCCGTCTAACATAAGTCTTCCTGATGGAATTGAACCAATTACCTCTGGTTCGCCAGGAGATACTTTTAATAATAATCCATTTTTTAAAATTAGCCCTTTTTTAACGCCACATTTTTTTGCTATTTCAACATTACTCTTTAAATGATGATATTCGCCGTGAACAGGAATAACTATTTGAGGTTTTATCCAATTATACATTTTTTTTAATTCCTCAATATGTGGATGACCAGAAACGTGTACAAACTCATCTGACTCTGTGACAACATTAATATTTCTTTCTTTTAAATCATTTTGAACTTTTGTAATTGATCTTTCATTACCAGGAATAACTTTTGATGAAAATATAACTGTATCCCCTTCTTCTAAGAAAATATTTTGATGCATATCATTTGCAATTCTTGACAAAGCTGCTCTTGGTTCGCCTTGTGATCCTGTGCATATCAAAAGTAATTGTTCTCTAGGATAATCCATTGCTTCTTTTTCATCTAAAAATGGTTTAATGTTTTTTAAATAACCTGTATCCTGAGCAGCTTTATACATTGTCCATAAAGATCTACCGCATAATGCGGCAACTCTTCCAGACTCCTCTGCTATATGGGCAAAAGTTTCTAATCTTGCTAAATTGCTTGAAAAACTTGTTATAGCAATTCTATTAGGTGTTTTTTTAATTATTTTAACAAGACTTTCTCGTAAATTTTTTTCTGAACCTGAGTGCCCTTCAACATTTGAGTTTGTAGAATCACTTACAATTGCTAAAACATTCTTATCACCAAAAGATTTAATTTTTTTTGAATTAAAATTCCTACCTACTAATGGTTGGGGATCAATTTTCCAATCACCTGTATGTAATATATTTCCATATTTAGTTTTAATACCTAAAGCATTAGGTTCGGGTATTGAGTGTGTGGTTGAAATTACATCAATATCAAAAGGACCTAAACTAAAATTACCATCTAATGCAATATTTTTTAAAAATTTAGGTTTTATTTTTAGTTCTTTTAATTTTCTTTTTAAAACTGCTGATGCAAATGGAGTAGCGTAAACAGGACATTGTAATTGTGGCCACAAATGTCCTACAGCTCCAATATGATCTTCGTGAGCATGGGTAATGATTATTCCTAATAAGTTTTTTCTATTTTTTTTTATAAATTCATGATTAGGTAAAATAATATCAATACCTGGTGTTTCTTCTGAATTACCAAACGTTATACCTAAATCAACAATTATCCATTTACCTTGTGTTCCATATAAATAAAAATTCATACCTATTTGACCAACTCCTCCAACTGGTGAAAAAACTAATTCATTACCAGGGACATATGTATTTATAAGATTTTGTTGTTGATTATTCACAATAATTTATTTTATATACCTCAATTAAACCATAAATTGTTAAGTTTTGATTACTAGTATTAATTAATTTTATATCTTTATAGATCATTTTTGATAAACCACCAGTCGAGATACAATACAATTTTTTTTTAAATTTTTTTTGAACTTTGTTAATTATATGTGTAACTAAACCAACATAACCCCAATATAAACCATTTTGAATAGCATTTTTTGTATTTTTTCCAATAATATTAGAATTTTTTTTTAATTTAACTAGAGGTAATTTAGAAGTTTTTTTAAATAAATTTTGTAATGATAAATTTATACCAGGAGCAATTAAACCACCTTCATAATCTCCTTTATTATTTATAACATCGAAAGTTGTTGCAGTTCCAAAATCTATTACTATTGCAGGATATTTATAAATTTGTTTAACAGCAATTGTATTAACAATTCTATCTGCTCCTACTTCTTTTTTATTTTTAAGGTTTATTTTAATAACTTTACTTATATTTTTATATGAAACAAAAATTGGTTTTTTTTTTAAAATAGAAAAGCATTTTTTTTTTAAATAAAAATTTAATTGAGGTACTACTGAAGAAATAATACATTTAATATTTTTTTGAGATATTAAAATTTTTTTTATCAATCTCAAATTATTAAAAAAATTATTTTTTTTAAGAAAATCAGTTTGATATCTGTTAATTTTCAAAATTTTATAATTTTTTATTAAAGCAACTACTGTATCTGAATTACCAACATCAATTGCATAGAAAAAATTATTTTTCATATTATTTGGTCACCATAATAAAAATTTTTTTGATTATTATTTATTTTTAATTTTATTGCACCATTTGATAATAAGTCCACAAAGGTTCCGTTAACAATTTTATTATTATTCTTAATTGTAATTTTATTATTTTTTTTATAAATATTTAAAAGCCATTTTTTTTTTATTGGGTCAAATCCTTTAATTTTCCATAAATTATAATTTTTAAAAAAATTTTTTAAAAAAAAGTTTATAAATATTTTCTTTTCTATTAAAATTTTTTCATCAATAAGAGATGTCGCCTTTAAATTTATATTTTTTAGTTTCGGAGATTTTTTTATATTTAAACCTATTCCAATAATAACCCATTTTATTTTAATATCTTTATTAGAAGAAGTTTCTATAACAATTCCACCAGCTTTTTTTTTATTTATTAAAATATCATTAGGCCATTTATAATTAAATTTAATATTTTTTTTTATTTTTTTAAGAGTGTCACCTATTGTAATCGCAGAAACAAATGATAGTTGGTTAACTACATTTAAAAAACAATTTGGTTTAAGTAATATGGAGAGATGCATATTTCCTTTATATGAGAACCATTTTGTTTTTCTTCTACCATATCCGCCCGTTTGTAAATCTGAAGTTAAGCAAATATTTTTAAATTTTTTATTAATAAATTTCTTAATTTCAATATTTGTACTTGTAACATTTTTTACGTTTATTAATTTAAATTTTTCTGTCATAGGTTAGTTAATATAGATGTTGAATTAATTAATTCTAAAATGTCTGAAACAAATAAAATTAAGGTAATGCTAAATATAATTGAAATAATTATTATTAATTTTGAAACAATGCTTGTATTTACACTGATATCGTTAACTGGTTCATCAAAAAAGATTATTTTTATAATTCTTAAATAATAAAATGCAGAAACTATAGAAGTTAAAATAGCAACTATAGATAAAATATACAATTTACTTTCAATAGCTGAAATTAATATATAAAGTTTACCAAAAAATCCAGCTAATGGAGGAAGACCTGCTATAGAAAAAAGTAAAACAGCAAAACTAAAAGCAACAAATGAATTTTTTTTTATTAATCCAGAAAAATCCCCTATATTTTCTAAATAAAGTTCATTAGATTTGTTTTTTAATGATAATACACAGGTAAACAATCCTAGAACACTAATCATGTATATTACTAAATACAATTGAATACTTTTAATACCAGTTTGAGTGCCAACAAGTATTCCTATTAACAAAAAACCCATATGATTTATTGAACTATAAGCTAAAAGTCGTTTTATATTTGATTGGTTTATTGCAACTATAGATCCATAAATCATTGAGAAAATTGACACAACATATAAAATTTGGAACCATGCAGAGTAATAATTTTCAAAAGGGATATTCAAAAATTTAATTAAAAAAGCTAAAGCTCCTATTTTTGGAATTGTAGTAAAAAAGGCAGTAATTGAAGTAGGTGAACCTTCGTATACATCAGGTGCCCACATATGAAAAGGAACAACTGCAATTTTAAAAAATAAACCAGATAAAATTAATACAAAACCAATATTTAAAATTAAAAAATTCTCATCATTCTGTAATGACAGTTTAATAGATTCAGATATCTCATAAAAATCTGTAGCATTAGTGAAACCATATATAATCGATAATCCATATAGCAATATGCCTGATGATAGAGCACCAATGATAAAATATTTAATTCCTGATTCTGAAGATTTTATATCGTTTGTTTTGTATGCAGCTAAAATATAAAGACAGATACTTTGTAATTCTAAACCAAGGTACATCGAAAGTATATTTCTTGATGATATTAATATTAAAATTCCCACAGTAGAAAGTAATATTAGGAAAAAGAATTCAGGTTTAATAATTTCTAAGTCAATTAGATAATTATATGAAATTAAAACAATAACAATGGTTCCAATAAGAACTATTTTTTTAAAAAAAAGTGTAAAAGTATCATTTATCAATAAATTGTTAAAAAAACTCATTTCTGGATTAACAAAATAAATAATTGAGTAAAAAGATAAAATTAAAGAAAGAACGCTAATATAAAAAATATTTTTTATTGATTGCGAATTATCTTTAAAAAAAATTCCATACATTAGTATAAACACTGAACAAATTATTAGAATAATTTCAGAAGAAAATAATTTTATGTCATTTAAAAGCATTTTTTTTAAACAATTAATTTGTTAGCAGACAATTCATATAATGTTATTAAACTATTTGGGTATATTCCTAAGAATATAATAAAAAATATAAAAATAAAAAAAATTATAATTTCACGAGTATTTAAATCAGAAACTTGTTTAAAATTATTTGTTCCAAAACATACATTTTTAAATAAATGTAGAATATAACAAGCAGATAAAATAATTCCGAATGATGCTATAAATGCAATTAAAAAATTAATTTTAAAAGCTCCAATTAAAACTAAAAATTCACTTATAAATCCTGTGGTACCAGGAAATGAAATAGCGCCAAGACAATAAATCATGAAAAAAATTGAAAATACTGGCATTTGTTTGAATAATCCACCAAAATTATTAATGTTTTTTGTATTGAATTTATCTATTAATAATCCTGCTGATAAAAATAAAGCTGCAGAAATTAATCCATGACTAATCATTTGAAAAACTGATCCGTGTAAACCTTCTAAATTTCTAGAAAAAATTCCAATGGTTACAAATCCCATATGAGCAACAGAAGAATAAGCGATTAGTTTTTTTATATTTTTTTGAGCCAATGCTACAAGAGATATATAAATAATTGAAATTAAACTTAAAATGTAAATTGTTGGGGCAAAGAAATCTGTTGCTAAAGGAAATAATGGAATTGAATATCTTATAAGCCCATAACCACCTAATTTTAATAAAACACCAGCTAAAATAACAGATCCTGCGGTTGGTGCCTCAACATGAGCATCGGGAAGCCATGTATGAAACGGCCACATTGGAATTTTAATAGCAAATGATGCAAAGAAAGATAAAAACAACCAAACTTGCAAAATAAATGGAATGTCGAATTTAAGTAATTGTGTAAAATTACTAGTTCCTGTATAAAAATATAAAGTTAAAATTCCTAACAACATGATTAAAGAACCAAAAATTGTAAATAAAAAGAACTTATAAGATGCGTAAACTCTATTACTTCCTCCCCAAATACCTATTATTAGAAAAAGAGGTATTAAAGAACCTTCAAAAAAGATGTAAAAAATAAAAAGATCTAAGGATGAAAAAACACCTATAAGAAAACATTCGATTAATAAAAACGAAGCTACAAAATAGCTAACGTTTTTTTTTATTTTATTCCAACTTATAATTATGCATATCGGAATCAAGAATGTAGTTAAAAGAATAAACGACAATGAAATTCCATCTATTCCTAAGTAATAATAAATATTTAAATCATCTATTAATTTGTAACTTTCAATAAATTGAAACTGACTGTCTGTTGAATTAAAGGAATAAAGAACAATTAATGAGAGAAAAAAAACAATTAAAGAAGTCCATAATCCAATTTCTTTGACTTTATTATCGTAAAATTGATCGTTTTTGTTAACAAATAAAATAACTAAAGCGCCAATAAGAGGAAAAAAAATTAAAAGAGATAATACAGGAATATTTGTCAATTTTTTAAACTAGAGAAAAAAAATAATAAAGGAAATTAATAATGTCATACCAACTACAAAAGAAAATACATAATGATAAATATAACCTGATTGAAAATGACTAAAATATTTTGAAATATTTTTTATAGATAAAGCTATATTGTTTGGGCCTAATTTATCAATTAGATCAATGTCAATTTTTTTCCATAAATTTTCTGAAAGTCGGTTAATATTTTTAACAAATATTGAATTATAAAACTCATCAACCCACCATTTATTAAAAATAAAACGATAAATAAACCTAAATCTTTCTTTAAAATATGAAATTAAATTTTTTTTGTAAATATATAAATAAAAAACTAAAAAAATTCCAAAAAAAGCAAGTACAGTTGGCAAATATTCAATAAATGAATGTCCATGGTGAAATAATTGATTATCTAAAATAACAATATTGGAACTAGTCCATAATTGAAAATATTTTTGATCTGTAAAATATTCTACAGATAAATAACCAGAAAATATGGCAAAGAATGAAAGTATTACTAATGGGATTATAATATAGTATGAGTTTTCTTTTGTTTTAAAATATTGATTTTTTGAAAAATTTAATGGTCCATGAAAAACATGATAAACAAGTCGAAAAGAATATGCCGATGTTAATGCTACTACTATTATCGTAATAAGGTAAATATATTTAGATAGAAATAATTCTGACATTAAACTTGAATTAACAATAAGTTCTTTTGAATAATATCCTGAAAAAAAAGGAATTCCTGATAAAGCTAAACTACCTATAATCATAGATGTATAAGTAATAGGAAGTTTTTTCCATAAATTTCCCATTTTTTTAATATTTTGCTCGTGGTTCATAGATGTAATTACAGAACCTGCTGATAAGAAAAGAAGTGCTTTAAAAAAAGCATGTGTAACTAAATGAAAAATTGCTAAATTGTACATTGAAAAACCAGCTGCAATAAACATGAACCCAAGTTGACTACATGTGGAATAAGCAATAATTTTTTTTATATCGTTTTGAACTAATGCTACTGATGCTGCAAAGACAGCCGTTAATGATCCAATTAAAATTATAAGATTAGATGCAAATAAAGAATCATTAAAAAAAATAGACATTTTACATATTAAAAAAACACCAGCTGTAACCATCGTTGCTGCGTGTATTAATGCTGAAACAGGTGTAGGGCCTTCCATAGCATCTGGCAACCATGTATGAAGACCAAATTGAGCTGACTTTGCCATAGCACCCAATATTAAAAAAATACAAATAGCATCTAAGGATTTAATATTAAAAAATAGAAAATTAAATGTTGTGGCTTCGTATTTATCAAAATTTTGGAAGATATTTGAAAAATTTATTGTTTCAAATGTTATGTAAATAAGAATAATTCCTAATATAAAAAACATATCACCTACTCTATTTACAATGAAAGCTTTTTTAGCAGCATTAGAAGCACTTTCCTTATAAAACCAAAACCCAATTAATAAATAAGAACAAAGTCCCACTCCTTCCCAACCAATGTATAATTGTAATAGATTTTCTGAACAAACTAATAAGAGCATAAAAAAAGTAAATAAATTTAAATAACAAAAGAAACGATTAATAAATTCATCATTCTTCATATATCCAATTGAATAGAGTTGAACTAATGCTGAGATAATATTGACAATAGAAATCATAACAGAAGTAAAGAAATCTATATTTATAGACCAAGTTGATATGAGATTTCCAGAATTAAGCCAATTAAATAAATAAAATTGAAAAGAATTATTTGTACTTATAATTTCATTTGTTGTTTTTAATGAAATATAAGATGCTAAAAAAATAAAAAATGTAGAAAGAAAAATTAATATTTCTTTTTTTGCTAATTTAGAAAAAAAAATAAAAATAAAGAAGCTAGCTAATGGAAGAAAAATTGGTAATAAATGCATTTTATCCTTTTAAAACATTAATATCATCGACATGGATTGAATCCTTTTTTCTAAAGAAAATAACAATAATAGCAAGACCAACAGCAGCTTCTGCAGCTGAAACACTTAAAGTAAAAAAAACAAATATTTGTCCAATAATATTTTGATAAAAATATGAAAAAGAAACAAAATTTATATTAGCAGAAAGCAAAATTAGCTCAATTGACATCAATAAAACTATTAAATTTTTTCTATTTAAAAAAATACCTACTAAACCAATTGTAAAAATAATAATTGAAAGATATAAGTAATATAATACTGGTATTTCCATTTATTTATTTTTTCTAAGTATCTGGTCATGTATATTTTGTTTTTTAGCTCCAGATCTTTTTCTTAAAGTTAATAAAATTGCACCTATCATAGCTACTAGTAATATTATTCCAGACAATTGAAAAAGAAGAAAATAGTCGGTGTATAAAATATTTCCTATAATTTTAGTATTGTTTAAAAACTTATCGCCAATATTTAAACTAACGCTTGCCTCATCAGCAATATCTAATTTTGACTGACTTACTACATAGAAGAGTTCTAAAAATATTATAAAGCCTATAAGAGATGCTAAAGGAAGATAATTTAAAAAACTTTTTCGTAATTTTGCAACGTTTATATCAAGCATCATGATAACAAATAAGAAAAGAACTGCGACTGCTCCTATATATACTATAAGCAAAATCATTGATAAAAATTCGGCGTTTAAAAAAATAAATAATATTGCGGTATTAAAGAAAACCAGTATTAAAAATAATACTGAATGAATAGGATTCTTAGATAGAATTACAAGTAATGAAGAAACAACTATTACAGTAGATACGATAAAAAATAAAAAAATAGTCAAAATAAAATTTTAAAAAAAATTATCTATATTTAGAATCCAAATCTAATCTTTTTTTAATTTCATTTTCCCACATATCCCCATTTTTTAAAAGTTTTTCTTTGTTGTATAGCAGTTCAGATCTAGTTTCTGTTGAATATTCAAAGTTTGGACCTTCTACAATTGCGTCTGTAGGACAAGATTCTTCGCACAAACCACAATAAATACATTTTGTCATATCAATATCGTATTTTTTTGTACTTCTTATTCCATTCTTATCAGCTGGTCCTGTTTCAATAGATATTGCCTGAGCAGGACAAACTGCTTCACAAAGTTTACAACCTATACATCTTTCTTCACCTGATGGATATCTTCTAAGAGCGTGCTCACCTTTAAATCTAACACCTGTTGGACCTTTTTCATTAGGATAATTTAATGTAACACGTCTTTTAAAAAAATATTTAAAAGTAGTTGCTAAACCAATAATTAAGTCTCTAAAGATTGCAATTCTTAAAAATGTATATAAAAATTTTTTAAACATATTTGAAAAAAACTAAATAAGTTGATGTTAAAAAAACCCATAATAATGAAAGCGGTAAAAATACTTTCCATCCAAGTCTCATCAATTGATCATATCTAAATCTTGGAAATGTTGCTCTAATCCAAATAAAAAGAAAAACAAAAAAAGAAACTTTTAAGAAAAACCAAATATAACCTGGGATAAAATTAAATATTTCAAAATTACCAGGAGGTAACCAGCCGCCAAAAAATAAAATTGTTGTCATAGCGCTCATTAAAACAATGTTTGCATATTCACCTAAAAAAAATAAAGCAAAAGGAAATGAGGAATATTCTACGTGATAACCTGATACAAGTTCAGCTTCAGCTTCAGGCAAATCAAAAGGTGCTCTATTTGTTTCAGCTAAAGTTGAAATAAAAAAAATAATCATCATAGGAAAATGAGGGATAAAATACCATAAATTTTTTTGTGCTAAAATAATTTCTGATAAATTCAATGAACCTGCTGATAATAAAACACTTATTATTATTAACCCAATTGAGACCTCATAAGATACCATTTGAGCAGCTGAACGCATTGCACCCAAAAAAGCATATTTGGAATTACTTGCCCATCCTGCCATAATAACCCCATAAACGCTTAAAGCTGAAACGGCGAATAAATATAAAATTCCAACATTAATATTAGATAAAACAACTCCTTTATCAAAAGGAATGACTGCCCATCCAACTAAACTAAGTACAAAAGTTATAATTGGAGCAATCAAAAAAACATATTTATCAGATCCATATGGAATGATAATTTCTTTTGTTAATAATTTTATGCCATCAGCTATTGGTTGAAATAAACCAAATGGTCCAACTACATTTGGCCCTTTCCTTAATTGCATTGCTGCAATAACTTTTCTTTCAATGTAAGTTAACAGGGCAACAAATATCAACAAAGGAAATATTATTAAAGAAATCTTAGAAATTATTATTAAAGTATCATAAATCATTTTAATTAATCATTCCTTTTAAGTTGCTTTGAGCATTTATTCATAACTTTTGATGATTTTGTAATAGCATCGGTTAGATAAAAATCATCTATAGCAAATTTAAACCCTTCATTTAATAACTTCCCCTTTTTTCCAAATTTCACAACATCATTTTTTATAAGATCTTTTTTTGTAGAAAAAACTTTTTTATTAAAATCTGCCAATCTTTTTCTCACATCATAAATATCAAAATAATCGAATTTTTTTTTTAATACTTTGGCTATTGAAGTAACTATCTTCCAATCTTCCTTAGATTCTCCTGGTGAATTACATGCTTTATAAGTTGTTTGCATTCTACCCTCAGTATTTATATACGTTCCATTTTTTTCACTGAAAGTAGATCCAGGTAAAACAATATCGGAATACTCAGCGCCAAAATCACCATGATGTCCCTGATATATTACAAAGGAATTAGCTAATTTCTTAACATCAACTTTATCAACGCCTAATAAATACACCAAATCTAGTTGTTTTTTCTTAGATAACATGTAAAGAGAATCTAAATTGAAATTTATATCATTAGAATAAAACTCTAAATCCAAAGCACCGACTCTGGATGCAGCGTAATGTAAAAAATTCAATCCATTCCATGAAATTTCATTATTTTCTTTTTTTATAACTGAGAACTTTAAACATAGTTCATAAATGTAATATAGAATCGAATTATAATCTTTTCTTGTGAAAATATTGTCTCCAATAATAATTATGGGTTTTTTTGCTTTATTTAATTTTTTTGATAATAAATTTTTTGAACTTAATGTTTCTTTAAGAACATTGGGATTATTATTTAAAAATTTACATGGATAAGTTAAATCAATTTTTGGACCAATTGAAAATATCTCATAATTGCCTTCAAGAAATCTTTTTCTAATTCTTGAATTAATAATTGCAGCTTCATTTCTAGGATTTGTTCCAATAAGTAAACAAAAGTCAGATTCTTCAATTCCATTTATACTGCTATTAAAAGTATATGCAATTCTTGGAATTGATTGATATGAAGCATTATTTTCTGAACATAATAAATTCTTTGATCCTAATGAATTAAATAAATCTTTTAATAAAATAATACTTTCACAATCCACCTGATTTCCAATTACAGCAGCCATTTTATTACCTTTGATTTTTTTTATTTTATTTCCTACAAAATTTATAGCTTCATCCCATGTAACTTCTTTTAAAATATCTTTTTTTCTAATATAAGGCCTATCTAATCTGTTATATTTTAAACCATCATATGAAAAACGAGTTTTATCAGAAATCCACTCTTCATTTATATCTTCGTTAACAATAGGAAGCACTCTCATAACTTGGTTATTTCTTGTATCTAATCTTATATTTGAACATACAGCATCTGAAACATCTATTGACTCAGTTTTATTTAATTCCCACGGTCTTGTTGTTAAAGAAAAAGGCTTGGATGTTAATGCTCCTACTGGACATATATCTATCATGTTGCCGGATAATTCAGATGTTAAAGTTTTATCTAAATACGATGTAACTTCCATATTTTCACCCATACCAGTGGCACCCAATTCCGGTGTACCTGCAACTTCTGTGGCAAAACGTATACATCTTGTGCAATGAATACATCTTGTCATGACAGTTTTGATTAATGGACCAAAGTTTTTTTCTTTAACAGCTCTTTTATTATAAGAGAATCTACTTTTATCTTTACCATAGCCCATTGCAATATCTTGTAAATCACATTCCCCACCTTGGTCGCATATAGGGCAATCTAATGGATGATTAATTAATAAAAATTCCATTACGCCATTTCTTGCTTTTTTTACCATTTTTGATGTTGTGATAATTTTCATTCCTTCAGAACACGGAACACTACATGATGCGACTGGTTTAGGATTACCTTCAACTTCAACTAAACACATTCTACAATTACCAGCAATTGATAATTTTTCGTGATAACAAAAAATTGGAATTTCTATTCCTAATTTTTGACATGCTTGTAATATCGTTGTTCCTTCTTCTACATTAAGAATTTTATTATCAACTGTTATCTTTATCATTAAGCTACTTTCTTTTTTTCATTATTTTTTTTAATCGTTTGTTCAATCAATGGTCTAAAATTTTTAATTAAACCCTGAATTGGCCAAGCTGCTGCATCTCCAAGTGCACATATTGTATGGCCTTCCACTTCTTTTGAGACTTCATACAATGTATTAATTTCATCTATAGTTCCAATTCCTTTGGAGAATCTTTCCATTACTCTCCACATCCATCCCGCACCTTCTCTACAAGGGGTACATTGACCGCAACTTTCTTTCTTGTAAAATCTAGAAATTCTAGCAATTGCTTTTAATAAATCAGTTGACTTATTCATAACAATAACACCAGCTGTACCTAAGGCAGAATTAGCTTTTTCAAGGCTATCAAAATCCATGTTAATATCATCACATATTTTTTTTGGTATCAATGGAACAGATGAACCTCCTGGAATAACTGCCAACAAATTATTCCAACCACCATCAACTCCTCCAGCATACTTTTCTATTAAAACTTTAAGAGGAATTCCTAATTCTTCCTCAACGTTACATGGTTTATTAACATGTCCTGAAATACAAAAAATTTTAGAACCCGTATTATTTGGTTTTCCTAATTTTGAAAACCACGCACTTCCTCTTTTTAAAATATCAGGAATAACAGCTATTGTTTCTACATTATTTATAATAGTTGGACATCCATATAGTCCTACTATAGCAGGAAAAGGAGGTTTTAATCTTGGTTGGGCTTTTTTACCTTCTAAGCTTTCTAACATTGCAGTTTCTTCACCAGCAATATATGCCCCTGCTCCTCTATGTAAAAAAATATCAAAATTCCAGTTAGACTTAGAAGAATTTTTTCCAATTAACCCATTTTCATAGGCTTCATCAATTGCATGTTGTAAAATTTTTGCTTCATTATAAAACTCACCTCTAATATATATATAACAAATGTTTGCGCCTATAGCATAACCAGACAAAAGACACCCTTCGATGAGCTTATGCGGTTCGTTTCTAATAATATCACGATCTTTACATGTTCCTGGTTCACTTTCATCAGCATTAACTACTAAATATTTTGGTAAATTAGACTTTTCTGGAATAAAAGACCATTTTAAACCAGTAGGAAAACCTGCGCCTCCTCTGCCTCTTAAATCAGACAATCTAATTTCATTTATTATCCAATTTGATCCTCTTTCTATAATTTTTTTAGTATCAGTCCACGAACCTCTGCTCTTAGCATCTTGTAGTTTATAGGAATTATAACCATTTAAATTTGTAAATATGTGATCTTCATGCTTTAACATAATAAAAACCTATTTCTTTAAATTTTTAACAATTTTATCAACATCGTCTAATTTTATATTTTCATGATAATCATTATTAATTTTAATAACTGGTCCATTTATACAAGCTCCTAAACATTCTATTTCATGCAAAGAAATTGATCCATCTTTAGTTATACAATCAGTTTTAATATTTAACTTTTTTTCGAATCTTTTTAATATTGAATCAGAACCAACTAACCAACAAGGTGTTGTGGTGCAAACATTGATACATTTTTTTCCAACTTTTTTTAAATTAAACATATGATAAAAGGTAGCAACTTCATATACTTTAATTAAAGGTACGTTTAAATAATTTGAGATATATTCAACTGAGGATTTGTCTAACCAGCCATCTAATTGTTCTTGTGCTAAATGTAGCAAAGGTAAAACTGCGCTGCTAGAAAAATTTTTGGGATATTTTTCAAGTATTTTTTTTGCTTTTAAAAGATTTGTATTATTGAATTTAAATTTTGTTTTAATTTTAGACATAATTATCTATCAATTTCTCCAAATACAATATCCATAGATCCAAGCACAGCAACAACATCAGCTAACATATGACCTTTACAACAAAATTCCATTGCTTGTAAATGTGCAAATCCAGGAGCCCTTATTTTGCATTTATAAGGTTTATTAGTTCCATCTGATACTAAAAAAATTCCAAATTCACCCTTTGGAGCTTCAACAGAAGTGTATGTTTCTCCTTTAGGAACTTTATAACCCTCGGTATATAATTTGAAATGATGTATTAAAGACTCCATTGAAACTTTCATAAGTTTTCTTTTCGGAGGTGTAATTTTATTATTTTTAATCATAACTGATCCTTTAGGCATAGCATCAATACATTGATGTATAATTTTTAAGGATTCTTTCATTTCTTCAACTCTAACAAAATACCTATCGTAACAGTCACCCTTTTTTCCAGTAGGAATATCAAATTCTAATTTATCATAAATTTCATACGGCTCATCTTTTCTTAAATCCCATTTAACTCCAGAGGCACGTAACATTGGTCCTGTAAAACCAAAATCAATAGCATCTTCTGCGTTAACAACTCCTATATCAACAGTTCTTTGCTTAAATATTCTATTGTCAGATAATAATTTTTCTAAATCAGAAATAAATTGTGGAAATTTTATTGCCCAACTTTTTATATCTTTTAATAAACCATCGGGCAAATCTCTATAAACTCCACCTGGTCGAAAATAAGCAGAGTGTAGCCTTGCTCCACTAACTTTTTCATAAAATTCCATTAATAATTCACGTTGTTCAAAAGACCATAAAAAAGGAGTCATTGCGCCAACATCCATTGCCATTGCAGGTAAAGCCAATAAGTGATTGAGAATTCTTGTTATTTCTGAAAATAAAACTCTTATATAACTAGCTCTTATTGGAACTTTAATATTCAATAATTTTTCAACAGCTAACGCAAAGGCATGTTCCTGACACATTGGTGATACGTAATCAAGTCTGTCAAAATAAGGGACTGCTTGAAGATAAGTTTTGTTTTCAATTAATTTTTCTGTACCTCGATGTAACAAGCCAATATGTGGATCAACTCTTTCAATAATTTCACCATCCATTTCTAAAACCATTCTTAAAACACCATGAGCAGCAGGATGTTGCGGACCAAAATTAATGGTCAAAGGTTTAATTTTAACTTCTTTCATTTAAAACCTTAATCTAACTATCAGCTTTTTCATCCCCTGGTAAGGTCGAACCTTCCCAAGGACTTAAAAAATCAAAATTTCGATAATCTTGTGTTAATTTAACTTTAGAATAACTTACTTTCTTTTTATTTTCGTCATACCTAAGTTCAACAAATCCAGTTAATGGAAAATCTTTTCTTAAAGGATGTCCTTCGAATCCATAATCAGTTAGGATTCTTCTTAAATCATTATTTCCTTTAAAAGATATACCGTACATATCCCATACCTCACGTTCATACCAATTAGCAGATTTAAAAAGTTTGGATATTGAAGGAATTATTTCATTATCATTAACAAAAATTTTTATTCTTATTCTTAAATGATTTTTTAAGCTTAATAAATTGTAAATTATTTCGAAACGTTTAGCTCTTTGCGGGTAATCAACAGCAGTTATATCTAGCAACATGTTAAAATTTAAATTATTTAATGTTTTTAAATCTTCTAATAATTTATAAATACATGAAATTCTCGTAGTTATAGTAAGTTCGTTGTTTAAAATCTCATGATTAGTGACATTTTTACATTTTTCTAAAATATAAGTACTAAGTTTATTTATATCTTTATTCATTTACCTAAAAAATACATTCTCCCTTCTAATTTTTTTTTGCAATTGCATAATTCCGTAAAGTAAAGCTTCAGCAGTTGGTGGGCATCCAGGAACATAAATATCTACAGGGATAATTCTATCGCATCCCCTCACTACAGAATAAGAATAATGGTAATAACCGCCTCCGTTGGCACAAGATCCCATTGAAATAACCCATTTAGGATCTGGCATTTGGTCATAAACTTTTCTTAAAGCAGGAGCCATTTTATTACAAAGTGTTCCAGCAACAATCATAACATCAGATTGTCGAGGGCTGCCTCTAGTGACAACACCGAATCTGTCCAAATCATATCTACTCATATAAGTGTGCATCATTTCAACGGCGCAGCATGCCAATCCAAATGTCATAGGCCACATAGAACTAGATCTAGACCAATTTATTAAATTATTAAATTTTGTTGTAATAAAACCCTTGGTTCTAAACTGTTTTTTTAAAAAACTATTAAAGAATGAATTTTTTTGATTACTTTTATCTAAAGTAACTATTCCCACTCCAAAGCCCCTTTCTTCCACTCATAAATAAAACCGATAGTTAATATGATTAAAAAAATCATCATTGAAAAATAGCCAAATAAACCAATGTTTTCCAAAGAAATTGCCCATGGAAATAAGAATGCAACCTCAAGATCAAATATAATAAATAAAAGTGCTACTAGATAAAATCTTATATCAAATTTTGTTCTAGCATCATCAAAAGGTTCAAATCCACATTCATAGGGCGATAGTTTTTCATCATTTGGTTTTTTTGGCGATAAAACAAAAGATAATGATAATGCTCCAACAGAAAAAATTAATGAGACAATCAAAAATAATAAAATAGGTAAATACTCTTCTAACATTTTTAAAAAAAGAAAAAAAAAAACTACTACTACTAATCTAATATAATTTAAGAAACAATCTAGTGGATATTTATGGCGGGAGTGACGAGACTCGAACTCGCGACTTCCTGCGTGACAGGCAGGCGCTCTAAACCAACTGAGCTACACCCCCACTAAGTGCATCTATAATAT
>PBIP01000004.1 GCA_002720895.1 Pelagibacteraceae bacterium
AAGAAAAGCCTGAAACTGAGGCAAAATCAGACGTTAAAGAGGAAGAAAAGCCTGAAACTGAGTCAAAATCAGAGGGTAAGGCAGAAGTTAAAGAAGATGAAAATAAATAAAAATAAATAAAAATAATGTTGAAAAAAATAAAAATATTGTTAGTTTGTTTGAGATAAGAATTATGTCTAGTGATACTCTAAATAAAATTGTTGAAGATCTATCAAAATTAAGCGTTTCTGAAGCTGCCGAGTTAAGCAAATTGCTTGAAGAAAAATGGGGCGTTGAAGCTAACGCACCAGTAGTTGCCGCTGCTCCCGCTGCTGCAGGCGCAGAAGCCGGAGCCGAAGATGATGCTGCAGGAGGTGTAGTAAATATAGAATTAACTGCTGCAGGAGATAAAAAAATCGATGTAATTAAAGAAGTTAGAGCAATCACCGAGTTAGGTCTAAAAGAAGCAAAAGATTTAGTTGAGAGCGCGCCTAAACCTTTAAAAGAAGGCGTAAAAAAAGAAGAAGCTGAAGAAATAAAAAAGAAACTTGAAGCTGTTGGAGCTAAAGTAGAATTAAAATAATTTTTTTCTAATTAAGCAGGCTCCATATTACAAAATATATGGATACAAATTTACTAGCCCGTAAACGTTTCAGAAAAAGATTTGGAAATATTCCAGAAATTCTAGAAATACCTAATTTAATCGAAGTACAAAAAAGTTCTTATGAAGAGTTTCTGCAAAGGTTTGTTGATCCTAATAAAAGAGAAGATATTGGTTTACAACAGGTTTTAAAAGAAATTTTTCCAATAACTGACTATTCAGGTAAGGCAACTTTAGTTTTTATCAAATACCATTTAGAGTCACCAAAATATGATGTCGATGAATGCAAGCAAAGGGGTTTTACGTATGCATCTGCATTAAAAGTTACTTTAAGAATAGAGCGTTATGAAATTGATGAAGAAAATCCTGATGTAAAAACATTTAGGGATTCAGTTGATGACGAAGTGTATTTAGGGGATATTCCTTTAATGACAGATAGGGGGACATTTGTATTCAATGGTATTGAAAGAGTCGTTGTATCACAAATGCATAGATCGCCTGGTGTGTTTTTTGACCATGATAATGGAAAAGGACATCCGTCTGGAAAATTACTATATTCTGCCAGAATTATACCAATGAGAGGATCTTGGATTGATTTTGAGTTTGACGTAAAAGATATAATGTATGTCAGAATTGACAGAAAAAAAAAGATGTTAGCCAGCACTTTCTTTATGGCTTTGCAAAAAGATACAAACAACAAAGAAAAAAAAAAGAATTTAGAAAACAGGTCACCAGAGGATATTCTTAAGTATTTTTATTCAACCACAAGTCTTACCGCTATTGAAAAGGGATGGACAACGCCATTTGATGAAAATCATTTTAATAATATACGTATAACATTTGATTTAGTAGATGCAAAAAATCAATCAGTTAAAAAGAAATCAGGATTAAGGGTTTCTTTAGAAGAAGCAAAAAAACTTAAAAAAGAAGGTTTGAAAGACCTTTTTTTTAACGATGAAGCAGTAATCGGAAGATTTTTAGCTGAAGATATAATTAATGAAAATAATGGAGAAATTTTTTTTGAAGCAGGGGATGAGATAACTGAAAAAGATTTAGAAAATATAAAGGATAAAAATATTAAAAATATAAAAGTTTTGAATATAGATCACGTTAATATTGGAGCCGCATTAAGGAATACAGTTCATTCAGATTTAAATCTTAATAGAGACGAGGCTTTAATAGATATATATAAAAATCTTAGACCTGGTGAACCACCTACATTAGAAGCTGCGGAAAATCTTTTTAACAATTTATTTTTCAATCATGAAAGATATGATTTGTCCAAAGTAGGTAGATATAAATTAAATTGTAGAAAAGAATTAAATATAAATGAAGAAGTAAATACCCTTACTTCAAATGATATCTTAAAAATTGCCAGACATTTATTATTGCTAAATGATACAAAAGGTAAAAAAGATGATATAGATCACCTAGGCAATAGAAGGGTCAGGTCTGTTGGTGAATTAATAGAAAATCAATATAGAATTGGTCTTGTAAGAATGGAAAGAGCTATTAAAGAAAGAATGTCATCTATTGATATTTTTACTGCAACTGCTCAAGATTTGATTAATTCAAAACCAGCAGTTTCTATTTTAAGAGAATTTTTTGGCACTTCACAGTTATCACAGTTTATGGATCAAACGAATCCATTATCTGAAATCACTCATAAAAGACGAGTTTCATCTTTAGGCCCTGGTGGTTTGACTAGAGAAAGAGCGGGTTTTGAAGTAAGAGATGTTCATCCAACTCACTATGGACGTATTTGTCCTGTTGAAACACCCGAAGGTCCTAATATTGGATTAATTAATTCTTTAGCCACTTATTCAAGGGTTAATAAATATGGACTTATTGAAAGTCCTTATCGAAAAGTTGTTAATGAAAAAGTTACTGATGAAATAGTTTTTTTAGCAGCTGACGATGAACAAACTTATACAATAGCTCAAGCAAATACAAAAATTGATAATAATGGAAAAATCGTAGACCAATTAGTAAGTTCAAGACAAGGTGGTGAATTTCTAATTTCAAGTCCAGCCAATGTTGATTTTATGGATGTATCACCAAAACAATTAGTTTCTGTTGCAAGTGCCTTAATACCTTTTTTAGAAAATGATGATGCTAATAGAGCGTTGATGGGCTCCAATATGATGAGACAAGCAGTACCTTTATTGAGACCAGACGCCCCATTTATTGGAACTGGAATGGAAGAGTCGGTTGGAAAAGATTCAGGTGTTACTATTGTGGCAAAAAGGGGTGGTAAAATTGATAGTGTTGATTCAGGAAGAATTGTTGTTAGCGCAACTAACCCTGCTCAGAATCAATCAGGCGTTGACATTTATAATCTTAAAAAATTTCAAAGATCAAACCAAAGCACATGTATTAATCAAGTGCCTTTAGTAAAAAAAGGAGATATTATAAAAGCTGGAGAAATCATAGCCGATGGACCTGCAACTTCTAAAGGTGAACTTGCACTAGGAAAAAATATTTTAGTCGCATTTATGCCTTGGCAAGGATACAACTTTGAAGATGCAATAATAATGTCAGAAAAAGTTGTGAAGGAAGATGTTTTTACCTCCGTTCATATCGAAGAATATGAGGTAATGTCTAGAGATACAAAATTAGGACAAGAAGAAATTACAAGAGATATACCTAATGTAGGGGATGAAGCATTAAAAAATCTTGATGAAGCGGGAATTATATATATCGGAGCTGAGGTAAAAGCTGGAGATATTTTAGTTGGTAAAATAACACCTAAAGCTCATTCAACAGTTTCGCCTGAAGAAAAATTATTAAGATCAATTTTTGGCGAAAAATCAACAGATGTAAGTGATACCTCTTTAAGAGTTCCACCTGGAGACGCCGGAACAGTCGTGGAAGTAAGAGTTTTTAATAGAAGGGGAATAGAAAAAGATGAAAGATCTCTAGCTATCGAAAGATCTGAAATTGAAAATCTTGCAAAAGACAGAGATGATGAAAGAGCAATCTTAGAGGACTCTTTTTCTCAAATATTAAAAAATAATATTGTAGATAATGTTGCTTCTAAACCAATTAAAAATATTAAAAAAAATCAAAAAATTACAATAAATGATCTTGAAGATTTCTCAATTAAAGACCTTAGAAAAGTGTCATTAAAAGACGATAAAAAACAACAAACTGTTCAGAATTTAATAAAAAATTTTGATNATGAATTAAAAAATTTAGAAAATAGATTTCAAATTAAAGTTGAAAAATTACAAATGGGGGATGAATTACCTCCTGGNGTAATGAAGATGGTCAAAGTTTTTGTTGCAACAAAAAGAAAACTACAAGCAGGTGACAAAATGGCTGGTCGNCATGGAAATAAAGGCTGTATATCTAAAATTGTTCCAATAGAAGATATGCCGCATTTAGAAGACGGAACACCTGTTGATATATTATTAAATCCTTTAGGAGTACCTTCACGTATGAATGTTGGTCAAATTCTTGAAACACATTTAGGTTGGGCTTGCGCTGGTCTCGGAAATAAAATTTGCAAATTAATTGATGAATATAAAAAAAATAATCAAAAAAAAGAACTTGAGGATACTTTAAATATTTTATACGACAAAAATATTGTTGAAAAAATTATTAGTAGCGATAAAGAATTAACAGATTATAAATCTGAAGTTGCCAAGGGTATTTCTATTGCAACTCCTGTTTTTGATGGTGCAAGAGAAAGTGATATTAATAATTTTTTTGAATTAACTAATCTTGATAGTTCTGGCCAAGTTACCCTTATTGATGGTAGAACTGGAGAATTTTTTGATAGAAAAATTACAGTTGGATATATTTATATGCTTAAATTGCATCATCTTGCTGATGAAAAATTACATGCTAGATCAATAGGGCCTTATAGCCTTGTTACACAACAACCACTAGGCGGTAAAGCACAATTCGGTGGACAAAGAGTTGGTGAAATGGAAGTGTGGGCACTTGAAGCTTATGGAGCCTCTTATACATTACAAGAAATGCTTACAGTTAAATCAGACGATGTTGCTGGAAGAACAAAAGTTTATGAAGCTATAGTAAGAGGTCAGAGTGACTTCCAATCAGGTATACCTGAATCCTTTAACGTTTTAGTTAAAGAATTAAGATCATTAGCTTTAGACGTACAATTAAAAAATGCTGAGGTATAAAATATGACATTATCAAAAAAAGTTTTTCAACCAGCGAAAAGATCTTCTTCTGAAATAGAAGATTTTGATAGTATAAATATATCTATTTCTAGCCCTGATAAAATTCGATCATGGTCTTTTGGAGAAATTAGAAAACCTGAAACTATAAATTACAGAACTTTCAAACCAGAAAAAGACGGCTTGTTTTGTGGTAGAGTTTTTGGCCCTACAAAAGATTATGAGTGTATATGTGGAAAATATAGAGGCATGAAATACAAAGGAATAATCTGTGAAAAGTGTGGCACAGAAGTAACTTTGTCAAAAGTTAGAAGAGAAAGAATGGCTCATATAGAATTAGCCTCACCAGTTGCGCATATATGGTTTTTCAAGTCTTTGCCTAGCAGAATTGGAACATTACTTGATATTTCTTTAAAATCTTTAGAAAAGATTTTATATTTTGAGGAATATATTGTGATTGAACCAGGATTAACTGATCTAAAACAATATGAACTTTTAACCGAAGAAAGATATCAAGAATTATTAGAAAAATACGGTGATGGAAAATTTGAAGTAGGAATTGGTGCAGAAATAATAAAAAAACTACTTAATGAATTAAAAATTGAAAAAGAAATTAAGGCTGTACAAGTAAATATTGAAACAACAAAATCAGACATCACAAAATTAAAGCTTTTAAAACGATTACAGTTATTAAATGCTTTTTCAAAATCTAAAGTTAAAGCCGAATGGATGATATTAGAGGTATTGCCTGTTATACCACCAGATCTTAGACCTCTTGTTCCATTAGATGGTGGTAGATTCGCAACTTCAGATTTAAATGATTTATATAGAAGAGTTTTAAACAGAAATAACAGATTAAGAAGATTGCTAGAATTAAACGCGCCGGACATTATTATTAAAAATGAAAAAAGAATGCTCCAAGAAGCTGTAGACGCATTATTCGATAATGGTAGAAGAGGAAGAGCTATACTTGGTTCAAATAAAAGACCGTTAAAATCTTTATCCGAAATGTTGAAAGGAAAGCAAGGAAGATTCAGACAAAATTTATTAGGTAAAAGAGTAGACTATTCTGGAAGATCGGTAATTGTTCCTGGTCCACATTTGTTACTTCATCAATGTGGAATTCCTAAAAAAATGGCTTTAGAATTATTCAAACCTTTTATTTATTCAAAATTAGAACAATACGGTCTTTCAAATACAATAAAAACAGCAAAGAAATTAGTAGAAAAAGAACGAGCAGAAGTATGGGATGTATTAGAAGAAGTTATTAAAGAGCATCCAGTGTTATTAAATCGCGCTCCAACTCTTCACAGATTGGGTGTTCAAGCTTTTGAACCAATGTTAATAGAAGGAAAAGCAATACAATTGCACCCATTAGTATGTACAGCATTTAATGCTGACTTTGATGGTGACCAAATGGCTGTTCATGTACCTTTATCTTTAGAAGCACAGTTAGAGGCACGTGTTTTAATTATGTCAACAAATAACATTCTAAGTCCATCTAGTGGTAAACCAATTATTGTTCCAACTCAAGATATGGTATTGGGTATTTATTACCTTAGCTTAATGTTTGATGAAGATAAAGGGAATGGCATGGCCTTTATTGATGTTGCTGAAATAGAGCATGCTCTTGCTGCAAAAAAAGTAACATTACATTCTAAAATTAAATGTAGATATACTTTTCTAAACGATGAAAATAAGGAAGAAACAACTGTAGTTGAAACAACTCCTGGAAGGATGTTAATTTGTGAAATTTTGCCAAAACATCCAAAAATCAAATTAGATTTAATTAATAAAATTCTTACAAAGAAACAAGTTAGTAATGTAATAGATGCTATTTACAGACATTGTGGTCAAACAGAAACTGTAAAATTTTGCGATAAAATAATGGTTTTAGGTTTTGAACATGCTTGTAGGGCAGGCATCTCATTTGGTAAAGATGATCTAATTATTCCAAAAGAAAAAGAAAGTTTAGTAGACGTAGCAAAGAAAGATATCAAGAATTATGATCAACAATATTTAAATGGGATTATTACAAAAAAAGAAAAATATAATAAAACAATTGATACTTGGTCGCAGTGCACAGATTCAGTTGCTTCAGCTATGACCGATGAAATAGAAAAAACAAGAAATTCAAATAAAATTAATTCTGTATTTATGATGTCAGATTCTGGAGCTAGAGGATCTGCTGCACAATTAAAACAACTTGCTGGTATGAGAGGTTTAATGGCCAAACCTTCAGGTGAAATTATAGAAACTCCTATAACTTCAAATTTTAAAGAAGGTTTGACAGTTCTTGAATATTTTAATTCTACTCACGGAGCAAGAAAAGGGCTTGCTGACACAGCTTTGAAAACTGCAAACTCAGGATATTTAACAAGAAGATTGGTTGACTCTTCCCAAGATGTTGTGGTTAGAGAACAAGATTGTGAAACTAAAAATTTTATTGAAGTTTCAGCTGTTATAAGAAATGGTTCAGTAATTGCCTCATTAGGAGAAAGAATTCTTGGAAGAACATTATCTGAAGATTTACATAAAATTGATAAAAAAACAAAAAAAAAGATTTTATCTAAAGGAGATTTGCTTGATGAAAAATCACTTAAGCTTATTCATGATGCAAATATAGAAACTGTAAAAGTAAGAACGCCATTATTTTGCGAAACCATAGATGGTATTTGCCAAAAATGTTATGGACGAGATTTGGCAAGAGGTATTATTGTTAATATGGGAGAAGCTGTGGGAATTCAAGCAGCTCAATCAATTGGTGAGCCAGGTACTCAATTAACAATGAGAACATTCCATATAGGTGGTGCAGCTACTCAAGCAACGGTTCAGTCAAGTGTAATTTCAAATTATAATGCAAAAATTAAGATACAAAATAATTCAACTGTAAAAAATAGCGAAGGTCAGCTAATTGTAATGAGTAGAAATTGCAAAGTTCTTTTTATAGATGTTAATACCGGTAAAGAAAAATCATCTAATCATATTCCTTATGGTGCAAAATTATTTATTGAGGACGGAAAAAAAGTTAAACCTGAAGATGTAGTTGCTTCATGGGATCCTTATACAATACCTATAATTTCAGAAAGCGATGGGATAATTGAATATGAAGATGTTATAGATGGTTTCTCATCTAGAGAAACTATTGATGCTTCAACAGGTATATCTCATAGATCAATAATAGATTGGAAACTAAATCCTAAGAGTAAGGATTTAAAGCCGCAAATAAAATTAGTTGATGAAAAAGGAAATACAATTAAAAATAAAAAAAGCAAGGAAGCTAAATATTATTTGCCTATTGAGGCAGTTTTAAGTGTTTCTAAAGGAACAAAAATATCAGCTGGAACTGTTATTGCACGAATTCCTAGAGAAACATCTAAATCAAGAGATATTACAGGTGGATTACCTAGAGTAGCAGATTTATTTGAAGCAAGAAAACCTAAAGATCATGGAATTTTATGTGGAAATGATGGAATAGTTAAATGGGGAAAAGACTATAAAGCAAAAAGAGCAATTGTAGTTGTTTCTCCAGATAAGACAGAAAAAATATATTTTGTTCCAAAAGGTAGACATGTAAATGTTAATGAAGGAGATTCGATTAATAAAGGGGATTTAATTGTAGATGGTCAACCAACTCCACATGATATTTTAGAGGTTTTAGGAAATGTAGCATTTGCAAATTTTATGATAAACGAAATACAAGACGTTTATAGATTGCAAGGAGTTCAACTAAACGATAAACATATTGAGGTGATTTTAAGACAAATGTTAAAGAAGGTAAGTATTGTAGATTCCGGTGACTCAGGATTTATTCCTGGAGAAACAGTTTTTAAAGATGTTTTTGATGAAACTAACAAAAAACTTGAAAATGATAAAAAAAAAGTTGCTGTTGGAAAAGTTTTATTACAAGGAATTACCAAAGCTGCTCTTCAAACTAAATCTTTTATTTCAGCTGCTTCTTTTCAAGAAACTACAAGAGTTCTAACGGATGCTTCGGTTAACAACAAAACAGATAGATTAAGAGGTTTAAAGGAAAATGTTATTGTTGGTAGACTAATTCCAGCAGGAACAGGAAATAAAGTTAAACATTATAAAAAGACTGCAATAGAGAAAGATAAAGAAATATTAGCTTTAGTAGAAAAAAACTCTTTAAAAAAGTCAAAAAGTCGTGAAAAAAAGTCTAGTTAAAATTAATTAAATATCTTGTCTTTTTTAGTTGATTACATAAGTTAAGTTTATATTATCTGCACACAGGATTTATTAATTATTTATTTATAAATGTATATGTAAAATGCCAACTATTAGCCAATTAGTAAGAAAAGGAAGAAAAAAGACCTTTTCACGTAATAAAGTTCCTGCTTTGAAAAGTTCTCCACAAAAGAAGGGAGTATGTACAAGAGTATACACAACTACTCCTAAAAAGCCTAATTCAGCATTAAGAAAAGTAGCAAGAGTTAAGTTAACTAATGGTTTTGAAGTGACAAGCTACATACCAGGCGAAGGACATAATTTACAAGAGCATTCTGTGGTTATGATAAGAGGTGGAAGAGTTAAGGATTTACCAGGTGTTAGATACCATATCTTAAGAGGGAATGCAGACACCGAAGGCGTGGGAGACAGGAAACAAAGAAGATCTTTGTATGGAACAAAAAAACCTAAGTAAAAAATTTATATATCATGTCACGAAGAAAAAAAATAAACAAACGAGAAATAGAACCAGATCCGAGATACAAAGATAAAACAATATCAAAATTTGTAAATGTAGTAATGTTAGATGGAAAAAAAACTACTGCTGAAAAGATTTTATATTCAATTCTTGAAAAAATATCAAAAGAAAAAAAGGTAGATGCAATAAAATTTTTTCATGATGTGTTAAGTAACGTTAAACCAAGAGTAGAAGTCAGATCAAGACGTGTTGGTGGAGCAACTTATCAAGTTCCTATGGAAGTTAAAGTTGATAGATCCCAGGCTTTGGCTATTAGATGGATTATAGACGCTGCAAGAAAAAGAGGTGGAAAAAATATGAAAATGAAATTATATCAAGAATTTTTAGATGCACATGATAATAAAGGTGGGGCAGTAAAGAAAAGGGAGGATACTCATAAAATGGCAGATGCAAATAAAGCTTTTGCTCATTTTAGATGGTAAATATTATGGCTAGGACAACAGAAATCAGTAAATATAGAAATATTGGAATATGTGCGCATATTGATGCTGGTAAAACAACGACAACAGAAAGAGTTTTATATTACACAGGTAAATCACATAAAATTGGCGAAGTGCATGATGGGAATGCGACAATGGATTGGATGGAACAAGAACAAGAAAGAGGTATTACAATCACTTCAGCTGCAACTACTTGTTATTGGAGAGATCATAGAATTAATATTATCGATACACCGGGACATGTGGATTTTACTATTGAAGTCGAAAGATCCCTTAAGGTTCTAGACGGAGCAGTATGTTGTTTCGATGGAGTTGCTGGTGTAGAACCTCAATCAGAAACAGTTTGGAGACAAGCTGACAGATATAAAGTACCAAGACTTTGTTTTATAAATAAAATGGATCGCATGGGTGCAGATTTTGATAAGTGTATTGAAATGTTTAAAGATAGACTAAATGTAAAACCTGCAATTACTCAATTACCAATAGGTTCTGAGGAAAACTTTAAAGGTGTTATAGATTTAGTAAAAAATAAAGCTATTACTTGGAAGGAAGAAAAACTCGGGGCTGAATTTGAAATAGTAGATATACCTGAGGAATACAAAGATAATTCTGAGAAAGCACGTAACGAATTAATTGAACTTGTTGTTGAACAAGATAATGAAATTATGGAAAAATACCTTAATGGAGATATACCTACAGAAGAAGAGATAAAAAAATGTATAAGAAAAGGAACTGTTGCATTTAGTTTTGTTCCAGTTTTATGTGGAAGTGCTTTCAAAAATAAAGGCGTCCAACCTTTATTAGATGCCGTCGTAGATTATTTACCAGCGCCAAACGAAGTTACACCGGCAAAAGGAGTTAATCCGAAAGATGAAGAAGAAGAAATTTCTAGACAATCAAATGATGAAGAGCCATTTGCAGCTATTGCATTCAAAATTGCTACGGATGAATTTGTCGGTACTTTAACATTTTGCCGAATATATTCAGGAAAAATTAATCAAGGTGATAATATTTTATTATCAGTTAAAGGTAAATCACAGAGATTAGGAAGAATGTTACTAATGCACAGCAATAATAGAGAAGATATAAGCGAGGCATATGCCGGCGATATAGTTGCTATTACAGGTTTGAAAGGGGCTACTACTGGAGAAACTATATGTGATCCAAATAATCCAATTATTCTTGAAAAAATGGATTTTCCTGACCCTGTTATTGAAGTTGCAGTTGAACCAAAAACAAAAGGTGATCAAGATAAAATGGGTGAGGCCTTAGTTAAATTAGCAGCTGAAGATCCTTCATTTAGAGTTTCGCAAGATGAAGAAAGCGGACAAACTATTATTAAAGGCATGGGAGAATTACACTTAGATATTATTGTTGATAGAATGAAAAGAGAATTTAAAGTTGAAGCAAACGTTGGAGCTCCTCAAGTTGCTTACAGAGAAACTATAAATCAAACAGCTGAAATTGATCATACATTAAAAAAACAATCAGGTGGAGCAGGGCAATATGCAAGAGTAAAAATTATGTTTGAAAAGCAAGAATCTGGCACTGGATTTATTTTTGAGGATACTATTAAAGGTGGTGCTATTCCAAAAGAATATATCCCAGGAGTTGAAAAAGGTTTAACATTGGCAAATGAAACTGGAATTTTAGCTGGATATCCCGTAATAGATTATAAAGCAACTTTAGTCGATGGAGATTTTCATGATGTAGATTCTAATGTTATGACTTTTGAACTTGCTGCAAAAGGCGCGTTTCGCGAAGGTATGGCAAAAGCTAACCCAGTTTTATTAGAACCTGTTATGGACGTTGAAGTTGTAACACCAGAAGAATATATGGGAGATATTATTGGTGACTTAAATTCAAGAAGAGGTCAAGTTGGAGCAATGGAAAATAGAGGCAATGCAAGAGTTTTTAAAGCAAAAGTTCCCTTGGCAAATATGTTTGGGTATGTAAATAATTTAAGATCAATGAGCCAAGGAAGAGCTCAATTTACAATGCAGTTTGATCATTATGCTCAAGTTCCTCAAAATGTAGCTGATGAAATTAAATCTGGTAAAACAAGTGGAGCAGAAGGGAATAAAGATGGTTAAACAGAATATACGAATTAGGTTAAAAGCTTACGATCATAAATTATTAGACCAATCTACTGTAGAAATTGTTAATACTGCAGAAAAAACTGGTGCAAAAATACTTGGCCCAATCCCACTACCGACTAAAAAAAATAAATTTACAGTTTTACGTTCTCCTCATGTTGATAAAAAATCAAGAGAACAGTTTGAGATGAGAACACATAAGAGATTAATTGATATTGTTAACCCAACACCACAAACAGTTGATGCTTTAATGAATCTAGATATAGCATCTGGTGTAGATGTTGAGATAAAAACATAAGGAAAAAATAAATGAGAAGTGGAATTATTGCAAAAAAATTAGGTATGACAAGGTTCTTCAGGGAAGATGGTACTGATGTGCCAGTAACACTGCTTGGAATTGAAAAAAATTATATTACAAAAGTTGTCGATAACAATTTAAAAGATTTAAAAAATATTCAAATAGCTTCTGGAAATATTAAAGTAAAAAAAGTAAAAAAACCTATGAGAAATTATTTCTCAAAAATTAAAATAGAACCAAAAAAAAAACTAATTGAATTTAAAGTTTCTAATGATCAAAATTTAAATATTGGAGATACATTTGACGTTAGTTTCTTCAAAGTAGGGCAATATGTTGATGTGATTGGAAAATCTATTGGAAAAGGTTTTGCCGGTGTTATTAAAAGACATAATTTTGGTGGTTTAAGAGCAACACATGGTGTCTCTGTATCTCATAGAAGTCATGGTTCAACGGGTCAGTGCCAAGATCCTGGTAGAACTTTTAGAGGAAAAAAAATGGCCGGACATATGGGGCATAATAAAGTAACAATTCATAATTTAGAAGTTGTCGAAATTAACACTGATGATGGTTTAATACTTATAAAAGGTGCGGTTCCTGGTGCTAAAGGAACAATATTAATAATTAGAGATGCTGTCAAACCAAAATCTTCTACAGTTAAGATTAAAAAAGAAGAAATTGTAGAAGCTTCATCAAAAAAAGAAAAGAATGTAGATTCAAAAGACGAAAATAAAGATAAATCTAATGAAAAAAAAGGAGCAGAAGATAAAAAATGAGTATTAAACACGATGTGATAAATTTGGATTCTAAAAAAGTTGGGACTATAGAATTAAAAAAAGAAATTTTTTCCCTACCTATTAGGAAAGATATTTTAAAAAATGTTGTAGATTGGCAGTTATCAAATCGAAGAAAAGGTCAACATAAAGTTAAACAACGTTCAGAAGTTACTGGTACTACAGCTAAAGCATTCAAGCAAAAAGGTACTGGCCGTGCACGTAGAGGAAATCTAAAAACAAACATCTTAAGAGGCGGTGGAGTAACACATGGCCCAATTCTAAGAAGCCATCAAAAAAAATTACCTAAAAAAATAAGAAAATTAGGTTTAAAAACAGCTCTTTCTTATAAAGAAAAAGAAAAAAAAATAATAATTATTGATAATTTATTACTATCTAAAATTTCTACAAAAGAAATGTCAAAAAAATTAAAAAAACTAAAAATTAAATCAGCTCTAATTATTGATAGTAATGCCAAAAAAAAAGAAAAAAATTTAGAAAAATCAATTGTTAATATATGTAATATAAATTTTTTGCCTGTAGTTGGTATGAATGTATATGATATTTTAAAATTTAATAATTTAATTATTTCAAAAGATGCATTAGTAGAGGTAGAAAAAAGATTAATATGATTTTTAAAAAAAAAATAAAAGAACAAGAAGAAAAACCAACTTCTAAAATTTATGATTTAATTAGAAAGCCTTTAGTTACAGAAAAGGGAACTTTGTTGTCAAATAATTCTCAAATTGTTTTTTTAGTACCTATGGATGCATCCAAACTTATGGTAAAAAAAGCAGTCGAAAGTCTTTTTAAAGTTAATGTTGAGAAAGTTAATATAATTATTTCAAAGGGAAAAAAAAAAAGATTTAAAGGAAGATTGGGTAAAAGAAAAAATGAAAAAAAAGCAATTATTTCTTTAAAAAAAGGGCAAAAAATTGATATAACAACAGGAATTTAAAAATATGAAAAATTTTAGACCATATACATCAACAAAAAGACACGCTGTTTTAACAGACAAACAAAATTTATGGAAAGGATCATCAGAAAAATCCTTAACTAAGAAATATATTAGTAGTGCAGGAAGAAATAATTCTGGAAGAATTACATCTAGACATAGAGGCGGAGGTCATAAAAAAAAATATAGAATTATTGATTTTAAAAGAAATAAATTTGATGTTTCAGCATCCGTTATACGTATTGAATATGATCCAATAAGAACCGCTCATATTGCATTAATAGAATATGAAGATAAAACCAAATCATATATAATTGCTCCAGATAAACTTAAAATTGGTGATAAGGTACAATCTGGGGAAAAAGTAGACATAAGAGTAGGTAACTCTATGCCGTTAAAAAATATTCCCGTCGGAACAGTTATTCATAATATTGAAATGAAACCAGGAAAAGGGGCTCAGATTGCAAGATCAGCTGGCTCTTCAGTAAGTCTATTAGCTATAGACTCTGGCAAAGCAATAATAAAGTTAAATTCTGGTGAAATAAAAACTGTTGATGAAAATTGTTTTGCAACAATTGGAACAGTTTCAAATCTTGAAAATAAAAATATAAAAATTGGAAGCGCTGGAAGAAAAAGATGGCTTGGTTTTAGACCAAAAGTAAGAGGAGTTGCCATGAATCCAATCGACCATCCTCACGGAGGAGGAGAAGGAAGAACGTCTGGTGGAAGACATCCCTCAACACCTTGGGGTAAGCCAACTAAAGGTTATAAAACTAGAAAAAATAAAAAAACTGATAGAACTATAATTAGATCAAGGAGAAATAAATAAAATGACTAGATCTACTTGGAAAGGACCATTTTACGAAGAGTATCTTTTAAAAAAAGCAGAAAACGTTAGAAATTCTGGAAAAACAAATCAAGTAATTAAAATTTGGACTAGAAGATCTACAATCCTGCCAGAATTTGTTGGTTTAACATTTGGTGTATACAATGGTAATAAGTTTATACCAGTAAGTGTTAATGAAAATATGGTAGGCCATAAATTTGGCGAGTTTTCACCAACAAGAACTTTTAATTCTCATTCAGCTGCAGGTAAAACAACAGATGCTAAACCTACATCAGCAGCTCCAACTGCTTCAACTACTACCCCTACTTCGCCAACAGCAGATAAACCAACTTCCGATAAACCAAAAGATGATAAACCAAAAGAAGCAACTAAGGAGGAAAAAAAATAAATGATTGAAAAAAATAAAGATAAAAGTTTAAATAAAAAAGATAAAGAAGCAGTGGTTGCCAATGAAACAATAAAAAAAGAAGACAATTTTTCTAAAGTTTATCTAAAATCTATAAGAGTTAGTCCAAAAAAATTAAATATAATAATTTCTCCAATTAGAGGCTTAAATGTTGAAAAAGCTTTAAATTATCTATCTTTCTCACAAAAACGTATATCTATTCAAATAAAGAAAGCTTTACAATCTGCTATTGCTAATGCTGAAAATAATCATCAACTTGATGTAGACAAATTATATGTACATGAAGCCTCTGTTGGCAAAGGATTAGTTATGAAAAGATTCAAACCAAGAGCAAAAGGTAGAGGTGTTAGAATTTTAAAACCATTTAGCAATTTAACTATTAAATTAAAAGAACAAATTAAGAAAGATAAAATTAAAAAAACTGATAATAAAAATGAGGTGAAAAAGTAATGGGACAAAAAGTTAATCCTTCAGGTCTAAGATTAGGTATAAATAGAACATGGGATTCTAGATGGTACTCTGATGATAATTATAGCTCTTTTTTAGAAACTGATTTAAAAATAAGAAAGTATATAGAAACTGAGCTAAAAAAAGCCGGCTTATCAAAAGTTGTAATCGAACGATCATCAAAAAAAATTATTATTGGTATTCATGCATCAAGACCTGGTATTATAATTGGTAAAAAAGGATCAGATATAGAAAAATTAAGAAAAAAATTATCATCAATAAGCGGATCAGAAGTTAATTTAAATATAATTGAAACAAAAAAACCAGAACTAGATGCAAAAGTTGTTGCTGATAATATTGCAATGCAAATTGAAAATAGAGCGGCAACAAAAAGAGTTATGAAGAGGGCAGTTCAATCTGCATTAAAATTAGGAGCGCAAGGTATCAGAGTATGTGTAGGAGGTAGAATAGGAGGAGCAGAAATTGCACGTGTGGAATGGTTTAAAGAAGGAAGAGTTCCTTTGCATACACTTAGAGCAAATATTGATTATGCTGTTTCTACTGCTAAAACAACTTATGGTACATGCGGTGTTAAAGTTTGGCTATATACAGGTGAAAAGGTTTCAAAGGATAAAAATAATAATAATTAATTTAATATAAAAAAATGTTACAACCATCAAAAACAAAATATAGAAAACAACATAAAGGTAGAATACACGGAGTTCCTCAAGCTGGTTCCAAGATAAATTTCGGAGGATTTGGATTAAAAGCACGAAATCCAGGCAGAATAACTTCAAGACAAATTGAAGCAGCAAGAAGAGCAATAACTAGAGAAATGCAAAGAGAAGGAAGAGTTTGGATAAGAATTTTTCCAGATGTTCCTGTAAGTAAAAAACCTGCCGAGGTTAGAATGGGTAAGGGAAAAGGAAGTGTTGAGTATTGGGTTAGTAGAATACATCCAGGAAGAATACTTTTTGAAGTTGATGGCGTAAGTGAAGAAATTGCAAAAAATGCCTTGCTTTTAGGAGCAGCTAAACTTCCTATAAAAACATTCTTTGTTAAGAGAATAGGGGCATAAATGAAATTTACTGAAGTAAAAAAAAAAACAAAGGATGAGCTAAATGATTTATTAGAGAGTCTTAAAAAGGAAAATTATAATTTAAGATTCCAAAAAAAAAATGGTCAATTAGAAAAAACTGGAAGAATTAAAGAGGTAAAAAAAGATATTGCTAGAGTTAAAACTAAGTTAAATGAAGAAAACAAAGGAGGAAAAGATGCCAAAAAGAATATTGAAAGGTAAGATAATTAAAAATAAAACAGATAAAACAGTTATTGTTGATGTTGAATCGACATACATGCATAAAAAATATAAAAAATATTTAAAAAAAAATAAAAAATACGCTGTTCATGATGAAAACAATTTAGGTAAGGTTGGAGATTTGGTAGAAATAATAGAGTCTAAACCTATATCCAAGACTAAAAAATTTATATTACTTAATGATGAAAAAAAATCAGTAAAGGCTAGTAAATGATAATTACAGAAACAAAATTAAATGTTGCGGATAATTCAGGAGCTAAATTAGTCCAATGTATAAAAATTCTTGGAGGTTCAAAAAGAAGAAGCGCTAATATTGGGGACGTTATAGTTGTTTCAGTTAAAGAAGCTATCCCTAATGGAAAAGTAAAAATGGGCGAAGTTACTAGAGCTGTTATTGTGCGAACAAAAAAAGGTGTTTCTAGAAGAGATGGATCATTGATAAGATTTGATAAAAATTCGGCTGTTTTATTGACTAAAGAAGGAGAACCTATTGGAACAAGAATCTTTGGGCCTGTAACAAGGGAATTAAGATTAAAAAATTTTACTAAAATAATTTCTTTAGCACCGGAGGTTTTATAAATATGAATTTAATAAAAACTAAATTAAAAAAAGGCGATAATGTTTTAATATTATCTGGAAAAGACAAAGGAAAGTCTGGTTCAATCTTATCGATTTTCCCAAAATCTAATAGAGCTTTAGTCAAAGGTATCAATATTGTAAAAAAACATCAGAAACCTTCAAAACAAAGTGGCGGAGGTATTATAGAAAAGGAATTATCAGTACATATTTCTAATTTATCATTTATCTCTATTAAAGATGGAAAAAAAACAAAGATTGGCTATAAATTAGAAAATAAAAAAAAGATTAGATTTGAAAAAAAAACAGGAGAAGTTATTAAAAATGGCTAGATTACAAGAGGAATATTTAAAAAATATTAAACCTAATTTGATGAAAGAATTGGGATTAAAAAATATATTTTCTGTTCCAGAACTTAAAAAAGTTGTTATAAATATGGGATTAGGTATTGATGCAAGTGATAAAAAAAAATTAGAAGCCGCAATCGAAGATTTAAAAAAAATTACAGGTCAGATGCCAATTGTAACAAAAACTAAAAAAGCTATAGCAAATTTTAAAACAAAAAAAGATATGGCTATTGGTTGCAAGGTAACTTTAAGAAGAAAAAGAATGTATGAATTTATTGATAGATTAGTAAACATTGCTTTACCTAGAACAAAGGATTTTTCTGGATTATCAGAAAAAAATTTTGACGGGTTTGGAAATTATACTTTTGGAATTAAGGAACATATAATTTTCCCTGAAATTGATTATGATAAAATTGATAAGGTTAAGGGTATGGATATAACTATAGTAACATCTACAAAAAAAAATAAGGAAGCAAAACATTTATTAAAAGCATTTAATTTTCCTTTGAGTAAATAAATATGACTAGATTAAGTTTAATACAAAGAAATTTAAAAAGAGTTAGATTAGTTTCAAAATTTAGCAAAAAAAGAATTGCTTTAAAAAAAATAATTAAAAATAAAAAAACAAGTCCAGAAGACAGATTGGATGCTATGAATAAATTAGCAAAACTTCCTAATAATAGCCTTCCTTGTCGATTAAGAAATAGATGTATTATTACAGGTAGGCCAAGAGGTAATTATAGAAAATTTAAATTATCAAGAATTGCTTTTAGAGAATTAGCTAATGATGGCAAGCTTCCAGGCATAACAAAATCAAGTTGGTAAAGAATTATGACAGTAAATGATACAATTGGGGATATGTTGGCAACAATAAAAAATGGTATTATGTTAACAAAAGAAACTGTTAACACCCCTTCATCAAAAATAAAACTAAATATATTGAAAATTTTACAAGAGGAAGGATTTATAAAGTCTTTTAAAGAATTTGAGGAAAAAAAAGGAATAAAAAAAATTAAAATCAACCTTTCTTATATTGATGGCGAACCTTCCATAAAAATAATTTCTAGAGTTTCAAAGCCCGGAAGAAGAGTTTATTCAAAACTAAAAGATCTTCCATCATATTTTAAGGGCTACGGTGTAACTATTGTTTCTACATCAAAAGGAATAATGACAGATAAAAAAGCAAGAACCTCAAATCTTAGTGGTGAGATTTTATGCAAAGTATTTTAAATTTTTTTTATTATTAATTATTATGTCTAGAACAGGAAATACACCAATTGAAATACCAGAAGGTATTAATGTTAGTTTAAATGACTCTAATATTGTTGTAAAAAATAATTCTGGTGAAAAACAGTTAAAATTTTCTAAAAATTTAGAAATAACTATTGAAAAAAATCAAATTTTAATCAAACCAAAGGATACAAATAAAAAAACAAAAATGATTTGGGGCACAACAAGAAGTTTATTGAATAATTTAATTCTAGGTTGCACGACTGACTTTGTAAAAACTTTAAAACTTGTAGGCACGGGATACAAGGCTGCTTTACAAGGAAAAATTCTTAAGATTAGTGCAGGGTATAGTCATGATATAAATTATGAAATTCCAGAAGGTATTAATATTAAATGTAAAGATGCAAACACCGTTGAAGTTTCAGGTTCAGATAAGAACCAGGTTGGGCAAGTTGCTGCTGATATAAGATCATATAGAAAACCCGAACCTTATAAGGGGAAAGGTATAAAATATGAGAATGAACATATTCTTAGAAAAGAAGGGAAGAAAAAATAATGGTTGCTAACAATAATTTAGTTAGACAAAGAAGAATAAGAGAAAAAATAAAAAAAGTTTCAAATGGTCGTTATAGATTGTCTGTCTTTAGATCAAAAAAGAATATTTACGCACAAATTATTGACGATAGTAAAGGAAAAACTTTAATTTCCTCTTCAACACTTGATAAAGATGTTAAATCTAAATTTAAGAATACAGGTAATAAAGACGCAGCTGTAGAAACTGGAAAAATTTTAGCAGATAAAGCAAAGAAAAAAGGTATAAAAAAGGTAATATTTGATAGAGGTAGTTATATATATCATGGAAGAATTAAAGCTTTAGCTGATAGTGCAAGAAAGGAAGGATTGGAATTTTAATGGAAATAGATATAAAAAAATATCATAAAAATAATAGTGAAAATCTTATTGAAAAAGTTGTTTATGTAAATAGAGTCTCCAAAGTTGTTAAAGGTGGAAGAAGATTTGGAACAGCCGCATTGGTTGTTGTTGGTAATGGAAAAGGAAAAGCAGGTTTTGGTAATGGAAAAGCAAAAGAGTTTCCAGAATCTATAAAGAAAGCAACGGATAAGGCAAAAAAAAGCATGAAATATTTTCCTTTAAAAAAAAATAGAACTTTTTTTTACGATGTAGAAGGTAGGCACGGTTCAGGAAAAGTACTGCTTAGATCTGCGCCTCCTGGAACAGGTATTATTGCCGGTGGTCCTATAAGATCTGTTTTTGAGGCTTTAGGCGTTCAGGATGTTGTTGCAAAGTCTATAGGAACTACTAATCCGCATAATATGGTTAGAGCAACATTTAATGCATTAGGGCAATTAGATGATATTAAAAAAATAGCGCAAAGACGCGGTAAACAGGTTACAGATTTATATTATAAAAAGAAATCAAATGGAAAAGAAAACGATAAAAAATAGTAAAAATATAAAAGTTACACAAATAAAAAGTTCTATTGGTAAAAATAGTATTCAAAAAAAACATTTAGATTCTTTAGGTTTAAAAAAAATTGGTTCATCTAGAACAATTATTTTTAATAAATCTACTGAAGGTTTGATAAAAAAAGTTGCTCATTTAATAAAGGTTGAGGAAAATAATTAAATGTTAAATACTTTACAAAACTTAAAAAAAAAGAAAATTTCAAAAAAGAGATTAGGTAGAGGAATTGGTTCTGGAAAAGGAAAAACTTCTGGAAGAGGACATAAAGGACAAAAGTCTAGATCTGGAGTAGCAATAAAGGGATTTGAAGGCGGTCAAATGCCGTTATATAGAAGATTACCAAAAAGAGGCTTTGTTAATATTTTTAAAAAAAACTTTAATATCTTTAATCTATCTCAAATTCAAAGTTTGTTAGATAAAAAAAAAATTGAAGAGAAAGAAGAAATCACAAATGAACTCTTATTAAAAAAAAATATTATAAAAAAGAAATTAAATGGGCTCAAAATTTTAGGGAAAGGCGAAATTAAAACTAAAATTTCAATTCAAGCTATAAAAGCTAGCAAAAATGCTGTAAAAAAAATTGACAAAATAGGTGGCAAAATAAATATCATTAAATTAGAAAAAAAAGTAAAGATAAAAGATAGCGATAAAAAAAATATTAATGAAAATGAATTAAATAAAGAGAAAAAAGAAAAATAATGTCATCTTCAGAATATACTAATAATAATGCAAGCATGGGTGCGTTTAGCAAGGCTAAAGATCTTCAAAAAAAAATATTATTTGTTCTTTTTGCACTAGTTGTATATAGATTAGGTACTTTTGTACCAATACCAGGAATAAATTCTGAAGTTTTTCAAGAAATTTTTTCACAAAATTCAGGCGGTCTTCTTGGAATGTTTGACATGTTTGTAGGTGGAGCAGTTCAAAGAATGAGTATTTTTGCACTTGGCGTCATGCCTTATATTTCCGCGTCAATTATAATGTCATTATTAACACATGTTAATCCAAATTTATCTCAATTAAAAAAGGAAGGTGGCGAACAAGGTAGACAAAAAATTAATCAATATACAAGATATGGAACTGTCTTATTGGCAACTTTTCAAGGTTACGGGTTATCAGTTGGACTTGAAAATATGGGCGGAGCTTTAGGTTCTGCTGTGATTGATCCAGGTCTTTTTTTTAGGTTAAGCACAGTTATAACAATTATAGGAGGTACAGTATTTTTATTGTGGTTAGGCGAGCAAATTACTCAACGTGGTATTGGAAATGGAATCTCGCTAATTATATTTGCTGGTATCGTAGCAAATTTACCTTCAGCAATAGCTGGAACTTTCGAACTTGTTAGAACAGGTGCTCTATCACCTTTTTTTATAATTGCTTTAATATTTTTTATAATTTTAATTTTTGTTTTTATAGTTTTTATGGAAAGAGCTCAAAGAAGAATTTTTGTTCAATATCCAAAGAGGCAAGTTGGGAATAAAATGTATGGTGGAGAAGGTAGCCATATGCCTCTTAAATTGAATATGTCTGGTGTAATACCAGCAATTTTTGCGTCTTCTGTATTGCTTTTGCCATTAACATTAAGTGGTTTAACTGGTGGAAAAGGTCCTGGTTTTATAAATTTTTTAAGCACTTACTTAGCTCATGGAAAACCTTTGTACTTAATTTTATATTTTTCACTTATAATTTTCTTTTGTTTTTTTTATACATCTATAGTTTTTAATCCACAAGAAACTGCTGATAATTTAAAAAAGAATGGTGGGTTTGTTCCAGGAATAAGACCAGGAACTAATACAGCAGAATATTTTGATTATGTTTTAACACGTTTAACTTTAGTTGGAGCTTTATATTTAGGACTTGTATGCATTATTCCAGAATTGATGATATCTAAATTCTCCGTACCATTTTATTTCGGAGGCACAAGTTTACTTATAGTCGTTGTAGTTATGATGGATACTATTGGTCAAATACAATCGCATTTATTTGCTCATCAATATCAAGATTTACTAAAAAAAACAGATTTTAAAGGTGGTTTATAAATGTTAATTGTGCTTTTAGGCCCACCTGGTGCTGGCAAAGGAACACAATCAAAAAAAATATGCGAAACTATGAACTTATTTCATTTTTCTACTGGAGATATTCTAAGAAACGAAGTTAAGGAAAAAACAGAAATTGGTTTAAAGATTGAGTCTATTATAAATGCGGGAAATTTAGTTGGAGATGAAATTATTTTAGAAATAGTAAAGAAAATTTTAAAAAATGAACTAGGTAAAAATAAAGGAATACTATTTGACGGTTTTCCAAGAAATTTTGATCAAGCTAATGCATTTGAAAGTTTATTAAAAGATATGAAAAAGCAAATTAATTTTGTAATTCATCTTTCAGTAGATCAACATGAAATTTTAAAAAGAATAGAAAAAAGACAAATCGATGAAAATAGGGAAGATGATGATGTTAAAGTTTTAAAATCTAGAATGAATGTTTATTCAAATGAAACAATGCCTTTGGTTGATTTATACGAAAAAAAAAATATTTTAAAAACTATAAATGGTATGAAAACTGTTGAGGAAGTTAACAATGATATTATTAATTGTTTAAAATAAATTATTTATATTATGTATAATATAGTTACTATTGACTTAAAATTTTTAACTAGTATAATTCGTTTTATTTTTTAAGGTATTCATTTGGCTAGAATTTCCGGTGTAAATTTACCAACTAACAAACGTGTTAAAGTCGCGTTAACATATATATATGGTATAGGACCTACAACTGCTAATCAAATATGTAAAGTTGTTGGTATATCTGAAGATAAAAGAGTAAATAAATTAACCGATGAAGAAGTTCTAAAAATAAGAGAATTTATTGAAGATAAATATAAAGTAGAAGGAGATTTAAGAAGCGAAGTTTCACTTAATGTGAAAAGATTAACTGATTTAGGTACATACAGAGGACTTAGACACAGAAAAAAATTACCTGTAAGAGGACAACGCACACATACTAATGCAAGAACTAGAAAAGGAAAAGGGGTAGCAATTGCTAATAAAAAGAAAGTAACTGCTTAAAAATTTAATATGGTTGATGAAAAAAAGACAAAAGAGGATATAAAAACGGATGAAAATCAAGATGAAAAGGCAAAACCTAAAAAAAGGTTTTTAAAAAAGAAAACAAAAAAAAATATTCCAAATGCCATAGCTCATGTCAATGCGACATTTAATAATACAGTTATTAATATTACCGACGAAAAAGGAAATACATTATCATGGTCTTCGTCAGGAGTTAAAGGTTTTAAAGGATCTAGAAAATCTACACCCTATGCAGCTCAAATCGCCGCATCAGATGCTGGAGAAAAAGCTAAATATCATGGTGTAAAAAATCTAGAAATTTATATTAAAGGACCTGGAGCGGGAAGAGAGTCCGCATTAAGAGCATTACAAGCTGTTGGATTTACAATAACATCTATAAAAGATGTTACGCCTTTGCCACATAATGGGTGTAGGCCTCCAAAAAGAAGAAGAGTCTAATATACTTAATTTTATGAAAGGATAATTATGAATAAAAAAGAAGAAGAAAAAAAAGATGAGAAAAATTTAAAAAAACCCGAGCCTTTTGCATTTAAAAATTGGACTGAACTTATTAAACCAAAAAAAATTGATGTTAATAAGGAAGAAGGCAAAACTTACGGATCAGTTTCGATAGAGCCTTTAGAAAGAGGATTTGGTCAAACCATAGGAAATGCTTTAAGAAGAATTTTATTATCATCACTTCAAGGAGCTGCGGTAACATCAGTGCAAGTGGATGGAGTTTTACATGAATTTACTTCTATTCCTGGAATGATTGAAGATGTAACCGAATTTGTGCTAAATATTAAATCATTGGCGTTAAAATTAAACAGCGATCAACCAAAAAAAATGACTTTAAAAGCATCGGGACCTGGCGAAGTAAAAGCTTCTCAAATTGAATCAGGAAGCGATATTGAAATTATAAACCCAGAATTAGTTTTATGTCATCTTGATAAGTCAGCTAAATTAAATTTAGAGTTAAATGTTGAAAATGGAAAGGGATATGTTCCTGCAGAACATCAAAAAAAAGAAGATAAGCAAATTGGTTTAATATTAGTGGATGCTATATATTCCCCTGTTAAGAAAGTCTCTTATAAGATAGAAAATTCTAGAGTAGGGCAAGTAACGGATTACGATAAACTTGTTTTGAATGTTGAAACAAACGGTTCTATTGAATCAGATGATGCTATAGCAATGTCAGCTCGTATTTTACAAGAACAATTACAATATTTTATTAATTTTGAGGAACCTGAAATTGATGAAAAAACCAAGGAAGAAGAATCTGAGATTAAATTTAATAGAAATCTTTTACGAAAAGTTGATGAACTTGAATTATCAGTTAGATCGGCAAATTGTTTAAGAAATGATAACATTGTATACATAGGAGACTTGGTTCAAAAATCAGAGAACGATATGTTAAGAACGCCAAATTTTGGTAGAAAATCTTTAAACGAAATAAGAGAAGTACTTATGCAAATGGGTCTTAACTTAGGAATGGATATTTCTGATTGGCCACCTGAAAATATTGAGGAATTATCAAAAAATTTAGACGATAATTTGTAATTATATGAGACACAGAGTTTTAAAATATAAATTAAACAGAACTTCTTCTCATAGAAAAGCCTTGTTAAATAATATGGCTCTAGCATTAATAAAACATGAGCAAATTAGCACAACACTTGTGAAAGCTAAAAATTTAAGACCATTTGTGGAAAAAATAATTACACTTGCAAAGAAAGGCAGCCTTTCTTCAAAAAAAAAAGCCTTTTCAATACTAAAAAATAAAAAAATTACAGATAAACTTTTTACTATCATAGCAAAAAGATATGAATCAAGAAAAGGAGGTTATGTAAAAATACTTAAGAATGGTTTTAGATATGGTGATATGGCACCATTAGCAGTTATAGAATTAGTTGATAGAGATGAAAAAGCAAAAGGTTTAGATTCAGGTCCAGTACAAAAAAAGAAAGTAGATAATATTGATAATAACGAAAAAGAAACTGCGACGGATCAAGAACTTAAAAAAAATGAGAAAGATCAAAAAGTTCCAGAAAAAGAATTAAAAGAAAATGAAGAAATAGCAAAAAAACTAGAAAAAAAGAAGGATAAATAAATGGCAAGAACATTTGAAGTAAAAAGATTATTAAGTACCGCTGGTACAGGTTATTCATATATAATTAAAAGAGGCACTAAAGGAGAAAAAAAAGAAAAATTAGAAGTAAAAAAATTTGATCCTATAGCAAAAAAACACGTTTTGTTTAAAGAGGCTAAGTTGCCAAATCCAAAAAAACAATAATATCTAATTTAAAAGTTCAAAAAGGTCAAAAAATTAGTAGAATTATGTGAAAACATAATTAAGTAGAACCTTTTATTTAATTTTCATATGAAAGACATTATCAAATTACTAGAAGAGAAAAGAAAAAAAGCTCAACAAGGTGGTGGTCAGAAGCGTATTGACGCGCAGCATGGAAAAGGAAAATTAACTGCTAGAGAAAGAATTGATTTATTATTAGATAAAGATTCTTTCGAAGAGTGGGATATGTTTGTAGAACATCGTTCAACAGATTTTGGTATGTCAAAAAATAAAGTTCCAGGAGACGGAGTTGTTACCGGACATGGGACTATAAACGGTAGACAAGTATTCGTTTTTAGTCAAGATTTCACTGTCTTCGGAGGATCTTTATCCGAAGCTCATGCAAATAAAATTGTAAAAATAATGAAAAAAGCAATGCAAGTTGGCGCACCAGTTATAGGTTTGAATGACTCAGGTGGCGCAAGAATACAAGAAGGCGTTGACTCATTAGCAGCATATGCAAAAGTTTTTGAACAAAATGTTTTAGCTTCTGGAGTAATACCACAGATTTCTGTAATTATGGGACCATGTGCCGGAGGCGCTGTATATTCTCCCGCTATGACCGATTTTATTTTTATGGTAAACAAAACATCTTATATGTTTGTTACCGGACCAGATGTTGTTAAAACCGTAACACATGAAAGCGTAACACATGAAGAATTAGGTGGTGCATCAACTCATACAACCAAATCGAGTGTTGCAGATGGCTCATTTAAAAATGACATTGTTGCTTTGAAAGAAATCAGAAGATTGTTTGATTTCATACCATTATCATTTAGAGAAAAACCTCCAATAAGTAAAACTTCAGATAGACCTAATAGAAGTGAAAAATCATTAAATACCATAGTTCCAAAGAATCCAAACAAACCTTACGATATGAAAGAGGTTATAAATAAAATAGTTGATAATGAAGATTTTTTTGAAATTCAAGAAAATTATGCCAAAAATATAATAACGGGTTTTGCTAGAATGGATGGCTATCCTGTAGGAATTGTTGCCAATCAACCTTTAGTACTTGCAGGTTGTTTAGATATAGATTCTTCACGTAAAGCAGCTAGATTCGTAAGATTTTGCGATTGTTTTAATATTCCAATAATTACTTTCGTTGATGTTCCAGGTTTTCTTCCAGGAACAAAACAGGAGTATGGAGGGATTATCAAACATGGATCTAAACTATTATTTGCTTATACAGAAGCTACAGTTCCTAAAATAACTATTATTACAAGAAAAGCATATGGAGGCGCATATGACGTTATGAGTTCAAAACACCTTAGAGGCGATGTAAATTATGCATGGCCAACAGCTGAAATAGCTGTTATGGGTCCAAAAGGTGCAGTTGAAATAATCTTTCGTGATGATTTAAAGGATAAAAAAAAAATTTCTGAAAGAACAGATGAATATAGAGAAAAATTTGCCAATCCTTTTATAGCTGGTTCAAGAGGTTTTATAGATGATGTAATAAGACCAGCTGGAACAAGAGCGCGAATTTGTAAGGCATTAAAAATGTTGAAAAATAAATTTTTAAAAAATCCACCAAAAAAACATAATAATATTCCTCTTTAATTATAATGATAAAAAAAATACTCATTGCAAATAGGGGGGAGATTGCATGTAGAGTTATTAAGACTGCAAAAAAGTTGGGTATACAAACAGTCGCTGTGTACTCTGAAGCAGACGAATATTCCAAACATGTGCTAGAAGCCGATGAGTCATTTTTTATTGGTCCTTCAGCAGCAACAGAAAGTTATCTTTCAATACAAAAAATAATTAATGCTGCAAAGGAAACGCAAGCTGATGCGATACATCCAGGCTATGGTTTTTTATCAGAAAATTCAAGATTTGTTCAAAGATTATCAAGAGAAAAAATTAAATTTATTGGCCCTAATTTAAAAGCTATTAAAATTATGGGTGATAAAATTCAATCAAAAAATTTAGCAATTAAAGCAAAGGTAAACACAATACCCGGATTTAACGATGTTATAAAAGATTACAAACATGCAGCGAGTATTGCAAATGATGTAGGTTATCCATTAATGATTAAAGCATCTGCTGGTGGAGGTGGTAAAGGAATGAGAATCGTAAGAAATAAAAATGAAGTAAAAGATGCCTTTCAACTTGCATCAAGTGAAGCAAAATCAAGTTTTGGCGATGATAGAGTTTTTATAGAAAAGTATATTGAAAAGCCTAGGCATATAGAAATACAAGTGTTAGCTGATAAATTTGGAAATGTAATACATCTTGGAGAAAGAGAATGCTCAATACAAAGAAGACATCAAAAAATCATAGAAGAAGCCCCAAGTTCAGTTGTTTCAAAGAAACTAAGAAATGAAATGGGTGAACAAGCAAAGGCTTTAGCTATTGAAGTAGGTTATGAATCTGCGGGTACTGTGGAGTTTATTGTTGATCAAAAAAATAATTTTTATTTTTTAGAAATGAACACAAGATTACAAGTCGAACATCCTGTTACTGAGGAAATTACAGGAATTGATTTAGTTGAACAAATGATAAGAGTGGCAGATGAAAAAAAATTAAAATTTAGACAAGAAGATATAAAAATTAATGGATGGGCAATGGAAGCTAGAATATATTCAGAAGATCCTATAAGGAGTTTTCTGCCATCTGTTGGAAGAGTAAAAAAATATATAGAGCCAAAAGCAGATAAAAACATTCGATTAGATTCAGGTATTATAGATGGTTCAGAAGTAAGTATAAATTACGATCCGATGCTTGCAAAATTAGTAGTGAAAGGAAAAAATAGAGATCAATGTATAAAAAAGATTATAAACGCTTTAAATTCTCTTTATTTAAGAGGATTTAATAATAATATTAAGTTTTTAATTTCTATTTTTAATTCCAAAAACTTTTCTTCTGGTGACATACATACCGGCTTATTAGATCAAGAATATAGTGAAGGATATAATTACCCAAAACCATCAAATAAACTTATAAAAAGAATATTTATTCCAGTAGCAGCATATATTGGATATAAATATTTAAAAAATGATAATCATAACAGTTTTAAAGTTAAAAACGAAAGTTACGTATTAAATTTAAATAATAAGAAATATCAAATTAAAATTAAGGAAGGAAAAAAAAATTTAATTAAATTAATTTATAAGAATTCATTAATTAGATTAAAAAGTTCTTGGAACATTAATGAACCAATTATAAATATAGAAATTAACAAAAAGAAATATTTATTACAGTTTGATAAGTTTAGAAACCATTTAACTGTAACTTATCTGGACACTTTTGTAGATTTTGTTTTTTATGATAAAGAAACTGCAAAATTTGATAAGTATATGATAGAAGAAGAAGCAACAGATTTATCTAAATTTTTATTGGCACCAATGCCTGGAAAAATAGTTTCCATTAACATTAAAGACGGACAAAAAGTTAAATCAGGAGAAAATTTATTAGTACTTGAGGCAATGAAAATGGAAAATCTTATTACTTCCACTAAAGATACAAAAATAAAAAAAATTAATGTTAAATTAAACGATGCAGTTGAAGTCGATCAGATACTAATAGAATTTGATGAATAAAAAGATTGTTCACATTTATATAACTGGAAAAGTTCAAGGTGTATCATATAGATGGTGGTTTCAAAAAGAAGGAATAAAAAATAATTTAAGTGGTTGGGTTAGAAATAGAACAAGCAATAGGGTAGAGGCAGAAGTATCTGGAAATGAAGAAAATATAGATATTTTAATTGAAAAATGTAAAGTTGGACCTCCATTAGCCGATGTTGAGAATGTTATAGTAAAAGAAATTAAGGAATTGACACTAGTTAAAAGTAATTCAAAAGATGTAAAAATTCTTGAAACAATATAAAATTATCTTTATCTTTTAAAAAATATTTAATAAATTTCGTTAATATTTTTTTTTATAAAATTGCGGCCGTGGCGGAATTGGTAGACGCGCAGCGTTGAGGGCGCTGTGGGAGTAATCCTGTGGAAGTTCAAGTCTTCTCGGCCGCACCATTTTTTGATTGAAAACAAGTATTAAAAAACAATATTTATGAAATATTCAGAATTTTTAAAATGTTTAGATCAATAAAAAAAATATTTAATAAGCAACATAATTACGAAAGAATTAAAAAAGAAATTACGCCAGTACCTTCAAAATTTATTCGATCGTTAATGGATTCTATTAACCTTGGTTTAATTGACAAAACTCAATCATTGTTATCTGATTTAAGTTCTGGTGAATTAGCAAATATTATTGAACAACTAGATTCGAATAATAGAAGGAAATTAATTTTTTTTCTTGGTTCTTCAATACAGCCAGAAATAATTCTTGAACTAGATAAAGATATAAGAAAAGAAATAATATCTGTCGTTGGTGAACATACTTTCTTAAATGTTGTTTCAAAATTAGATACTGATGATTTAATTGAAATTTTAGAAGAATTAGATGGAGATATAAGAGGGCAATATTTAAAATTATTACCAAAGAAAAGTCAAAGAGAGCTTGTAAAAAAAGGCCTTAAATTTCCAGAGGATACCGCTGGACGTATTATGTCAACTAATGTTGTTTCTATTTCTGCATCATGGACTATAGGAAGAACTTTAAAATTTTTACGTCAAAAAAAAGAATTGTTACCTGATGATATTTATGAAGTTTATATTTTAGATAGTAAAAGAAAACCTATTGGAACTTTAAATCTCAATACAATTGTAAGATCTAGCAGTAATACTTTAGTTAAAGATATTATGAACACTCAATTTAAAACTATACCTATAAATACAGATCAAGAAGAAATAGCTCTTGGTTTTAGACAAAATAATCTAATTGCTGCGCCAGTTGTTGATAAGGCGGGTAAAATAGTTGGGCAAATAAATTCAGATGATATTATCGATATTATAGAAGAAGAAGCCGAAGAAGATTTATTAAGACTAAGCGGTGTTCAATCTGGAGATACCTTTAGCGCGGTATTACAAACAATTAAATCTAGATTTGGTTGGTTGCTAATAAATTTATTTACTGCAATTGCAGCATCTTTTGTTATAGCAATTTTTGAAACTTCTTTAAAACAAGTTGTGGCTTTGGCAATCTTAATGCCAATAGTTGCTTCAATGGGTGGAAATGCTGGTACACAAACACTTACTGTGGCTGTAAGATCATTAGCTTTAAGAGAAATTACCAGGGCAAACGCATTGCGTGTAATAGGAAAAGAGTTTGCAGTAGGCGCCATAAACGGTATTATTTTTGCCGCGATTATTGGAACTGTTGCATCATATTGGTTTAATATGCCTTTGTTAGGATTTGTAATTGCCGCTGCAATGATATTAAATTTAATTATTGCATGCTTATCTGGTATTTTAATACCTTTAATTTTAGATAAAACAGGAATTGATCCAGCTATTGCTTCTACAGTAGTATTAACAACTATCACTGATATTTTTGGTTTTTTTACATTTTTAGGTTTAGGTTCTATATATCTTTTGTAAAATGTATTTATGCTAAGCTCAAATTTAGGATATCCCAGAATTGGCCCCAATAGAGAATTAAAATGGATTTTAGAGTCGTATTGGAGTAAAAAAATCAATCAGGAAACCTTATTCAAAGAAATCTCAAATATAAAGAAAAATAATTGGATAAAGCAAAAAAATGCTGGATTAAATATTATACCTTCAAATGACTTTTCACTATATGATCATGTTCTTGATTTATGCTTAACTACAAATGCTATTCCAGAAAGATTTAAAAAACTAAAAAAAAATAATCCACTCGATCTATATTTTGCTATGGCAAGAGGTTTTCAAAATGGTAAATTGGATATAAAGGCAATGGAAATGACCAAATGGTTTGATACAAATTACCATTATATTGTTCCTGAATTTAAACCAAATCAAAAATTTAATTTATATTTTTCAAAAATCATTGATGAATTTTTAGAAGCAAAAAATTTTGGCATTATTACAAGACCTGTTATTTTAGGCCCTATATCTTTTTTGCATCTAGGTAAAACCACTTCAAAGTTTGACAAATTCACATTGCTTAAGAAATTACTTCCTGTATACAAAAGAATTTTTAGTTTATTAAAAAAGTTTGGCGCAGATTGGATACAAGTAGATGAACCAGTTCTTTCATTAGATTTGGAAAAAAAAATACACAGTAAATTTATTTCAGCATATAATTTTATTAGAAAAGATTCTCCAAGTATTTTATTAACATCTTATTTTTCTTCATCATTAACAAATTTTAATTTGTTAAAAAAAATTAATGTTTCAGGAATTCATTTAGACTTGGTTAATACTAAAGCAAAAGATTTAACAAAAATTATTAGAAAATTTCCAAAAAATAAAGTTTTATCTGCTGGAATAATAAATGGTAGAAATATTTGGAAAAACGATCTATTAAATTCAATAAATATAATTAAAAAAATAAAAAAAAAAATACCAGATGATAAATTAATAATTTCAACATCATGCTCACTTTTACATTCACCTGTTGATTTGTCTAAGGAAGATAAAATTGATAGAAATATAAAGGATTGGCTCGCATTCTCGGATCAAAAAATTAAAGAGGTTGTTTTTTTAAGAAATTTTTTTAATTCAAGTTTTTTAAAAAATAGTCATTTTTTAACAAAAAATATTATTTCGATAAAAAATAGAACGAAATCAAAACTTATTCATAATACTAAGGTAAAAAAGCGTATAAAATCAATATCATCAAAACTTTTGAAAAGAAATAATAATTATTTTTTAAGAAAATTAATACAGAGTGATTTAAATTTACCTTTATTTCCAACAACTACAATTGGTTCATTTCCTCAAACCAAAGAGGTTAGGAAATATAGGTTGGATTTTAAAAAAAAAATAATTAATGCAAAAAAATACGAAGCTTTTCTTAAGAATGAAACAAAAAAAGCTATTAAATTCCAAGAAGCAATCGATATTGATGTAATGGTTCATGGTGAATTTGAAAGAAATGATATGGTAGAATATTTTGGAGAGCAATTAGAGGGATTTATTTTTACTAAATATGGATGGGTTCAAAGCTATGGTTCAAGATGTGTAAAACCACCAATAATTTTTGGGGATATAAGCAGAAAAAATTCTATGACCGTATATTGGTCTAAATATGCGCAATCATTAACAAAAAAAATAGTTAAAGGAATGTTAACTGGTCCAGTTACTATTTTACAATGGTCATTTGTAAGAGACGATCAAGCTCGTGAAATTACTTGTAAACAAATAGCATTATCTTTATTAGATGAAGTTCTTGATCTAGAAAAAAATGGTTTAAAAATAATACAAATTGACGAACCAGCCTTAAGAGAAGGACTGCCTCTTAATAAAAATGAATGGAATAGTTATTTAAAGTGGGCAATAGATTCATTTAAAATTGCTTCTTCTTCTGTAAAAGATGAAACGCAAATACACACTCATATGTGTTACTGTGAGTTTGATGATATTTTAGACTCTATTGAAAAATTGGACGCTGATGTTATTTCAATTGAAACCTCTAGATCTAATATGGAATTATTAGATTCATTTAAAAATTATAAATATCCAAATTCTATCGGTCCTGGTGTTTACGATATACATTCACCTAGAGTTCCCAGTTTTAAAGAAATGAAATTATTATTAGAAAAAGCTCAAAAGTATTTAGACAAAGATAAAATTTGGGTAAATCCTGATTGTGGTTTAAAAACAAGAGGATGGAAGGAAGTTAAAAAATCGCTTAAATTAATGACTTCAGTCGCTAAATCTTTACGATAACTACTATATATAGTATGTAATAAATACTTGATTAAAACATCTTGTATGCTATGATCATAGACAATCTATATGTTGTAGTTTTATGTGGTCTAAAGAACAAATTGATATATTAAAAAAACTCTGGAATAGAGGTGAGTCAGCGAGAATAATTGCTCTTCAATTAAGAACTACGAGAAATGCTGTAATAGGAAAAGCTAATAGACTTGGACTTCCAAAACATCCGAGTAGGGCCGAAGAAAATGAAACATTTGATTATGAAGAAAACAATAATATTGAAGAATTATACCAGCCAAAAATATGCTCACATACAAATTGCAGTATGACCGCACAACCTGGACGTGAGTATTGTGCTTTTCATTGTCGATTAATAATCGAAGAACAAAAAAAAGAAAAACAAGCAAGTTAATTTTTTTTTTTTTTATTAGAATATTAATATGCTAATAAAGAAAGAAAGCTCAGCATTAATAATAGTTGATGTACAAGAAAAACTTGTTTCTGTAATGCCTAAACCACATACGTTTATTAATAATATAGTTAAGCTATTAAAAGCATCTAATATGCTAAAAATACCAGTTATATGTTCGGAACAATATCCTAAAGGACTTGGTTCAACAATAAGTGAAATAAAAAATAATATTAATAAAAATGTTACTTTTATAGAAAAAACATTATTTTCAGTGCCGTTAAAAGAAGGTTTATCATCACAATATATTATTTGTGGAATAGAGTCTCATGTTTGTGTTTTACAGACAGCAATTAATTTGGCCGAAAATAAAAAAAATATAATTTATGTTGTGCAGGATGCTATGAGTTCAAGATATCAAAATGATTATTTAACTTCGTTGAGTAGAATGAATAAGTATAAAAATATTCATATAGTAAGTTGCGAGATGGTTTTGTTTGAATGGTTAAAAAAAGCAGGCACAAAAGAATTTAAAACCATCTCACAACTTATAAAATAATTTAAATATCGTAATATAAAAAAAACTCATGCGGATGTGGTCTTTGTCTTAATTCATCCACTTCAGTTTCTCTCTTATATGCAAGCCATGTATCAATTAATTCTTTAGAAAAAACATCTCCTTCTAATAAGAATTTATGATCTTTTTCAAGGGCATCTAAAAC
>PBIP01000005.1 GCA_002720895.1 Pelagibacteraceae bacterium
CTTAAATAATTTTTTAATCTCATAAAAACATCCCAGCCTTTTTCATGCCAAAATATAGATCCGGGGCTTTCTTCTTGAAAATGAAATAAATCCATTTCACGTCCCAATTTTCTATGATCTCTTTTATCTGCTTCTTCTAAAGCTTTTAAATAATCATCTAAATCCTTTTTAGTTGTCCAGGCAGTTCCATAAATTCTTTGCAACATTTCATTATTTGAATCTCCTCTCCAATAAGCTCCTGCTAATTTAATTAATTTAAAAAATTTTCCTATCTTTCCTGTAGATGGTGAATGTGGTCCCTTGCATAAATCAAGAAAATTTCCTTGCTTATAAATAGAAATTTCATCTTTATTAGGAATTTCTTTAATAATTTGAGTTTTATAAATTTCCCCTTGATCTTCAAAATGTTTAATAGCTTTTTTTCTATCCCAAACCTCTTTTATAAATGGTTCGTTTTTATTTATTATTTCCAACATTTTTTTTTCTATTTTTATTAAATCTTCAGGAATAAAAGGATCTTTTTTTGAAAAATCATAATAAAAACCATTTTCTATTGGAGGTCCAATTGTAATTTGAACATCTGGAAATAAAATTTTTACTGCCTCAGCCATTACATGAGCAGCATCATGTCTTAAAATTTCAATCCCCAAATCACTTTCATTTGTTATTATTTCTACATCGCAATTTTTATTTATTTCATAATTTAAATCTTTTAATTGTCCATTAATAGATAAAGCAATTGCAGATTTAGATAGGCTTTTACTTATACTTTTTGCAAGTTCATAACCTTTAATTGAATTAGGAAAATTCTTTTTTGAACCATCGGGAAGTTTTATTGAAACCATAATATTTAATTATAGCAAATTACAATTCGTATCTAAAGTCATTACGTAAACTATGTAAAACCTCTTCTACGGTTAAGTTTCTTAAATCTTTTTTTTGTATTATCTTTACTAATTTTTTTTTACTAACAGATCTGGGTGCACATCTTATAGGATTAGAATCATTAGAAAATAAAACCATAACTTGGCAACCACTTAATGAAAATATATGCATTGGCCCAGTATCATTTCCTATAGCAAATTGAGCATCTCTAGCCAAACAACAAAGATCTTGTATTGTGGTTTTGTTAGCTAAGTTTATACATCCATTTGAGTTCATATAAATAAAATTAGCTAATTCTAAATCTTCATAATTACCTAAAATTACTGGGGTTACTTTTCTTTTAATAAATTTTTTTGCTATTTCCACATAATTTTTTTCTGGCCATCTTTTTCTTGGTCTATGTAAAGACGCGCCTGGTGAAATTAATATGTAAGGTTTTTTTATTTTAAAATTATTTGAATATTTTACCCATGATAAATCGCTTAGTTTTATATTTTTAATCCCCATTTCAGCTAATTGGAATTTATGTCTTTCTATTGTGTGTATTTTATTTCTATCTGGATTTTTATCTGGATGTGAACACCCCAATGCTGTTCCAGACCATTCTATTTTTTTTAATCTAAATAAATTATAATAAGAGGAACTTCTCTGAGATGTTTGAAGATCATAAACTCTTACAAAATTCTTTTCTTTTAATAGTTTTGATAATTTATATATTTTTTTTAAATTCCAAAAAGAATTTCTATCATCAATTAATACTTCATCAAAAATATTACTTTCTTCTGCAAATTTTTTGAAGGGACTTGTTGTTAATAAATATACATTGTCATTTAAATGATAATTTCGAATAGCTTTAAAAGGCCCAAAAGATAAAATGAAATCACCTAAAGCTCCGTGTTTAATTATTAGAATATTCTTTTTTTTCAATTTCATTTTTAAACCTAATTAATTAAAGAATTGTATAATCTAAAATTTAATTCGCACATATTATTAAGATTGTATTTTTCTTTTACTAATTTACTTGCATTTTTAATAATTTTTTTCTTTTCTTGTTTAGATAAAAGAAGTAGGTGCTTTAATTTTTCTGCTAAATCATTTTCATCTTTTGGTCTAAAAAGAAATCCATTGTAATTGTGTTTAATTAATTCTAAAGAACCACCATGCGCGCTTGCTAATATAGGTCTTTCCATAGATTGAGCTTCTATAACAATTCTTCCAAAACCTTCAGGCTTATCAGCGGGTGAAACTACTATATCAGATATTTTATATGCTGCAGGCATATCCAAACATGGTCCGGGAAATTTTATATAATTTTGAAGTTCATTTTCTTCTATAATAGAGTTTATTTCATTTTCATAATTTGAATTTTTTTTCGTTGTACCAGTCATCACACAAATAAAATTATTTTTAAAGTCCTTTTTTAAAATTGCAATTGCTTTTAAAAGCGTTTTGTGTCCTTTAAAAGGAGCTATTCTTGATGGAAAAAATATAATAGGAATGCCATCGGGTAATGACCATTGATTAGAAAGAGAAATCAGTCTATTAGAATCTACATTCTTTTGTGAAAAAAATTTTGGATCCACACCTCTAGGAATTACAACAATATTTTCTCTTCCTTTTTTTGTAAATTTATAGTTTTTAATTAAATAAGCTTTTATATATTTTGAGATTGCAATAATTCTATATCCTTTAGTCATAACAGAATTATAAATTTTCTTAAATATGTTTTGGATACTGTATGCTCCATGAACAGTAGAAATAATTTTTTTACCTTTAAACATTGAACAGGCAAAATAAGCACTCCATCCTGGCGCTCTACTTCTTATATGTACAATTTTTATTTTGTATTTATTTATAATCCAACCTAATGAAAAAATATTGTAAAGAATTACCAAAGGATTCTTTGAATTTAATGGTAATTTAATATGTTTTATACTTCTTATTTTTAATTTTTCAACTAAAGACCCGCCATGAGAAGCGACAAAAACTTTCCATCCTTTTTTCTTCATAAAACTAGAAATTTCTAAAGCTCCAATTTCTGCACCGCCCATATCCATTTCTGGTATTACCTGAAGAATTATTTTTTTATTTTCAATATTTGTCATTTCTAATTTTTTAATAAAAAGATATTTTATTGATTTATAATATATTGTATGGGATTAATAATTAAATTATTATTTTAGAGGATTTAAAAATTAAATCAGAATTAAGAGAATTTATCACATTTACTCGTAATCTTAGTAAAAAAAAAAATATATCTCATGGGCCTGGTGGTAATACATCAATAAAACTTGGAAATTCTATTCATATAAAAGCATCTGGAACATGGTTAAAAGACTCTCTAAAAAAAAATTCTTTTTTAAAAATTAATTTAAATTCAATTCAAAATAATCTAAAAAATGAAAAAAGATGGAAATTCGATAGATCAAAAAAACATCCATCAATTGAAACAACTATGCATGCATTAATTGAAAAAAAATATGTTGTTCATTTACATACTATATCTGTTTTATCTTTTGCTGTTTTAAAAGAAGGCAAAAGACTTTTGAAAAATAAATTGAAAGATGTTAACTGGAAATGGATTAAATATAAAAAACCAGGAATTGATCTAGCACTAGAAATCAAAAAAGAAATGTTAAATAAAATTAATATTTATATTCTTCAAAATCATGGTTTAATCATAGCTTCAAATAATCTAAATAAAGTTAATTTTTATTTAAAAATTATTGAACAAAAGTTAAAAAAAAAGAAAAGTTTAAATTTAAAAAAACCAAAAAAAATCATTTCAATAAAAAATTATAAAAAACCAAAAAATAAAATTGTTCAAATTTTTGCATATAAAGAAAAGTTTTTTCATATTTTAAAAAAAGATAAATCTTTATATCCAGATCATACTGTTTTTCTAAATAATAAAATATTAGTTTGTAATAAATTAATTAAAAATTTTAAATATGAAGATAGTGAAAAAAAAATATTGATAATAAAAAAAGTAGGAGTTTTTGTAAAAAATAATATAACAAAAGCCGAATATGATATGTTAATTTGTTTAGCTGAACTTTTAAAAACTATTCCTAACAATTCAATGCTATCATATCTAAATAAAAAAGAAAAAGATGAACTCGTTAATTGGGATAAGGAATTAATTAGGCAAAAATTTAACAAGGTATAAATGCAAATAGTAATTCCAATGGTAGGTGATAGTAATCGCTTTAAAAAATCTGGTTATAAAGTGCCGAAATTCTTACTTAAAATAAATAATAGATATATAATCGAGCATGTAATAAATCTATTTCCAGGAGAAAAAAATTTTTTATTTATATGTAATAAAAAACATTTATCTAGCAAACAATTTAATTTAACCAGAATTTTAAAAAAAATATGTCCAAGTGGAAAAATAGTTGGAATAAAACCTCATGAATTTGGTCCCGGATATAGCATTTTAGAAGCAATTGATAAAATTAATGATAAAGAACCTATTATTATTAATTATTGTGACTTTAATTGTTTTTGGAGTTATAAAAATTTTAAAAAAATTGTTAGAAAAAAAAATTATGATGGATGCGTTGTTGTATATAAAGACTTTCATCCTAGTACAATCAAAAATAATTACTATGCCTACATTAAAGAAATAAAACAAAAAGTTGTATCTATACAAGAAAAAAGACCTTTTACTAAAGATCCAGTGAAAGAATATACTTCAAGTGGAACTTATTATTTTAAAAATAAAGAAATACTTGAAAAAAATTTAAGAGAAATATTAAAAAAAAAAATTCAAATAAATGGGGAGTATTATGTAAGCATGATTTACAAACCATTAATTAAAAATAATATGAGAGTTGGTTTTTATAAAATTGATTTTTTTTGTCAATGGGGGACACCAGATGATTTTAATGAATATAAAAATTGGTCAGAAAAATTTGAAAAAATAAAAAAAATAAAAAAAAAAAAAAAATTAGATGGGATTTTATTAATACCTGCTGCAGGAAAAGGTATGAGATTTATTAAAGATGGTTTTACTACACATAAACCATTAATTGAAATATCAAAAAAACCAATATTAATTCAAAGTATTTTGACACATCCTAATTATAAAAATTTAAATGTAATTTTATCAAATAAAAATAAATCGTATAATAAACTTAACCAAAAAGTAAAAAAATATTTTCCAAAGTCAAAAATTAATATTTTAAATAAACATACCAAAGGTCAAGCTATAACTTGCCTAGAAATATTAAAAAAAGAAAATACAAAATTACCTATAACTATAGGATCATGCGATACAGGATTAATATATAATCAAAAAAAATTTCTTAAACTGTATAATAAATTAGACACTGATATAATTGTGTGGTCTACAACAGGTCATATTGAGTCGATAAGAAATCCAAAACAATTTGGATGGATTAAGGCGAATAAAGATAAAATAAATTTTGTTTCTGTAAAAAAACCATTAAAAAATATTAATTACGACCCAATAATTCTTGGCACTTTTACTTTTAAAAAAATAGAATATTTTATAAATTCAGTTAATAGTATGATTAAAAGAAAAGCTTTAGTTAACAATGAATTTTATATTGATACTTGTATAAATGATGCAATAAAACTTGGATATAATTGCAAAATTTTTCTGGTAGATGATTATTTACCTTGGGGAACTCCAAATGATTATAAAACATTTAAATACTGGCAAAAATATTTTAATTTATGGAAAAATCATCCTTACACAATAAAAAATTCAATTTAAAATGATACTGTTATCAATTATAATTCCTTGCTTTAATGAATCAAAGAGTTTGCCAATTCTAGTTAAAAATTTTGCTAATAAACTTAAAAGAAACGATATAGAATTAATTATTATTGATAACGGCTCTAAAGATTCAACTAATAAAATCTTATCTAATCTTAAAAAAAAATATGTTTTTCTAAAATCGATTAAAATAAAAAACAATATTGGTTATGGTAATGGAATTTTACAAGGCTTAAAAAAAGCAAAAGGCGAATACTTATCTTGGACACATGCAGATTTACAAACAGACCCCTATGATGTTATTTTAGGATTTGAAAAATATAAAAATAAATTATCACCAAATATTTTTATTAAAGGTCTTAGAAAAAAAAGACATTTTACAGATGTTATTTTTACAATAGGTATGTCTTTTTTTGAAACTATAATTTTAAAAAAATTTTTGTGGGATATAAACGCTCAACCTAATATTTTTCACAAGACTTTCTTTAATAAAATGACCGACATTCCTTTAGATTTTTCCTTTGATTTATTTTTTTATATAAATGCAAAGGAGAGGGATTTAAATATATATCGATTTCCTGTTATATTTCATGAAAGAAAGTTTGGCTTTTCCCACTGGAATACTAACTTTAAAAATAAAATGAAATTTATAAAAAGAACTATAAAATATAGTTTTCAATTAAAAAAAAAATTGTAGTAATATTTTGTATCTGAAACCATTAATAATTTGCCATAGAAAAAATACAGTCAAGGAATTAATAAAAACGCCTAATAAATACGGTGTTGAAATAGATGTAAGAAGTTATAAAAATAAAATAATTTTAAATCATGAACCACTTAGAAATGGTGAGATTTTTGAAAATTGGTTAAAGAATTTTAATCATCAGTTTCTAATTGTAAATGTTAAAGAAGAAGGATTAGAAAAGTATTTAAAAATAATTTTGAAAAGAAAAAAAATAAATAATTTTTTTTTTCTTGATCAATCGTTCCCTTTCTTAATTAAAACTTTGAATTCTAATGAAAAAAGATGTGCTGTAAGATTCTCTGAGTACGAAGATATTAAAACTATAAAAAACTTAAAACAAAAATCTGAATGGGTTTGGGTCGATCATTTTACTAAATTTCCATTGAAAAAATCAACTTTTAATTTTTTAAAAAAAAATAAAATTAAAATATGTATAGTTTCGCCAGAATTAGTTAAACAAACTTCTAAAAGAATTATATTGAATTTAAAAAATTATTTAAAAAAAGAAAAAATTCATATAGACGCTGTTTGTACAAAAAATCCTAATATATGGGATAAATAAAGATGAATTTATTTAAGCATTTCAAAAATAGTAAACTTTTCTGGTTTGGTTTTTTTATAAAAATTGTAGCTATAATTTTTCTTTCGCCTGTAATTCAAGATAAATGGTTTTTAAAATTTATAAGTTTTTCAATAAACAACTTTTCTTTCGATCCGTGGAGTGATTTTTATATTTCGGGTAAGGATCCTATGTCATATCCTTATGGCCCTATTATGTTAATTTTACAATTACCATTAAGTTTTTTTGGTGAATTTTTAGATAGTTTAAATTTTGCATCACAAGCTAAGAATTATTTTTTAAGTATTAGTTTTAAATTAAATATTTTAATTGCTGATATATGCATATTAATTATTTTAGCAAATTTATTTAAAGAGAAAATTAGCAAGATAATTACTTTTTACTGGCTTTCGCCAATTGTTTTATATATCTCTTACTGGCACGGGCAAGTTGATATATTTCCAACATCTTTATTAATATTTTCTTTATATTTATTGAAAGAAAAATCTTTTTATTTTTCAGCAATAGTTCTTGGTCTTACTATTGCATGTAAACTAAGTATGATTTTAGCCATACCATTTATTTGTTTTTATCTTTTATTTAATAATAGATACCATAAAATCATTTGGAAATTTATTTTAACCTTAGTTCTCACATTAGTTATTACTCAAGGTCCTTTTGTAAATACATTGGGTTTTCAAGAAATGATTATTAATAACCCTGCATTTGACAATGTGTTTAAATTCAATTTTTTATTATTTAAAGATTTTAATTTGTATATCGCACCTATCCTTTATTTAATTTTAATTTTTTCTAGTTATAAAATTGGTAGGATGAATTTTAATCTGTTGTATTCTTTTTTAGGAATTGCTTTTTTTATCATTCTAATATTTACGCCAGCTGAAATTGGATGGTACCTTTGGGTTGTACCTTTTTTAGTAGCTTTTCAAGCTAATACAGAATCTAAATTTTTTAAGTACGGAATTTTATTATTTTCTATAATTTTTGTTTTTAATAAACTTCTGATCGATGAAGGCTCTATAGTTCATTTTTTTAAAATGGATTATTATTATTTAAACAAAGATTTATCAAGTATTCTTTTAATTGGATTGGAAAAATTATCTATTGATTTGGTTATAAATAGTAGTTTAGCCATCCTATCAATTACAGGTCTAATATTAGTTTTTTTAATGGTAAAAAAAAATATTTTTGGAAATGAATTTTTTAAATTAGTTTATAAACCTATTTTAATTGCAATCTCAGGTAATTCTGCAGCCGGCAAAGATACTATGGGTAATGCTATAGCAGGTGTTTTTGGGGAAAATTCTGTAGCATCACTAAGCGGGGATGATTATCACCTTTTTGAAAGAAATTCTAAAAAATGGAAAAAAATAACGCATTTAAATCCTAAAGCCAATAATTTAAAACAATTTGAAAAAGATTGTGTTTCATTAAAAGAAGGTAAATCTATTTTTTGCAGAGAGTATGATCATGAACTCGGAAAGTTCACATTTAAAAAAAAAATTAAAAAAAAAGATTTTCTTCTTATCATGGGTTTGCACGCTCTTTACTGTAAAAAAGTAAGGAATGTAACTGATATATCTATTTTTTTAGATGTAAACGAAGAATTAAGAAAATATTTTAAAATAAATAGAGACCTTAAAAAAAGAAATTATAAAAAAGTTGATATAATTAAAGAAATTAATAGAAGAAAAAAAGACTCAAAGCTTTTTATTGAAAAGCAAAAAAAATACGCAGATGTAGTTTTTCGAATAGATCCTATAAACAAGGAAACGATAAGAAAAAAATCTAACAATCATTGGATAGATACAAAAATTAAATTGTTTATAAAAAAAAGAATAAATAAAAATTTATTCAAAAAATTAGTTTCGAAAATTTTTAGAAATTTTAAATATAATGAAAAAAAAGATTATATAATGGTCGAGTTAAATTCAAACGATTTTTTAATAGAAAATTTTAAAAAAGAACTAAAAAAGATATCTGAAAATTTAGATGAAATCTTAGCTATTTCACCTAACTATATGGATAAAGAAAAAGCAATAATACAGTTTATAACTTTATTTTTAATTTTTGATAAAGTAAAAAAAGAAAGAAAAAAATCTAAATTATTTTTTTAAGCAAATTTCTTTTCCACAACTATAGGATTTTTTAACTGATTAAGAATTTCTTTTGGAATAACATGCCAAAATAGTTTTTTTGTATTTTCCCAATTATCTATTATTTCTTTTGCTTTTATAGAATTTGTAAACTTAATATGTTTGACAATTAATTCTTTTAATAAATTTTCCCAGTATGATTTTTCTAATCTAAAATAAGCTACAGAATCAGAATTTAGATAATTAGAGAAAGTATTATTCTTATCATATATGAATGCCATACCTCCTGTCATACCTGCGGCAAAATTTTCTCCAACATTTCCCAATATAACAACATTGCCACCAGTCATATATTCGCAACCATTATTACTACAACCTTCGATAACAGCATTTGCTCCAGAATTCCTAACGGCAAATCTTTCGCCAGCTTGTCCATTTGCAAATAACTCTCCACTAGTCGCTCCATATAAAACAGTATTACCAATAATTATATTATCATGAGGTATAAAATTTGAATTTTCCCCTGGTTTTACAATAATTTTTCCTCCACTCAATCCTTTACCTACATAGTCGTTAGCATCTCCATTAACAAAAATTTCAATTTGTTCTACAATAAATGCTCCAAGTGATTGACCTGCACTACCATCTAAATTAATTTGTACTTTTAATTTTTTATTTGTTTTTAATTTACTACTTACAATATATGAAGATAATTTTGCACCTACTGCTCTATTCGTATTTTTTACTGGGTATCTTAAATTTATTTTATTTGAAGAATTTCTTTTTCTCTTATTTAAAAAATCATTAATAATTTTTTTATCCAAAGTTTCTGGTACTTCATTTCTTTTTTTTACCGTACAATAAACTGGATTTTGTGACTCTGCTTTAACCAATAATGAGTTTAAATCTATTGTATCCACAGTTATATTTTCTTTACTAATTTGTCTTAGTAATTCTGTTCTTCCAATTATCTCATTAATAGATTTAAATCCTAATTTAGATAGTAATTCTCTTGTTTCTTGAGCGATAAATGAAAAAAGATTTACAACTTTTTCTGGAGTTCCTTCAAATTTTTTTCTTAACTCTGGCTTTTGCGTACATATACCAACAGGACACACATCGCTATGGCACTGTCTAACAAGTATGCAACCCATAGCAACTAATGAAGTTGTTCCAATTCCATATTCTTCAGCTCCCAATATTGATGCTATAACAATGTCTTTTCCAGTTTTTATTCCTCCATCAGTTCTTAATCTAACTTTATGACGTAAATTGTTAGCAACTAATATTTGATGAACTTCAGATAAACCTAATTCCCATGGTGTACCTGCGTATTTTATACTTGTTTGTGGACTTGCGCCAGTACCACCTGAATGCCCAGATATTAAAATTGTATCAGCTTTAGCTTTTGCTACACCAGCCGCTATTGTTCCAATTCCAGAACGAGAAACTAACTTTACACATACTCTGGCTTTTGGATTTATTTGTTTTAAATCATAAATAAGTTGTGCAAGATCTTCAATTGAATAAATATCATGATGAGGAGGTGGGGAAATTAATGTTACACCCTTTGTTGAGTGTCTTAACTTTGCTATTTCATCTGATACTTTGAATCCAGGCAATTGCCCTCCTTCTCCTGGCTTTGCGCCTTGAGCCATTTTTATTTCAATTTCTTCACAATTATTTAAATAATTTGCTGTAACTCCAAATCTACCTGATGCAATTTGTTTTACTCTTGAATTTTTACTATCACCATTAGACATTTTTTTAAATCTTGCTTCATCTTCCCCGCCTTCACCACTACATGAGTATGCATTCATTCTATTCATAGCAATAGCTAAGGTTTCATGTGCTTCTTTTGATAGAGCTCCGTGAGACATACTTCCGCTACCAAATCTTCTACAAATACTTTCTGCTGGTTCAACTTTCTTTATATTAACTTTTTTATTGAAATCCTTAAAAGTAAAGAAATCTCTAATATTAATTAATGGTAAGTCGCTAATTCCTTTGCTATATATTTTAAATTTTTCGTAAGAATTACTATTTACTGCATTTTGTAAAGTATGAATTAAATTTGGTTGATAATAATGATTCTCTCCATTTTTTCTATATTTATAATATCCTCCAATTGGTAAGGATATTACTTGTTCATCAAAAGCTTTTGTATGTAAATTTATAATTTTATTTTCTATTTCATGAAATCTTAAACCAGAAATTCGTGATGGCATTCCTGGAAATAGATCGGCAGCTAAAGTTCTATTTAAACCTACAATTTCAAAATTATATCCTGCTCTATATGAACTTAAAACAGAGATGCCCATTTTTGACATTGTTTTTAACAAACCTTTTTCAATAGATGCTTTATAATTTTCTAAAACTTCTTTTTCGTTAGTACCAAGATTTTTATTTTTCTTATACCTATTCAAAATTGTTCTTTCAGTTAAATATGGGTTAATAGTTGTGGCGCCAACACCTATTAAAACTGCAAAAGAATGTACATCTAAAACATCCGATGCTTGTACATTAATTGATACAAAGCTTCTTAAACCTTCATTAACTAAATGAGTGTGTACAGCTCCAACAGCTAAAGGCATAGGAATAGCAGCGTTTTCTGAATTAATTTTTCTATCAGTTAACAAAATATGTTCTACTCCACTTCTAACTAATTCTTCAGATTGTTGTTGAATTTTTTTTAAGGATTTTTCTAAATTATCATTTTTTTTATTTATACTAAAAATACAATTGATTTCTTTTGATTTATTCTTTAATTTTTTTTTTAAAAATTCATAATCCGTTGAAAATAAAAAAGGAGAATCTAAAAACATAAAATTACATTGACTTTCACTCTCCTCTAAAATATTGCATAAATTTCCAAGCCTGGTGTTCAAAGACATAACATTGCTTTCTCTTAAGGAGTCCATAGGCGGATTTGTTACTTGACTAAAATTTTGCCTAAAAAAAGGATATAAACCACGATAATTTTTTGAGAGCAAACTAATGGGTGTATCGTCTCCCATTGAGCCGATAGCCTCATTTTTTTCTTGCGACATTGGATCTAAAATTAATTCTAAATCTTCAATATTCCAACCAGACGCTAATTGCCTTTTTTTTAAATCTTCATCCTTAAAATAAAAAAAATTACTGTCGTTAAAATTTTTTTTTGAAACAAATTTTTTTGTTTTTTTTAACCATTTTTCATATGGATGTCGATTAACTAAATCATTTTTTATATCATTAGAATTCATGAACTTACCTTCTTTAAGATTTACACCTATAATTTGCCCAGGTCCAATATGTCCTTTTTCTAAAATCTCACTATTATCAATTTCTACCATTCCAGTTTCCGAACCTACAAACAAAATATTATTTTTTGTTATTGAATATCTCATTGGCCTAAAACCATTTCTATCCATTCCAGCAATTACCCAATCATTGCCATATGCGGCTATTGCCGCTGGACCATCCCATGGCTCTAAAACTGAATAACAGTATTCATAAAAATCATTAATTTTTTTTGTTTGATTTTTATTTTTAGCTTCAGGAATGGTTAATGCTTTAATCATTGGAAGATCTTTTCCACTATTAAGCAATAATTCATAAAAAGAATCTAATGCTGCAGAATCAGATGAGCCTTCCTGTATAATAGGAAATACTTCTTTTATATCGTCACCTAATATTTTACAAAACATTTTTGATTCGTGAATAATAGACCAATTAATATTTCCTTGTATTGTGTTTATTTCTCCATTATGTGCTAAAACTCTAAATGGTTGAGCTAAAGACCAAGTCGGAAAAGTATTTGTGGAATATCTTTGATGAAAGATTGCAAAATTAGATATAAATTCTTTATGTTTTAAGTCTGGATAAAATTTATCAATTTGTTCAGCAAGGAACATTCCCTTATATACAATTGATTTTGCTGATAATGAACAAATATAAAAATCTTTTTTTGCATTAGATGGAATTTTTTTTTCAATTTTTCTTCTTAAAATGAATAAATTTTTTTCAAATTCATAATCACTTAGATTTTTTGAGATTTCGAAAAAAATTTGTTCAATTTCAGGTCTATTATCATTAGCTTTTTGCCCAATAGCATTTAAATTAACTGGAACAGATCTCCAACAATATATTTTATTACCAGAATTAATAATTTCTTTTTCAGTTATCGTTCTACATATTTCTTGTGCAATCATGTCAGTTCTGGGCAAAAAAATCATGCCAACAGCTATTTTTTTTTTTGACGGTATTACTCCAAGTGATCTTATATAATCTTTAAAAAATTCTTGAGGAAATGAAATTTGTATGCCTGCTCCGTCACCAGTTTTACCATCTGCATCAACTGCACCTCTGTGCCATACTGCTTTTAAAGCTTTTATTCCTGCTTCAACAACACTTCTATTATGATTTCCATTTATAGAAGCTACTAATCCAACTCCACAACTATCGTGTTCTTGTGATTTATTATAAATGCCTGCTTTATAAAGTTTATCAAAGTTTTTAATTTTATTTTTTAGCATAATTTAAAATACTGAAACTTTTTTTTCTAAATTTATTTTATTTTTATTTAATAAATATTTGTGAATTGAGTCTGCTGCATCTCTTCCATCTTTTATAGCCCACACAACAAGCGAAGCACCTCTAACAATATCCCCAGCTGCAAAAACTCCTTTATCGCTAGTCATCATAGTTTTGTGGTCAACTTTTATTGTCCCCCAATTTGTAACTTTCAAATTTTTATAATTGAATAACTTTGGTAAATTCTCAGGATTAAAACCTAATGCTTTTATTACTAAATCCGCTTTTAATAAATGAGTATTATTAAGCATTGTTTTAGGCATTTCTCTGCCAGATGAATCAGTTTTATCTAAAACAACCTTTGCTACCTTTATATTAATATGATTATTTATTGATTTAAAACTGATAGGCACTGAAAGCCAAGAAAATTTAATACCTTCTTCTTCAGCATGAGAAACTTCTCTCATTGAGCCAGGCATATTTTCTTTGTTTCTTCTATATAAACACGTAACACTTTTAGCATTTTGTCTAACCGCTGTTCTAACACAATCCATAGCTGTGTCACCACCTCCAATAACAACTACGTTTTTATCTTTCGCATTTAATTTTCCATTATCGAATTCAGGAACTTTATCACCCAATCCTTTTTTATTACTAGCAATTAAAAAATTGAGCGCTGGTATAATTTGATCTAGATTTAATTTTGATATATCTAGTTCTCTTGCTTTATAAACACCAGTAGCAATCAATATTGCATCATGTTTTTCTTTTAAATAATTAAATGATTTTGTTTTTCCAACTTCAAAATTATTATGAAAAATGACACCACCTTTTTTAAGAATTTTTGTACGCCTTTCAACTGCATATTTTTCAAGTTTAAAATTTGGTATTCCGTAGATTAATAATCCTCCTGGACGATCATATCTGTCATAAACTTCAACTTTATATCCTTTTTTTCTAAGCTGCTCCGCAGCAGAAAGTCCTGCCGGTCCAGATCCGATAATTCCAATAGATTTATTAATTTCTTTATTTGGTTTTACAGGTTGCACCCATCCTTTTTCCCATGCAGTATCAGTTATATGCTTTTCAACTCTTCCTATTGTTACAGACTCAAACCCTTTTTCTATAACACAATTTCCCTCACATAATCTATCTTGAGGACATATGCTCCCACAAATTTCAGGAAAATTATTAGTTGATTGTGAAACTTCGTAAGCTTCTTTTAATCTATCTTCAGATGCTAGTTTTAACCAATCTGGAATATTATTTTGTAAAGGACAATGTACCTGACAAAACGGTATACCGCATTGTGAACACCTACTTGCTTGTTTTTTTGCTTCTACTTTATTAAAATTATTATAGATCTCATTGAAATCTTTTAGCCTGTTTAAACCACTTCTTTTTTTAGGCATTTCTTTCTTTTGATTTACAAATTGTAAAAGTTTTGTTGTCATGCTAATAAATATAACTAATCTTTATGAAATTTGTATAGTAATTTAGTTTTTTTTTGAAAAAGTCAATAAAAATAACAAATTTTAAGGCATCTAAACTGACCTATTATTAAAATAAATTTAAATTATAATGAAGTAAAGATTTATGGAATTCGAAACTTTATTACAAATATTAATTACCGCTACTGTTCAAGGTATAACAGAATTTTTACCTATTAGTTCATCAGGTCATTTATTCTTTATAAACAAAATCTTTTCGTGGGAAGATATTAATTTAAATTTTATGATATCTGCACATCTTGGTACTTTATTAGCTGTAACTTTATATTTTAGGAATGAAGTAAAGAAATATTTTATTCAAGGTTCTATTGAAATTTTAAAAAAGAAAAAAACAATTAATACCAGGTTACTTTTAAATTTATTTTATAGCTCAATACCAATTATATTATTCGGGTTTTTTATAAAATTTTATAACATTAATTATATTTATAGTCCTTGGATAATTTCATGTGCAGCTATTTTTTTTTCACTACTTTTATTAGCTTCAGATAAAGAAAAAATAAATAAAAATTTAAGAGATATTTCTATAAAAGATGCTTTAGTTATAGGAATTTTTCAAATCTTTGCTTTAATTCCTGGTTCAAGTAGAGCTGGTTTATGCATTACAGCTGCAAGATTTCTAGGATTAAATAGAATATGTTCAGCAAAATATTCAATGCTTTTATCAATACCCGCAATATCGGGGGCAACCTTTTTAATGTTAATTAATATTTTTAATGAAAAATCTTATTTTCTTTGGATGGAAATTATTTCTGTATTTTTTTTAAGTTTTTTCTTTGCATATTTAACAATATCTTTTTTTATTAAAATTTTAAAAAAAATTAATTTTAAAGTCTTTGTATTTTATAGATTAATTGTTGCTTTTACTTTTTTAATTCTATTTTATTTTCTTTAAAATCTTTAAATCTGAATTATTGCTTAACAATTTTTTTTTCAAATTTATTATTCTTTTTTTTTGTGCAAACAAAAGTATTACTAAAGCACAATCAAATTTAAATTTTTTTGTATTTTTTATAATTTTTAATATTTTTTCTATAGGTAATAAATAAAAATTTGTAATTTCGCCATCGTTATTTTTTGGCACAAAGTTTTTTGGTAGTTCTAAATTATAACAAAATAAAATATGCCTACTAAGTCCTACCTTTGTTTCAATTCTATAAGAGATATTTCCAATAAACTTTGATTTTAAAACTAATTTTTTATTAATATTTGCCTCTTCATACGCCTCTTTAATTAAATTTTTTTTCATTGTAACATTATAAGGCAATCCCCCTGCAGCCATTTGATCGAAATCATTAGGAAAATTTCCTTCTTTAGATCTTTTACCGATCCACATATAATATTTATTTCTTTTTTTTAAAAAACCATTTAAATGTGCACCAAAAAACTGGAAACCAAAAAAAGGGCCTGTTACTCTTTGAACTTTAAGCAATGGTTTAGAATTAAATGATTTAAATACTGGAAAAAATTCGCGATGTTTACTAGAAATAATTTTTTTTTTTATTAAATATTTAAATACCTCGTTAATTGCAAAAGTTCTTTTTTTAAAATTATTAATTTGTTCATTCAAAATAATTTTATTATTTTCTAGATAAAAAAAATTTGGAAATTTTTTAATTATGTTTAAATTTTTTTTTTTTATGTATCCAACTTGGTAACTACTTATATAAAATTTCAGAAAATTTGACTCGTTATATTTGTTGCATTCTTTTATTCTTTGAAGAAATGACATTTAAAAAAATTTATTAATAATGTTTTTCGAGAATATTTGCAAAATCACTCATAATTAAATTGATATCGTAATTTTTTGGAGTATATACACGTGATACGCCTAATCTTATCATTTTTTTTTCGTCTTCTTCAGGTATAATTCCTCCTACAACTAAGGGTATATTTGAAATTTTATTTTTTTTAAGCAATTTAATAATTTCTTTTGTCAAAGATAAATGTGATCCAGAAAGTATTGACAAAGCAATCATATGAACGCTTTCTTCAATTGCGGTATTTACTATTTGTTCAGGTGTTAGTCTTATTCCTTCATAAACAACTTCCATTCCTGCATCTTTAGCAGCAACCGAAATTTGTTCAGCTCCACTAGAATGACCATCTAAACCAGGTTTTCCCACTAATAATTTTACTCTTCTTTTTAATTTCGATGATAATTTATTTATTCTTTCATTAACTTTTTTATTATTATTTTTTTCAATTTTTGAAGATTTACCGACACCTGTGGGGGCTCTATATTCGCCATAAATTTTTCTTAAAGTATCTGTCCATTCTCCAGTAGTTACACCTGCATGAGCACATTCTATAGATGCTTGCATTATATTTTCATTTCTAGTTGCAGCATTTTCTAATTTTTTTAGCGCTTTAAAGCACTTAGATTGATTTCTTCTATTTTTCCAAATTTTTAATTTACGAATTTGATTTTTTTCTGAGTTGGAATCAACTTTAATAAAACCTTCTTTATCGTTTTTAAGCGGGGACTCAGCAGTTTCAGTAAATCTATTTACTCCTACTACAATCTGTTCCCCTGTTTCTATATCTGATACTCTTTGAGACATAGATTTAACTAAGTTATTTTTCATATAACTATTTTCAACTGCTGCAACAGCACCTCCCATTTTTTCAATAATATTTAATTCTTTTTTAACTATTCTTTTAAGTTTTTCTACTTTATTTTTAACAACTTTAGATCCATTAAAAATATCTTGGTACTCTAGTAAATCTGTTTCATATGCAATAATTTGTTGCAATCTGATACTCCATTGTTGATCCCATGGTCTTGGTAACCCTAAAGCTTCATTCCATGCAGGTAATTGTATTGCTCTAGCTCTTGCATCCTTAGATAAAACAACGGATAACATTTCCAATAATATTCTATAGACATTATTCTCTGGTTGCGGTTCAGTTAAACCAAGAGAATTAACTTGGACCCCGTATCTTAACCTTTTAAGTTTTTCATCTTTAACTTTATATTTTTTAGTACAAATATCGTTCCATAAGCTTGTCATAGTTCTCATTTTACACATTTCAGTTATAAATTTAATTCCAGCATTAACAAAAAAACTTATTCTTCCAACAACTAAAGGAAAATCTTTTTTTGGTACTTGGCCATTTTTTTTTACAGTATTTAAAACTTCACATGCATTAGAAAGAGCGTAAGAAATCTCTTGGTCTGGAGTTGCGCCCACTTCTTGTAAATGATAAGAACAGATATTTATTGGATTCCATTTAGGTATTTCTTTATAAGTGAAAGAAATAATATCTGAAGTTAATTTCATGCTTTCTTTTGGTGGAAAAATATATGTTCCTCTAGAAAGATATTCTTTAATAATATCATTTTGCGTAGTACCTTGAAGATCCTTTCTCTTATATCCTCTTTTCTCAGCAGCAGCTATATATAAAGATAAAAGCCAAGCAGCCGTTGCATTTATTGTCATCGAAGTATTCATTTTACCAATTGGAATATTTTCAAATAATTCAAGCATATCGCCAATATGGCAAATAGGCACACCTACTTTACCAACTTCACCTTTAGCAAGTATATGATCTGAGTCATAACCTGTTTGAGTAGGTAAATCAAAGGCAACTGATAGACCTGTTTGCCCTTTTTTTAAGTTTGTCCTATATAGTTTATTCGATTCTTTTGCAGATGAATGTCCTGAATATGTTCTAATTAGCCATATCTTATCTTTATTATTTTTTTCTTTTTTATTCATAATTTGTTTTTAATATCAGAAAAAAAGTATATATAGTTATAAAAAAAAAATTTATTAGATTTTATATTATCTATTATATTAAAAATATTTAAATGAACGAAAAAAAAGAATTATATGAAATAGGCGAAATTCCTCCATTAGGACATGTGCCAAAACAAATGTATGGCTGGCTAATTAGAAAAGAAAGACATGGAGATCCTACAACTGCAATGAAGGTTGAAGTGGTAGATACTCCCAAAGTAGGAGAGAATGACGTACTTGTTATGGTAATGGCTGCCGGTGTTAACTATAATGGTGTTTGGGCTTCTCGAGGAGTTCCTATTTCTCCTTTTGATTATCACAAAGCAGAATTTCATATAGCAGGATCAGATGCATCTGGAATTATTTGGGCTGTAGGATCAAAAGTTAAAAGATGGAAAGTTGGAGATGAAGTTGTCATTCATTGTAACCAAGATGACGGTGATGATGAAGAATGCAATGGAGGAGATCCGATGCTTTCAAATTCTCAAAGAATTTGGGGATATGAAACTCCAGATGGTTCATTTGCACAATTCACTGCAGTTCAACAACAACAAATAATGCATAGACCTAAACATCTTACTTGGGAAGAAAGTGGTTGTTATGTTTTATGTCTAGCAACAGCTTATAGAATGTTATATGGTCATGATCCTCACTCTCTAAAGCCAGGTCAAAATGTATTAGTTTGGGGAGCCACCGGAGGTTTGGGTGTATTTGCAACACAATTAGTTAAATTTGCTGGGGCAAATGCAATAGGAGTAGTATCAAGTGACGATAAAATAAAATATGTAAAATCTATTGGAGCAAAAGGCGTTATTAATAGAAAAAATTTTGATTGTTGGGGTGAGTTACCAGATGTGAATGACGCTAAAGCTTATGGGCAGTACATTGAAAAAGTAAAAGAATTTGGAAAAGCAATTTGGGAATATACAGGAAAATATATTGCGGTAGATAGTGTCTTTGAACATCCAGGCGGTCAAACTTTTCNTGTTTCTTGTTTTGTAGTAAAAAGAGGAGGCATGGTTGTTTATTGCGCNGCTACTAGTGGATATAATTTAACATTTGATGCACGATACGGATGGATGCATCAAAAAAGAATACAAGGTAGTCACTTTGCAACATTAAAACAAGCTGCAGATGCAAACAAATTGGTTATTAATAAAGATATCAATCCTTGTATGTCCGAAGTACTAAGTTGGGAAGATATTCCAGAAGCACACATGAAAATGGCAAGAAATGAGCACAAACCTGGTAATATGGCAGTTTTAGTTCAAGCAAAGAAACCTGGCATGAAGACTTTAAAATAGTATATTATATAATATGACAGATGCTGCAGTGGATATAAAAAGAAGTAATATTCTATTGGAAAATCTTATTCACAAATGTGAGAATTCAATTAATGCACTTAACGAATTAGTTAAAAAAGCTGAAATTCATGTAAAAAATAAAGTACATCAAAATGGCTCTTTAGACTCAAAGCTTTTAGAAAAAGAACAATTTATTTGTCATGGTTTTGCTTGGTTAAAAACATACAACATAGCATTAAGAGAAATTCTAAATTGGGCAAAAAAATTAACTGAGAATAAAAAAATTTATGAAACTGAAAAATTAATATTACAATCTGCTTTCGGCGAATATTTGTCACAAGTAATAGGCGGTATTCCAATGTGGCAAACAGAAATTATAAGAGCTCATGATTTTGGTTTAAAGGAAGATGAATTAAACTCTTTTTTAATTAACGATGTTAAAGAATTAATAAAACACGGAAATACGAACGATGTAAAAGTACGAATTGCTAAATTAATTTCAGACAAAAATTACGGAAATATTGGACTCGAAGATGAAACTTTAGAAATGATTCAAGATCAATTTAAAAAATTTTCTGAAGAACAGGTTATTCCTAATGCCCATGAATGGCATTTAAAGGATGAATTAATACCTATGGAAGTAATAAAACAAATGGCAGAGTTAGGTGTTTTTGGTTTAACAGTTCCTGAGTCATATGGTGGACTTGGGATGAAAAAAATAGCTATGTGCGTTGTAACGGAAGAATTAAGTCGTGGTTACATTGGTATTGGATCAATAGGAACAAGAGCTGAAATAGCTGCCGAATTAATAAAACTTGGAGGAACTGAAGAACAAAAGAAAAAATGGTTGCCAAAAATATCTTCAGGAGAAATTTTACCAACTGCAGTTTTTAGCGAACCAAATACAGGTTCAGATTTAGGTAGTTTAAAAACAAGGGCAATTAAAGATGGCAATATATATAAAATTACAGGAAATAAAACTTGGATAACTCATGGTGCACGTACAGATTTAATGACAATGATGGTTAGAACAAATCCAGATGAAAAAGGGTACAAAGGATTAAGTATTATATTAGCTGAAAAAGAAAGAGGAACTGATGATAATCCATTTCCAAGCAAAGGAATGAGTGGGGGAGAAATTGAGGTATTAGGATATAGAGGTATGAAAGAATATGAGATTGCATTTGATAATTTTGAAGCAAAAAAAGAAAATCTTTTAGGTACAGAAGAAGGCAAAGGTTTTAAACAATTAATGGAAACATTTGAATCTGCAAGAATTCAAACAGCTGCAAGAGCTGTGGGCCTTGCCCAAAATGCTTTAGATATTGGCTTACAATATTCGCAAGAAAGAGAACAATTTGGAAAAAAAATTTTTGATTTTCCTAGAGTTTCAACAAAGTTAGCATGGATGGCAGTTGAAACTATGATTGCAAGACAAATAACCTATTTTTCTGCAAGAGAAAAAGATTCTGATAAAAGATGTGATATAGAAGCAGGAATGGGAAAATTACTGGCTGCTAGAGTTGCTTGGTCAAATGCTGATAACGCTGTTCAAATACATGGTGGTAATGGATATGCTTTAGAATATCCAATTAGCCGCGTTTTATGCGATGCAAGAGTTTTAAATATTTTTGAAGGAACAGCAGAGATTCAAGCTCATGTTATTGCCAAAGGCTTATTAGGTTAATTTATCGATGGAAGTTTTTACTAAAATTGCTCCAATATTAATAATTGTTGGGCTTGTTTTAGTTTTTATTGTTTTAGTAATAGGTTTGGTATCAATGTTGGTAAAAGGAGATTTTAACAAAAAATATTCAAATAAATTGATGAGAGTTAGGGTAATAACTCAAGGTATAATTATTTTGATATTTGCTTTGGTATTCTTAATAAAATTTTTAGATTAAATTGGTTAAATTAAATAAAATATATACTAGAACTGGTGATAAAGGATCTACTCTTTTAGGAAATGGAAAGAGAGTTGATAAAAACTCATTAAGAGTTGACGCTTATGGTTCTGTAGATGAAGCAAATGCGTCTATTGGATTATCAATATTAAGAACTAATACTAAAATAAAAAAAATACTTCGACTTGTTCAAAATGATCTCTTCGATTTAGGCGCAGATTTATGTATACCTGATAAAAAAAATATTAAAAAACTGAAAATAACTAATGATCGCGTTGATTTTCTTGAAAAAGAAATTGATGGTTTTAATAAAGAATTAGCTTCATTAAATTCTTTTATATTGCCTGGGGGATCTGAATCATCTACTTATTTGCATATTGCAAGAACTATTACAAGAAGAGCTGAAAGAAAAGTTGTTGCTCTTTCAAAAAAAGAAAAAATAAATTCGGTAACCATTATTTATTTAAACAGATTATCTGATCTGCTTTTTGTACTTGCAAGATATACAAATAGTAAAGGTAAAAAAGATATTTTGTGGAAACCTGGAAAAAATTTAAAAAAGTAAACTTGAATAAAATAAACCTAAAAAATGTCTCAATTTTTTTACTTATTTTACTTCCATTTGCAATTATTTTAGGTCAAGCTCCTTCTGATATAATTGTAAGTACAATTTCAATTTTATTTTTAATTAATTCAACAATCCAAAAAGATTGGTCTTGGACAAAAAAAAAATGGATAAAAATTATTTTTTTTTTATGGATCTATTTAATATTGGCAAGTTTTTTTGCTTTAGACATTAAAATAGCCTTAGAACATTCAATTTTATTTGTACGTTTTTTTATTTTTGCAATCGCAATACAATATTGGGTTTTATCTAATGAAAAACACTTAAATACCGTACTTTATTCTCTTTTAATTGCATTTTTTTTTATTTTTATTGATACTTTTTATCAATTTATAAATTTTGATTTAAGCAAGGGATATGGACCTGATTTACTTGGCTATTACTCTAATGATCATTTTAGATTAACAGGTCCTTTCAGAAGCAATATACCAGGAGCATATTTATCTAAGTTTTTTTTTATACTTTTCTTGTTTATACTTATAAAATTAGGGAAATCGAATAAATATAGTTTTTTATTTACTTTTATTTTATCATCTACTTTTTTTTTAGTATTCCTTACTGGTGAAGCTATGTCTTTTGCAAGTATGGGTTTAGGTTTAATAATTTTATTTTTTTTTGAAAGAAAATTTCGAAAGAAAATATTTTTATCTCTATGCTTTGTATTTTTTTTTATTTTACTAACTATTAAATATAATCCTATATGGAACAAAATCGAAATTATTGAAAAAAATCCATGGCATAACGGAACTGTTTACCAATTAGATATTCCTTGTGAAGATAATAAAAATCAAATTTGTAAAAAAAAATTTAAAACTCAACCATTTTTTTATGAAGTACTAAATAATTTTGAGAAAAGTGCATATTGGGAAACTTATAAACAAGCCTTAACAATATGGAGGGATTACCCTATTTTTGGAATTGGAATTAAAAATTATACTAATGCATGCAAATTAGAAAAATATAAAGAAAATTTAAAATACTTTTTTTGTACAACACATCCTCATAATTTTTATATTCAATGGCTGCTAGAAACTGGAATTTTAGGATTATTTGGATTTATAATATTATTATTTATTTGGTCTAAACATTTCATTAACATTATTGAAAAAAATACTAGCCCTTTAATTTATTCACCAATTTTAAGTTTAATTGTTTTGTTTTGGCCGATTATGTCTACAGGAAGTTTTTTTTCAAACAGAAATGCTACAATGAATTGGTTTATAATTGCTTTATGTTTAGCAATAACAAATTTGAAAAAAAAAAAAGCTTAGTTTTTTAATTGAAATTGTGTTTTTAGAGTGTAAATATTTATCATCATGAAAATTTTAGTGCCAGTAAAAAGAGTTATTGATTACAACGTCAAAGTTAAAGTTAAAAGTGATAACACAGGTGTTGATTTAGAAAATGTTAAAATGGCAATGAATCCTTTTGATGAAATAGCTGTTGAAGAAGCTGTAAGATTGAAAGAAAAGAAAGTATGTGATGAAATAACTGCTATATCAATAGGATCTTCAAAATCTGAGGAAACATTAAGAACTGCATTAGCTGTTGGTGCTGATAAAGGTATTTTAGTTGAAACACAAGAAGAAGCTCAACCTTTAGAAGTAGCAAAAATTTTAATGGAAATTATTAATAAAAATAAACCTGACCTTGTTTTAATGGGTAAGCAGGCAATTGATGATGACTCAAATCAAACTGGACAAATGTTGTCAGCTTTACTTAATTGGCCACAAGGAACATTTGCATCTAAATTAGAAGTAAAAGGAAAAAGTTTAAATGTGACTAGAGAAATTGATGGAGGACTAGAAACTCTTAATATGGATTTACCTGCAATTATTACAACTGATTTAAGATTAAATGAACCTAGATACGCATCTTTGCCAAACATAATGAAAGCAAAACAAAAACCTATAGAAAAAATAACTCCAAAAGATTTGAATATAGAAATTAAACAAAGATTAAAAACATTGAAAGTTACAGAACCTGATAAAAAAGAAGCTGGCATTAAAGTTGATAGTGTGGAGGAGTTAGTATCTAAGCTCCATAATGAAGAGAAGGTGATTTAAATGAGCGTTTTAGTTATTATAGAACACGATAATCAGAATATTAAAAATTCTTCTTTAAATACAATTACTGCTGCAAAAGAGATTGATAATTCAGTACATGCAGTTGTTTTAGGAGAAAATTGTTCTAAAGTATCAGAGCAAGTAAGTAAATGTGATGGAATTGAAGAAGTGTTTGTTGCAGATGATTTGATTTATAAAAATCATATTGCTGAGAATATTTCTCCAAAAATTGTAGAATTAGCAGATAAATATTCTCATATTTTAGCTCCATCTTCTACTTTTGGTAAAAATATAATGCCAAGGGTTGCCGCATTATTAGATGTTGCTCAAATTTCTGATATTGTTTCTATTGAAAATAAAGATACTTTTGTAAGACCTATTTATGCTGGAAATGCGAATTTAAAACTACAGTCAACAGATACAAAAAAAATAATTACTGTTAGAACAACAAATTTTGAGGCTACAAAGATTAATGGTGGTAATGGAAAAATTACCAAAATTGAAAAAAATGAGGATCCAAATTTATCCAAATTTGTAAAGAATGAATTAAATAAATCAGATAGACCTGAATTAACTGCTGCTGGAATTATTATTTCAGGAGGCAGGGGAATGGAGAGTGGCAAAAATTTTAATTTATTAGAAGAAATCGCTGATAAGTTAAAAGCCGCAGTAGGAGCATCTAGGGCGGCTGTAGACGCTGGATTTGTGCCAAATGATTATCAAGTAGGTCAAACCGGTAAAGTTGTTGCACCTGAATTATATATTGCTGTAGGAATTTCGGGAGCAATACAGCACCTTGCTGGAATGAAAGATAGTAAAATTATTGTTGCAATAAATAAAGATGAAGAAGCTCCAATTTTTCAAATTGCAGATTATGGTATTGTAGGAGATTTATTTAAGATATTGCCTGAACTATCTAAAGAAATAGATAAGATCAATTCTTAATTAAGAAATTGACAAATTTAACAACTGTTTCGTTATCCCATTCCATATCACCTTGAAAATAACCTATTAAATTCCCATTTTTATCAATAAAAAAACTAGTCGGTACACCAAATAAATCCATTTCTTTTGCTAAAAAATTTTTAACATCAAAGTATTTTTTTAGATTGTTAATTTTATTTTTTTTATAAAAATCAGTTACTTTTTTTACACCATCTCTATCAACTGAAATTGCTATAACATCGAAATCGTCATTTATTTTTAATTTAAGTCTGTCTAATGATGGCATTTCTTTAATACACGGAGCACACCATGTAGCCCAAAAATTAATTAATAATATTTTTCCTTTGAAATTGGCAAATTTTATTTTCTTTCCTGTATGATCTTCAAATGTTAAATTTGATATATTTTTATTTTCTTTACTAATTTCAAAATCTTCTAGTTCTTTTTCAAGAAATTTATCCATTAAAAGTTCTTCATTATTAGCGTAAGATTTAAAAGATAGAGATGTTAGTATAATTAATATATATAAAAATAATTTCATAGAAAAAGCTTTTAACCTAAAAAAAGTATATTATCTATTGAAAAAAAATGAAAAAAAATAAAAAAAATATAAACCCAATATGGGGTACTAATTTTAGTAAACAAACTAATCCTTTATTAGAAAAAATCAATTCTTCTATTGATTTTGATAAAAGATTAGCATTACACGATATAAAAGCCTCGCAAGTACATTGTGCAATGTTAAAAAAGAAAAAAATTATATCCTTATTAGAACACAAAAAGATATTTAGAGGATTAACAAAAATTAAAAATTTAATTTTGAAAAATAGATTTAAATTTAATCAAAAGTATGAAGATATTCATATGAATATAGAAATGGAATTACATAAACTGATTGGCGATACTGCAGGAAAGTTGCATACTGCAAGATCTAGAAATGATCAAGTGGCTACAGATTTAAAATTATGGATTTCAGAGTCTATAAAAGATATATGTGCAAGTTTAGAAACTTTACAAAAGAATATAGTTAAAAAAGCCAATTTACACGTTTATACAATTATGCCAGGACTTACTCATTTACAATCAGCTCAAATTGTAAGTTTTGCACACCATTTAATGGCTTATTATGAGATGCTAAAAAGAGATAAGAAAAGATTTTTAAATAATCTAGCTGGACTTAATGAATGTCCTTTAGGATCAGCAGCATTAGCTGGGACTTCTTTTCCAATTGATAGGATGTTTACAGCTAAAAATTTAGGTTTTAAAAAACCAACTTCTAATTCAATGGATAGTGTTTCTGATAGAGATTATGCTTTAGAATTTTTATCAAATATTGCTATTTGTGGTTCACACTTATCAAGATTAAGCGAAGACATTGTAATATGGGCAAGTGACCAATTTAATTATGTTTCATTGTCTGATGATTTTTCAACTGGTAGTTCAATTATGCCGCAAAAAAAAAATCCAGATTCTGCTGAATTAGTAAGAGGTAAAATGGGAAGATTTGCAGGAAATTTTTTTAGCCTTTTAACTACTATTAAAGGTTTGCCATTAACTTATAGTAAGGATTTACAAGAGGATAAAGAACCAATTTTTGATAGCTTTGATAATCTATTGTTGGTTTTAAAAGTGATAAATGGGATAATCAACGGACTTAAAATAAACAAAAATGAAATGTTTAATGCTTGTAAAAAAGGTAATTTAATGGCTACAGACCTAGCGGATTGGTTGGTTATAAATTATAATATGCCGTTCAGGAAAGCATATAAAATAACAGCAAAAATTGTTGGCTTAGCTAATAAAAAAACATGTCAAATAAATGAATTAAAAATCGAAGATTTGAACTTAATTGAAAAAAATTTAGGAGAAAATTTAAAAAAATTTTTGAAAATAGAAAACTCTATTAATTATAAAAAAAGTATAGGTAGTACTTCGCCAAAAGAAGTTAAAAAATCTATACAAATTGCAAAAAAAGAACTTTATTAATTTTTTTTGATGAGATTTTTTTTTTATATTTCTTTAATATTTTTAATTGCAATAAATATTAATAGTTGTGGAAAAAAAGGTGATTTAGAAAAACCTGGAAAGAATTATCCTAAGGAATATCCAAGTGAATAATATAAAATATAAAAAAAATGATCTATTAATTGAAGGAGTATCTGTAAGAAATTTAGCGAAAAAATTTCCAACACCTTTTTACTGTTATTCTTCTAAAACAATAATTGAAAAATTTAAAAAATTTAAGAATTCGTTAAAAATAGACGCGCTTATTTGCTATGCAGTAAAAGCTAATCCCAATATTGCAATATTAAAAATTCTATCTAAACAAGGCGCTGGAACGGAAGTTGTTTCTGAAGGCGAATTAATAAGATCTTTGAAAGCAAAAATTAATCCAAAAAAAATTGTTTTTTCAGGTGTTGGAAAAAGTTTAAATGCAATAAAATTGGCAGTAAAAAAAAATATTCTTCAAATAAATGTAGAATCTGAAGAAGAATTAGAATTAATTGAAGAAATAACAAAAAAATTAAAAAAAAGAATGCAAATTGGTATTAGAGTTAATCCAGATATAGATGCAAAAACTCATAAAAAAATTTCAACAGGAAGAAAAGAAGATAAATTTGGTATAGATATTAAAATAGCAGAAAAAATTTTTAATAATTACAGATTTAATAAATATTTAGATGTTATTGGATTATCAGTTCATATTGGATCACAAATAACATCTCTAAATCCATTTAAAAGAGCCTTTTTAAAAATATCGAGAATGGTTAAAAAAATTAATATTAACCAAAAAATTATAAAAATTTTAGATTTAGGAGGAGGAATAGGAATTAATTATAATAATGATAAAGTTATTAATTTTAATGATTATGCTAAAATTATATCAAAAATATCAAAAGATCTTGATTGTAAATTAATATTAGAACCAGGAAGAATGTTGGTTGCAGAATCTGGAATATTATTAACAAAAGTTTTATATATAAAAAAAAATAAAAAAAATAATTTTGCAATTATTGATGCGGGTATGAATGATTTATTACGCCCAGCACTTTATGATGCATATCATGAAATTGAAAGTGTAAAAAACAATAAAGGTCAAAAAAAAAAATATACTATAGTTGGACCAATATGTGAAACAGCAGATACTTTTATAAAAAAAAAAATCTTAAATGAATTAAATCAAGGTGAGTTACTTTTTTTTAAAAATGTTGGAGCATATGGATCTTCTATGACTTCATCATATAACTCACGTCCAGTAATTATGGAATTGATTATCTATAAAAATAAATTTTCAATAATTAGAAAAGTAGATACAGTTTCTAATCAAATATCAAGGGAAAAAATTCCTTCGTTGATATCAAAAATTAAATAAATTTTTTTACTTTTTTGTAAACGTATTCTGGTTTGATTAAGTCCATACCTTCTTCTAATGATATAGGATTAAAACCGTACTTATGAGGATCAACAGGTCCTGATGGCGGAACTAAAGCAAAAATATTTTTATTTTTAATTGGTGGAGAAGCACCAAATAAACCAAAAGATTTAATTCCCATAGATGCTGATAAATTAAGAGGGCCCGAATCATTGCCGATAAAGCATTTGCTTTTAGATAAAATTGCTAAATTTGTAAGTATAGGATTACAAGAAATTACAACATTTTTTTTATTTTTACATTCTTCCTTTATTTTTTTTGCTAAATTTATTTCATTTTTAGCTCCAATTAAAAAGATTGTTTTTTTTTTATTTTTTTTTGTAAAAAAATTAATTAAATTTGAAAAATAATTTGGTCTCCATGTTCTATAAAATGAATATGGCAAATTATTTCCCATAAAAGCAGTTTTATTACAAGAAAATCCAATTGAAATCCATGGTTTTTTATATTTTTTAAAAATTCTTAATTCTTTTTTAGCAATATTATCAGGTATATCTAATTTAGAATTATCATGATATTTAATTTTATGCACATTTAAAAATTTTTTTGCTTTATAAATATTATCTTTTTTTTTTGAATCAATGCCTATACTTTGTTTTGTAGTAAGCCAAAATTTTTGAGCTCCAAGACCAAACCCATAAATATTTTTAATTTTAGCTAATCTCGATATAATTGCATACCTAGGGCTTCTGTGAAATATCCAGATTGTATCAAAATTTTGATTTTTTAAAATTTTAATAGTTTTAGGAAATGCCTTGATTGTATTAAAAAACTCTCTAGTTTCACTCAAATATTCTACTTTTTCTATATATTTATCATGTTTTAATATTTCTTTTGCTAAAGTAGTTTTCCTTGTAAATAAATGTATTTTTTTTTCGTTAGAATTATTAGCTATAGCTCTAAAGAAAGGTAAATGCCAAACAATATCACCAATTCCTGGGTAGATAGATATTATTGCTGTTTTTCCAGTTTTATTTATTTTATTCATAAAATTCAATTTTAATATCAGCTATATCTTCGTTTTCATGAATATAACTTGTATTGAAATTCAAACTTTCTTGTGGACCTAATTTATCTTGTTCTGCATAAAAAAACCAAGATGTTATTATATCATTATTGCTATTAAATAAAGTTGCTCTTAGTCTTGGTATTTTTTGAGTTTTTGTATTAGATGGATTGCTAAGTTTGCCAAATATTTTAATAATTTTTTGATTATTATTTAAAATACCAATTTGTTTTTCTATTTGACTAAAAATTAATTTGAAAGACTCTTCATTTTTAATAACAAAAAAATCTTTTTTTATAAAATTCGAGAAATATTTTTTTAATTCAGAATTTAAATAATCTTTTTTTATATATATAAAAAAAAATATTATAAAAATTAAAAAGAAATATAAATATAAATTATTTTTTTTTTCTTTTTTTTCTGAAGGAAATATTTTTAAAGAAGTACTTTCGCCACTATAGCTAGTTGGAATTTTTTGTTGATTTTTATTTTCTTTTTTTTCGTCCTTTTCTACAGTAATTTTTTCAAACCATTGATACCCACAAGTTGAGCATTTAACGTTTTTTCCGTTATTTCCTAAAACTTTTTTATTAATTAAAAACTTTGTATTACAATTTGAACAGGTAATTATCATTTAAATTATTTTAAATATTAATTATTTACTTCATTTTATATTAAACGTAATTTAATAATATATGTTTGAAAATGATTATTTTTTTTAAATCACTAATTTGCAATATTTTGTTTTGCCTTTGGACACTTTTTGTTTGTCTATTTACACTACCTATTCTTATTTTTAATAGAAAATATGATGTCAAAGTATGGTTTTTTTGGATCAAAATTTCAAATAAAATTTTTAAAATATTTGTTAATCTTAATTACGAAATTAAAGGACAGAAAAATATTCAACCAGGTAAAGTAATTTATGCTTCTCAACATCAATCTGCTTGGGACACAATTATGCTTCCCTATTTGATTGGAGATTGCATTATCTTTCATAAAAAATCCTTATTATTCATACCTCTTTTTGGTTTACATTTATTCAAATTAGGCATGGTTATTATAACTATAAATAAAGGTTCAAATAGCTTAAAGAAAATCATTAATGATACAAAAAAAGGTTTAAAAAAAAATAGATCGGTTTTAATTTTCCCACATGGTACAAGAACTCCACCAAATACTATTAATAAAATTCAATCTGGTGTTGTAATACTATACAAACATTTAAACATTAAAGTTGTTCCTATTAAACTCAATTCAGGAAAATATTGGGGAAAAAATAGTTTTTTAAAGTATCCAGGAAAAATAATAGTCGAATTTTTAAAACCAATTAAACCAGGCTTAAGTCCTGGTGAATTTAGAAAAAGATTAGAAAAATTATTATAAAATTATTCTTGTTTTTCTTTTTCAATTAACTTTCTAATTTTTTTTGTATTTAAAAAAATTCTTTTTAGTTTTTGGGAATCATTATTTCTAATATATTTTTTAATCAATTTAAGTGATTCTTCAAATTTTTCTGTAATTTGTAATAAATTTTTTTTATTACTCAAAAAAATATCTTTCCACATAGTAGAGTCAGAAGCAGCTATTCTTGTAAAATCTCTTAGCCCTCCAGCAGAAAATTTAATTATTTGAGATTTTTCTAAAGCATTAACTTTTAAAGTAGAAGAAACTATTGAATATGATATTAAATGAGGAACATGAGAGGTTAAAGCAAGAATCTTATCATGATTTTTAGCATTCATTATTTCAACTTTTGATCCAAATTGTACCCATAATTTTTTTAATTTATTTAGTGATTTACTATTATTCTTTCCCATTGGTGTAATAACACACCAACGTTTTTTGAATAATTCTGCAAATCCTGAATCAGGACCAGATTTTTCTGTCCCTGCTATTGGATGTGCAGGAAGGATATGAAATTTTGTTTTTTTAAATTTATCAAAAATTCTTACTACGCTTAATTTTGCTGAACCAACATCAGATAATATGGCATCGGCCATTATATGTTTATATATTTTCAACATTATAGATTCGTATGTAGAAAGAGGTGTGCAAATAATGATTAAATCACTATTTTTTACACTTAGTTCTAGATTATTTGTATAAAAATCACCCAAATTAAGTTTTTTAGCTCTGTTTATAGTCTTTTTTGTTTTTGAATATATATGTATTCTTTTACTAAGCTTATTTTTTTTCAAAGCTCTTGCTATAGAAGATCCAATTAGTCCTATTCCAATTAATGTTGTTTGTTTAAAAAAATTCATTTAGGAAGAGATGTTATTTATAATTTTTTTTTAAAGTATATTTTTAAATACTTTACAAATTTTACCAATTCATGTTTTTTACCTATAGAAATTCTTAAACAATTATTTAATCCATAACTATCAACTTTTCTAATAATTATGCCTTTAGATAAAAGATATTTGTTTACGTTAGTTGCTGAAAATTTTCCTTTTTCGGGAAATTTAACCAAAAGAAAGTTTGCAACGCTTGGAATTGGGATCAATCCTATTTTTACAATTTCTTTAATTAACCAATTTAAATAATAAGAATTGTGTTTTATAGATCTTTTAAAAAAACTTTTATCTTTTAAAGCAATTATACCTGCATCACTTGCAATTTTATTTATATTAAATGGTAGCCTAACTTTATTAAAAATATCTGCTATATATTTTGAACTATATGCCCATCCAAGTCTTTGACCAGCTAAACCATATATTTTTGAAAATGTTCTTGTCATTATTATATTATTATTTTTTTTAACTAAATCTATTCCAGATGTATAATCTTCTTTTGTAACATATTCTGCATAAGCGGCATCAATAACTAATAAAATTCTTTTTGGTAATTTAATAATAAATTCATCTAATTCTTTTTTTGTTAAATACGTTCCTGTTGGATTATTTGGATTAGCAATAAAAATAATTTTGGTTTTTTTTGTAACAGATTTAATAAAATTCTTGATTGAATTTTTATAATTAATGTCTTTTACTTTTATTCCTTTTGCGCCTGCTAACTGAGATGCTATTGGATACATTAAAAAACCATACTCAGAATATAAAATTTCATCTCCTGGCCCAGAAAAAATTTTTGCAACAGTTGCTAAAATTTCATCAGATCCATTTCCACAAATAACATTGTTTTGATTTAATTTATATTTTTTAGATATTTCTTTTTTTAAAGCGTTGCTTTCAGGGTCCGGATATCTAAAAATTTTATTTTCAGAATTTTTTAAAATTTTTCTTATTTTAGGGCTTGCACCAAATGCTCCTTCATTAGAAGATAATTTAACTATTTTTTTTCTATCAGCTAGTTTGGATAATCCTGCTTCATATTTTACTACACTATTGATATTCTTTTTTATTTTTAAAAAATTACTCATGATTAACTAGAATTAATTATAAGAGTAAAAAATACAACTTCTAAATAAACTTGAATTTTTTTTCAAAAATGCTACATATGAATTGCCGATTTGAAACGTAGCTTGCGGGCAAAAACTGCTAAAGCGCCAATTTTTTACCACCATGTTTCGTTCATCGGTGGTTTTTTTTATATAAAAAAATAAAATGAGAAATTCAAAAAAATTTGCTCTGCTAGGAAATAAAAAACCATTAAAGTTGGATAGTGGCAAAAAACTTGAGAATTTTAAAATTGCATATCAAACATATGGCAAATTAAATAAAAATAAAAGTAATGCTATATTAATCTGTCATGCACTTAGTGGCGATCAATATGCTTCGGGGCAAAATCCTATTACAAAAAAGCCGGGTTGGTGGTCAAAAGCTATTGGACCAAATTTACCAATAGATACAAATAAATTTTTTGTAATATGTTCCAATATTCTTGGTGGTTGTTTAGGTAGTATAGGCCCTAAAGAAATAAATCAAAAAACAAAAAAAAAATTTAATATGTCATTTCCTGTAATAACCATTAAAGATATGGTAAATGCACAAAAAATGTTGATTGATGAATTGGGTATTAAGAAGCTTGTAAGTGTGATCGGTGGTTCAGCTGGAGGTTTTCAGGCTTTACAATGGGCTGCAACTTATCCTGAAAGTGTTATCTCTGCCATTCCTATTGCAACATCATTTAGACATTCTGCGCAAAATATAGCTTTTCATGAAGTTGGTAGACAAGCAATTATGAGCGATCCTAATTGGTGTAATGGCAATTATATTAATTATAAAAAAAGACCTGAAAAAGGCTTATCTGTTGCAAGAATGTTAGCTCATATAACCTATTTATCAGAGGAAGCTTTTCAAAGAAAATTTGGGAGAAATTTACAAAATAAGTTATCTTTAGCATACGGATTTAAAACGGATTTTCAGGTTGAAAGTTATCTTAAACATCAGGGACAAACTTTTGTAGATAGATTTGATGCGAATAGTTATTTATATATAACAAGAGCTATGGATTATTTTGATTTACCTGGTCAGAAAAAAGGTGGTTTAAAAGAAATTTATAAAAATACACCAGTAAAATTTTGCGTAATATCTTTTACAAGTGATTGGGTGTATCCAACAAAATATAGTAAAGAAATTGTTGATTCATTAAATGCTGTTGGTGCCAATGTTAGTTTTGTAGAAATTGAGACTGATAAAGGTCATGATGCTTTTTTATTAGATGAAAAAGAATTCAACGATACAGTTAAAGGTTTTTTAAAAGCAACTGCAAATAGATTAGGTTTTTAGTTTTTTAAAAATGAATAGATTAGATTTTGAAATTATAAAAAATGTCGTAAGAAATAATTCTAGAATTCTCGATGT
>PBIP01000006.1 GCA_002720895.1 Pelagibacteraceae bacterium
ATCTTCAAAAGGTTCTGCAGCAACAACCGGTCCAAAGATTTCTTCTTTGATAACCTTCATTTTGTCATTTGTATTTGTTAAAACAGTTGGTTCAACAAAATAACCTTTATCACCAACAGTTCCGCCGCCGACTGCACATTTAGCGCCATCATCTAGTCCTGATTTAATGTATCCTTGAACTTTTTCAAATTGTTCTTTAGATACCAAAGGACCCATATCCGGACTTGTAAGACCAGGAGCAACCTTCATTCCTTTTGCAATATTAGAAACTTCTGAAACTACATCATCAAAGATTGGTTTTTCGATATATAGTCTTGACCCAGCGCAACAACATTGCCCGTGATTAAAAAATATTGCACTTGCTGCACCTGCAGCAGTAGCTTTAACATCAGCAACGTCTTTATAAACTACATTAGGAGATTTACCACCTAACTCCAGAGTTACTTTTTTTAAATTTCCAGCAGCTGCTTGAACTATCATTTTACCAACTTCGGTTGAACCAGTAAATGCAACTTTATCAACGCCATCATGAGCAGCTAAAGGAGCTCCCGCACCTTCACCGTCACCAGTAACAACGTTTAAAACACCATCTGGAATACCTGCTTCTTGAATTATTTCAGCAAGTCTCAAAGCTGATAGTGGTGTTTGCTCTGCTGGTTTTAAAACAACAGTATTTGCTGTCGCTAAAACAGGAGCTAATTTCCACGCAGCCATAAGAAGTGGAAAATTCCAAGGAATAATTTGACCTACAACTCCTACAGGTTCTTTTAAAGTATAAGAAAAATACTTTTGACCTGGAGTATAAAAATGATCAGTTGATATTTGAAAAGTATCTCCTTTAATTTTAGTTGCCCATCCAGCCATATAATGAAAAATATCAGCAGATAAAGCTACATCTGCTGCTTTTGCAACAGCTAAAGGCTTTCCATTATCTAAAGATTCTAATTCTGCTAATTCATCTCCATATTTAAGTATTAAATCACCAATTTTCCAAACAAGTCTTCCTCTTTCGGAAGCACTCATGTCTTTCCATGGTCCTGATTCAAAAGCTTTTCGTGCTGCTTTTACAGCTTCATCAATATCTTCTTTTTTACCATCAGCAACTTGCGCTACTATATCGCCGGTAGCTGGATTCTCTACATCAAATGTTTTTCCATTTTTTGCATCTACCCACTTACCGCCAATTAATAATTGTTTTTTTGCCGGAACCCAAGATTTTACTGGGCTTTTTAATTCCGAAACTTCAGCTAATGCCATGTTTACCTCCTATATAAAAAATCCCAACACGTATAAAAAACTAGCTTTATTTTAGCTTTTTTCAAGCTATGATGCAATACAATGAATACGAAAGTTTTGTTAATATGTTTAGTAATTTTTTTAGTTTCTTTAACTAGAATATTTCCACATCCTCCTAATTTTACACCTATTCTAGCCTTAGCCATTTTTGGAGGAATATATTTTCCAAATAAAATATCAGCTTTGATACTTCCAGTTACTGTAATGTTTTTAAGTGATTTAATTATAGGATTTCATTCTCAAATGTATGCTGTCTATGGATCTATAATTTTGCTATCTCTTCTAGGAAATATGGTAAAAACAAAGAATATCAAAAATCTAGCTATTACAGGATTTTCAGGAAGTATAATTTTTTTTATTACAACAAATTTCTCAGTTTGGCTGAGTGGTGGACTATATCCATTAACATTTGATGGTTTAATACAATGCTATATTATGGCTATACCATTTTTTCATAATACTTTAATAAGCACTTTATTATTTTTAAGTATTTTATTTTTTAGCTATAATTTTGCCGAAAAAAAATTCCAAGTTCTTAAAAAAATTTAAAAATCTCGACTTAATGAAAAAGTAAAAGTTTGTTCTGGCATAGGATAAACAGATTCTCTTTTACAAAAACTATTAAAATTTTGTTGGCAAAATGCACTGGACACTCCGTATGTATGATATTCGTTTCCTAAAACATTATTTGCCTTCAAGTCCCAATTATAGGATAAAAAATTACCTGCTAATTTAAGATCTAACAAATAATAACTAGGAATTGCTGTTTCTATATTATTTTGATCATTTTCTTTATTTTTTTTTCCTACAAATCTAGCAGTCGTAGTTAAATTAATTTTTTTATTAAATAAATTCTTAAAATATAAACTTGAATTAGCTGTAAAATTTGCAACAAGAGGCATGTCCTCATCTGTAGTATCATATGAGCCAGCTGTATTAACATTATCTTGAAAATAAGATTTTAAAATTGATACATTTGTATCCATAGAAATCTTTTTATTTAAATTGTAAATAATAGAATTCTCAAAACCATAACGTTTAGTTCTACCTAAATTTAAATTTTTTGAATTTGATGAATTATAATAAATCTCATTTCTTAAGAACATTAAATAAATGCTAGATTGAACTGATAATTTATTGTTTTCATATAAAGATCCAATTTCAAAATCATAAGATATTTGAGGTTTTAAAGCTTGCGATGATCCGTCCGCACCTATTCTTTCATCAATATTTGGGATTCTAAAACTTCTTGCAGATCTTCCAAACAGTGAAAAATTAGGCTCCACAAAATATTCAATTCCAATATTTGCACCTAATCTATTGTCACTTTGTGATATAGTATCGTTATCTGATGCAAAAACATTTCCTTCTGCATTTTCATGTAAGACAGTTCCTCCATTAAATAACATTCTTTGAAATCTTAAACCGCCCGATAAATTTATATTATCTGATAAATTGATTGAATTTTGTGAGTATAGTCCAACGTTTAGTTGATTTGATTCATGTCGTAGTTTTGGTTGAGTGACATAAACACTTGCTTTTCTATCTGATGAATAATCAGCATAATTTATATCTATACCAAATATATTTTTAGAGGGCATATTTTTTAATTTATAATCATAATTAAAACGAGGAGTAAATGAATAATGTCTTAAAACTGTATCAACTATATGATTTGCACTATCAGCATAATAGGCATCTTGATCTTTTACTGCATAATGACCATCTAAAACCATTCCAAAATTACTATTAAAATTATGAATCCCACCTAAAGTTAACGCTATATTATTTTCTTTGGCCCAGTCAGATGGAGTTTCAGCGCTTAATCTATCAGTTTTATAATCATTTCTTCCTTCAAACGCTCTTGTTATTCTTTCTCCAGGCAACCCATGGTAATCTCTGTTAAAATTAGAATATAAATATAACTCGCCATTCAAAAGTTTATATCTTATTTCAGAATTTAAAGTATATTGCTCGTGCTTATTATTTCTTCTATAGCTATTATTATCTAAAATATCTCCGTTTATCATTATTCCAAAATTGCCATACCGTTTATGTAAAGTTATATTTTCCTGAAAATGATCATGTGATCCGTAAGTCGTAGTAAAATTGTTATTAATTTTAGATAAAGCATTTGTTGTTATTATATTTATTACTCCTCCAATAGCCCCATCTCCATATAAAACTGACCCGGCATTACCAGGAATAACTTCAATTCTTTCAATAGTTTCTGCTGGAATTAAATCCCATGACAAACCTCCCATATCTAAATCATTTAATTTTCTTCCATTAATCATTATTAATGTGTTGGATTTTCCAGTAGCGCCAAAACCTCTCATATCGATAGTTGCGTTAGTTTGACCTGGCCCACCAAATAAATCTCTGTATTGTATTCCAGGAATATTACCCATCAACTCCGCTAAATTTGTAGCCGTTGACTTTGAAATAAGATCTTGTGTGTAAATTTTTGTTGAGCTTCCAGGAAGACCAATATTGGCTCTGGTATTAGTTACAAAAATTTCAGGTAGTTTAAAAATGCTATTTTCTTTTGCATTAACTGATAATGAAAAAAATAATAAAAATAAAAAGAGTTTATAGAAATGAAATATAAATTTTAAGTCACCCAATGAGCTTTCCTATAATAACGGTTTATAATATGCCACCGTTAACGGGAACTCCGCGCTGTTGATTCCACCGAACTCAGCTTGGTGACTCTAATGGCAGGTTTCCTGACTTATATATCAATGCTAAAAATAAACCTTCCCGGAAAACCGGTGGATTAAAATTACTTTTAGCTCCATAAATACAGTTGCGGGGACAGTGTATGAATTAAACATACTTCCCTTTTAACCCTTACGGGCACCATCAATTNTTATTATAAAAGAAAAAAAATAAATTAAAATCAAAAAATAAATTTATAATTATTTTTTATGATTAAATCAGTTTGTATTTTTTGTGGATCATCTTCAACTCAAAAAAAGGGAGCTTTGTTTAAAAAAGAGCATGCAAGTATAGCAAAAAATGTAGGAAAAAAATTAGCATTAAAAAAAATTAAGATTATTTATGGAGGTGCAAATGTTGGCTTGATGGGAATTATGGCAGACGAAGCACTAAAAAATAATGGAAAAGTAATTGGAGTTGCTATGAAATCATTTAAAAATTGGGGAGTTTTGCATAAAAAAATATCTAAAATGTATCTTGTAAATACTTTACAAAAAAGAAAAGAATTAATGTACAAAAAATCGGATGCTTTTATTGTGCTACCTGGAGGTATAGGTACTATTGATGAGGCATTTGATGTAATAGCAACTAATATATTAACAAAGTCTGTTAAACCACTAATTATACTGAATTATAAAACATTCTGGAATAAATTAATAGAATTGCTAGATACAAATATTAAACAAAGATATTCAAAAAAAGAAATTAAGGACAATATTAAAGTAACAACATCTATTGATAAAATATTTACTATTATAAATAATAGCTAGTTTTGATTATGAATAAAATAAAAGTTGAAAATTCAGTTGTAGATATTAATGGCGATGAAATGACTCGTGTTATTTGGAATATGATAAAAGAGGAACTTATACTTCCGTTTATTGATGTTGATATTAAATATTATGATTTAAGTATCAATAACAGAGACAAAACAAATGATCAAATAACAATAGATGCTGCGAATGCAATTAAAAAATATGGCATTGGTATAAAATGTGCAACTATAACGCCAGATGAAGCAAGGGTAAAAGAATTTAATCTAAAAAAAATGTGGTTGTCTCCAAATGGAACGATCAGGAATATTTTAGGTGGAACAGTTTTTAGAGAACCTATATTGTGCCCTAATATACCTAGAATAATACCAAATTGGAAAAAACCAATTATCATCGGAAGACATGCTTTTGGTGATCAATATAGAGCAACTGATTTTAAAATTCCTGGTCCAGGAAAACTAACTATAAAATTTGAACCAAAAAATAAAAATAAAAAGATTGAACATCAGGTACACGAATTTGATAGTCCTGGAATAGCTATGAGCATGTATAACCTAGATAAATCTATTAAAGATTTTGCAAGAGCTTGTTTTAATTATGGTTTAGATTTAAAACTTCCAGTATATGTATCAACTAAAAATACAATTTTAAAAAAATATGATGGTAGATTTAAAATTATCTTTGAAGAGATATTTGAAAAAGAATATAAAAAAGATTTTGATAAATTGGGTCTTACTTTTGAACATAGATTAATAGACGATATGGTTGCTTATGTTCTTAAAACTGAAGGTGGTTTTGTATGGGGATGTAAAAATTATGATGGCGATGTTCAATCTGATACAATTGCTCAAGGTTATGGATCATTGGGACTTATGAGTTCAGTACTTATGACATCTGATGGTAAAACCGTAGAATCTGAAGCTGCACATGGAACAGTAACAAGACATTATAGACAATATCAAGAAGGAAAAGAAACATCCACAAATCCCATTGCTTCAATTTTTGCTTGGACAAAGGGTCTGTTTTATAGAGGAAAGTTTGATAATAATAAAAAACTACAAGAATTTGCTAAGAAAATTGAAAAAGCATGTATAAAAACTGTTGTGTCAGGAATGATGACCAAAGACTTAGCATTACTTGTTGGAAAAAATAAGAAATGGTTAAATACAAAAGAGTTTATAAAAAAAGTTAAAGAAAAAATTAATTAAGGTCTCGTAGTTCAGTTGGATAGAATGTTGGTTTCCTAAACCGAAGGTCGCAGGTTCGAATCCTGCCGAGACCACCATCGATCATACTAACATCTCTTTCAATTTTTAATATTAGATTTTTTTAATTAAATCGATTAAGAACTTACAAGATTCAGGGATTTTATTAATTTTTGATCCGCCTCCTCTAGCAAACTCTGGTCTACCACCACCACCTTTGCCACCTAATATCTCAGATAATTTTTGTACAATTTCAATTGCATTCAATTTTGTTGATAGGTCGTTTGTTAAAGAAACAACTACTGATACATTTTTTTTATAGGTTCCAAATAAAACAATTATACCACTTTCAATATTTTTTTTTAAATCATCTGAAACTTTGGGTAGATCGCTAGGTGGAAAATCATTAATCGTTCTTAAGTAATAGTTCACAGAATTCTCATTACCTTTTAGAATAATATTTTTTGAAGGATCGTTTAGCAAATCTTTCTTACTCATCTCATCAAATCTTTTTTTATTATCTTTTTCTTTTTTTTCTTTTTTTTGGGTTAAAATATTACTCTTTTCATTATTAAGATAATTAGATAAATCTTTTCCAGATAACACTTCTATTCTTCTAACGCCTGAGGCAACAGAAGATTCTTTAATAACTCTTATACTTTTTATTTCATTTAAATTTTCTACATGAGTTCCCCCACATAATTCCATAGAAAAAATTTTATTCTTTTCTATTTTACCCATACTAACAACCCTAACTTCTTCATCATATTTTTCCCCAAAAAGAGCCATTGCGCCTTTTTTTACAGCATCCTTATATGACATTAATGAAATATTTGTTCTAGAGCTTTGTTTTATTATTTTATTAACTTTATTTTCAATTTTTTTTAATTCATCTTTTGAAACTGGTTTTGGATGACTAAAATCAAATCTAAGTCTATCAAAACTAACTAATGAACCTTTCTGAGTTACATGTTTTCCTAGCGTTTCTCTTAATGAGGCATGAAGCAAATGAGTAGCTGAATGATATATTTTAATTTTATTTCTTTTTTCTTTGTTAACATTTAATTTTACTATATCGTGTTTGTTAAAAATTCCACTTGTAACTTGCCCAAAATGAAGATGTATCTTTAAAGCTTTTTTTGTTTCTAAAACTTCAAATTTATTTTTTTTTAAAGAAATTAAACCGCTGTCACCTATTTGACCGCCAGACTCTCCATAAAAAGGAGTTTGATTTGTTACTATAATTGCTTTATCACCCTGTTTAATTTTATTAACTGTGCTGTTGTCTTTAATAAGTTCAATAATAGATCCTTGAGTTTCTAAATTTTCATATCCAACAAATTCCGTTATCCCGTATTTTTCTATAATTTTAAACCATATTTTTTCTGTTTTACTATCGCCTGAACCCTTCCATGATGCCCTAGCTTTCTTTTTTTGTTCTTGCATTAGTTTTTGAAATATTTCTAATTCAACAGAAATATTTAAATCTTTAAGAATATCCTGTGTTAAATCTATAGGAAAACCATAAGTATCGTATAAAAGGAAAGCGATATCTCCTGAAATTTTTTTATTTTTTAAATTTTTAATTTCATCGTTTAGAATTTTAAGACCTCTATCAATGGTTTTCTTGAATTTATTTTCTTCATTTTTTAATGTTTCGATTATTAAGGACTCAGCTCTTTTTAATTCAGAAAAATTATTTTCTACTTCTTTAATTACAAATGGAGCCAATTGATAAAATATAGAATCTTTACAACCAAGCATGTGAGCGTGTCTCATTCCTCTTCTCATAATTCTTCTTAATACATAGCCTCTTCCTTCATTTGATGGAAGAACGCCATCAGAAATCAAATGACATGAAGCTCTAATATGATCTGCAATTATCCTATGACTTACGTTCGTTTGATTTTCATTAGCAGATTTTGATAATTTTGCTGTTAATTTTATAATTTGTTTAAATATATCTGTTTGGTAATTATCATGTGTATTTTGCAATAATGCAGTTATTCTTTCTAAACCCATTCCTGTATCCACGCATTTTTTTGGTAGAATAATTCTTTTATTTTTATCAATTTGATTAAACTCCATAAAAACAAGATTCCATATTTCTACGAATCTATCGCCAATTACTCCTTTTTTTGATACAGATCCATTGAATTTCTCACCATAATCATAAAATATTTCTGTACAAGGTCCACATGGTCCTGTTTCCCCCATAGTCCAAAAATTATCATTTGAGCTTATTGAAATTATTTTATTATCGCTAAATCCAGAAATTTTTTTCCATATTTTTTTAGACTCATCGTCATCTGAGTAAACAGTAATTAGTAATTTTTTTTTATTTACATCAAATTCTTTTGTTAATAATTCCCATGCATAATAAATAGCTTTTTCTTTAAAATAATCTCCAAAAGAAAAATTGCCGAGCATTTCAAAAAATGTGTGATGTCTAAATGTATGGCCAACATTATCAAGATCATTATGTTTTCCACCAGCTCTAATACATTTCTGCGATGTGGCAACTTTTTTTAATTTACTTTCTTCAAGGCCAGTTAAAATGTTTTTAAACTGAACCATGCCAGCGTTTGTAAATAATAAAGTTGGATCATTTGATGGTATTAACGAACTTGAATCTAATATTTCATGATTATTTTTTTTAAAATAATCTAAAAATTGCTTTCTAATTAAATTGCTTGGATACATATCTTATTATTTAAGAATGTACCAAGCAAATTTAATAAGCAATAAAATTATTTAGGTTGTTCTGGATTATCAGATGATGTATCGGGAGTTTTATTTTCATCTTTTTTTCCCTCCATCATTTTTTCTTTGACAAGTCCACTCGCTTCAAGTATCGATCTATATAAAGCAGATGCTATATCTTTTTTTTCTAAAAGATATTTTTTAGCATTTTCTTTTCCTTGGCCGATTTTTTCACCTTTGTAGGAGTACCAAGTACCAGATTTTTCAATTACACCAGCTTCTGTTCCTAAGTCTACTAGTTCACCAAGTTTAGAAATTCCTTTTCCGTACATAATTTCAAACTCTACTGTTCTAAAAGGTGGTGCTAATTTATTTTTAACCACTTTTACTCTAGTTTGATTTCCAATTATCTCATCTTTGTCCTTAATCGCGCCAATTCTTCTAATATCAAGTCTTATAGATGAATAAAACTTAAGGGCATTACCACCTGTTGTAGTCTCAGGATTCCCAAACATAACCCCAATTTTCATTCTAATTTGATTAATAAATATAACTATGCAATTTGATCTGGAAATACACGACGTAACCTTCCTCAGGGCTTGACTCATCAATCGAGCCTGTAGACCCATATGAGAATCCCCCATATCTCCTTCAATTTCGGCTTTAGGGACCAATGCAGCAACACTATCAACAACTAATATATCGACTGCGTTGGATCTAACCAATGTTTCAGTTATTTCTAGAGCTTGTTCACCTGAATCTGGCTGCGAAATTAATAAACTATCGATATCAACTCCTAGCTTTTTTGCATATGCTGGATCTAGAGCATGTTCAGCATCTATGAATGCACATGTTCCTCCATTTTTTTGACATTCAGCTATAGCATGAATGGCTAGAGTTGTTTTTCCTGAACTTTCGGGTCCGTATATTTCAATAATTCTACCTCTTGGTAGACCACCTACGCCAAGGGCAATATCTAGACCAATTGATCCAGTTGAAACAACATCTACATCTACATTTTCCTTATTATCGCCTAACTTCATAATTGAACCCTTACCATAACTTTGCTCAATTTGTGAAATTGCAGTGTTTAGAGATTCGTCTCTAATTTTTTTTACTTTCTCCGTTTCTTGCATATTATTACTTACAGTTTTTAAAATAGGTTTCTTCATTTTAATATCCTCCAATAAAATAAATACAAAATGTATACTAATATATGTACTACTTTTGTTCTTTTATTCAAGTAAAAAAAAATAAATAATTGTATTAGAAGTTAATTTTTTTATTAAAACGAATCAGAAAAGCTTTAATCGTTATTTAATTGCTCTTGATTTTCGTGCATTTCCTGTGCTTCTATACTTAAAGTAGCTATAGGTCGAGCTTCAAGTCTTTTTAAATCTATAGGTTTTCCTGTTACCTCGCAATACCCATAAGTATTATTTTCTATACGCTTAAGGGCTTCATCGATTTTATTAATTAATTTACGTTCCCTATCTCTTGTTCGTAGTTCAATTGACTTTGTACTTTCTGCTGAAGCAATATCCCCAAAATCGCCTGTTACCTCTTTTTCTTCTTTTAGATTTAAAATAGTTTCCGTCGAGCCTTTTAAAAGCGAATCTTTCCAATCAAGAAGTTTTCGTTTAAAATAGTTTTTTTGCTTTGTATTCATAAATGGTTCTTTTGCAGTAGGCTTATATTTAGCTGATATTTTAGATTTTGAAGTCATAATATTTTCATACAATATTAGATTGAAAAATATATTATTATTAGAAAAAAACTCAATAAAAAAAATAAAAAAAAATTTATGAATGATTTGATAATTCCGGGATTATATGTTATGCACCCTAAAAATAAAAATTGGGGAATTGGGCAAGTACAGTCAAAAATAGGTGAAATTATTACCGTTAATTTTGAAAATGTAGGAAAAAAGACAATAAATGGTAAAAAAGTAGGTTTAGAAATTATAAAAAAATGAATTTTAATTGTTTTTTTTTTATAAAGCTTATGTAATTATTAGGTGCTATTTTTTTATCTATGAATAATAAAATTGAAATATTAAAGAACGGCGATTTAGGAAGAAAAAAAGAAAAGAAAGTTTTTTTTCCAAAAGGTAGAATTGTTGATGAAATTGCAGAAAATGAATTAAATTCACTTCTTAAAAATAAATCTAAATCTAGAGATATGTTAATAGAAAACTTGCATTTGATACAAGATCAATTTAAGTGTCTTCATGCTAAACATTTAACTGCTTTAGCTACAATTATGAAAATGCCTTTAGCAGAAGTTTATGAAGTAGCTTCTTTTTATGCACATTTCGATATTATTGATAATAATGATAAACCGGCAGATATAACTATTCGTGTATGTGATACGGTAACTTGTGAAATGATGGGAGCAAAAAAACTTTTACAAAGTTTAAAAAATAAATATAAAAAAAAAAATATTAGAGTGGTAAACGCGCCATGTATGGGTAGGTGTGATACCGCTCCAGTTTTGGAAGTTGGACATAGACATGTTGATAAAGCAAATGAAACTGAAGTAGATAATATTGTAAAAAAGAAAAAATTTTTTCCAAAAATTAATAAGTATATCGATTTACATGCTTATAAAAAAAATGGCGGCTATGATATTTTAAAAAAATGCCTTTCTAACAAAATATCTAGAGCTAAGGTTATAAAAACTTTAAAGAATTCTAATCTAAAAGGTCTAGGAGGCGCTGGATTTCCTACAGGTTTAAAATGGGAGTTAACAAAAAAAGAACCTGCGCCAAGATTAATGGCTGTTAATGCTGATGAAGGAGAACCTGGAACTTTTAAAGATAGATTTTGTATGGAAACTGATCCTCATCGTTTTCTTGAAGGAACATTAATTGGTGCATGGGTTGTTGATGCAAAAGCTTGTTATATTTATTTAAGAGACGAATATCCTTTTATAAATAAAATTCTTAAAGATGAAATTAAAAAAATAGAAAATGAAGGTTTGATAAAACATTGTAAATTAATAATTAGAAGAGGAGCAGGTGCATATATTTGTGGTGAAGAATCTGCGATGTTAGAAAGTATAGAAGGTAAAAGAGGTTATCCAAGGCATAAACCTCCTTTTCCAGTGCAGGAAGGTCTTTTTGGAAGACCAACGCTATGCAACAATGTTGAAACACTATTTTGGATCAGAGATATTCTAGAAAAAGGTGGTAAGTGGTATGCAAATTTTGGAAAAAATGGCGGATCAGGTTTCAGGCTTTATTCTGTATCAGGAAGGGTAAAAAATCCTGGAGTTAAGAAAGCGCCAGCTGGAATTAGCGTACAAGAATTAATAGATGATTATTGTGATGGAATGCAGGAAGGTCATAATTTTAAAGGATATTTGCCTGGCGGAGCTTCTGGTGGAATCTTACCAGCATCGCGTTCTGATATACCATTAGATTTTGGTAAAGAATTAGATAAGGAAGGTTGTTTTGTTGGATCAGCAGCAATAGTTATTTTTTCAAATAAAGATAATATGAGAGATATTGCTCTTAATTTATTGAGATTTTTTGAAGATGAAAGTTGCGGTCAATGTACTCCTTGTAGAGTTGGCACTGAAAAAGCAGTTAAAATATTAAAAAATAAAAAATGGAATAAAAAACTTTTAGATGATTTAAGTAAAGTTATGACCGATGCCTCTATTTGCGGACTAGGACAAGCAGCTTCAAATCCTGTAAATTGTGTGTTAAAATTTTTTCAAAATGATGTAAGTTAATTTGGGATTATGAAAAATATATCTTTTATTTTAAATGGAAAAAAAGTTACTGCCAAAGAAGGTGAAACAATATGGCAGGTAGCTAAAAGAAATGGAAATAACATACCTCATCTATGTTATGAACCAAAACCTGGTTATAGACCCGATGGAAACTGTAGAGCTTGTATGGTTGAAATTGAAGGAGAAAGAACTTTGGTTGCTTCATGTATAAGAAAACCAGCCGAAGGAATGAAAGTTAATACAAATTCTACAAGAGCCAAAACATCACAAAAATTAGTTTTTGAACTACTTGTTGCTGATCAACCAAAAAGAAGTGTTGCGCGTGATAAAAATTCACAATTTTGGCAATGGGCAAGTAAGTTAGGAGTTAACAATAGTAGATTTCCAAAAAAAGAGTACCTTCCAAAACCAGATGTTAGTCATTCTGCTATGGAGGTAAACTTAGATGCTTGTATACATTGTAATTTATGTGTAAGAGCATGTAGAGAAGTTCAGGTAAACGATGTTATAGGAATGGCTAATCGAGGATCCGAAGCAAAAATTGTTTTTGATTTTGATGATCCTATGGGAGATAGCACTTGTGTTGCATGTGGAGAATGTGTCCAGGCATGCCCTACTGGAGCATTAATGCCAGCTTCAGTTATGAATGAAAAACATATTTCAGATACAAAGGTAGATAAGGAAGTTGAGTCGGTGTGTCCTTACTGTGGTGTTGGTTGCCAAGTAAATTATAATATTAAAGACGATAAAATTGCTTGGGTAGACGGAAAAGACGGCCCGTCCAATCATAGCAAGTTATGTGTTAAAGGAAGATTTGGTTATGATTACACTGTAAACCCAGATAGATTAAAAGAACCTTTAATTAGAAAAGAAAATGTCGAAAAAGATCCAAATATAATTTTTGATCCCAAAAATCCTCTGAAATATTTTAGAAAAGCTTCTTGGAAGGAAGCGCTAGATTTTGCTGCAAAAGGTTTAAACAAAACTCGCGATCAATATGGTGGTAAATCTCTTGCTGGATTTGGTTCTGCTAAAGGATCAAACGAAGAAGCATATTTATTTCAAAAATTAGTTAGAACTGGTTTTCAAACAAACAATGTAGATCATTGTACAAGATTATGTCACGCATCCTCCGTAGCTGCCTTACTAGAAACTTTGGGATCTGGAGCTGTAAGTAATCCTTTTTATGATTGTGAAAACTCTGAGGTTATAATTGTGATTGGGGCTAACCCAACAGAAAATCATCCTGTTGCTGCAACTTTTTTTAAAAATGCTGCAAAAAGAGGTTCGAAATTGATAGTGATAGACCCAAGAAAAAGTTCTTTAAATAAATATGCTTATGAAAGTTTAAATTTTAGACCGGGCACAGATGTTGCATTATTAAATTCTATAATGAATGTGATTGTTAAAGAAAAACTTTATGACCAACAATATATAAAAGGTTATACTGAGGGTTTCAAAGATCTAGAAAAAAATATAAAAGACTTTCCACCTGAAAAAATGGAAAAAGTTACAGGTGTGAAAGTTGAAACTATAAAAAAAGTTGCAAGGACATACGCGAAAGCAAAATCAGCAATTATTTTTTGGGGTATGGGTATTTCTCAACATGTTCATGGAACTGATAATGCTAGATCGTTAATAGCTTTATCCTTGATGTGTGGGCAAATTGGAAGACCGGGAACTGGTTTACATCCACTTCGTGGGCAAAATAATGTTCAAGGTGCATCTGATGCAGGTCTAATTCCAATGGTTTTTCCTGATTATTTTCCAGTAAGTGATGATAAAAATAGAAAAAAATTAGAAAAATTATGGAAATCAAATCTTGATCCGGAACCTGGGCAAACTGTTGTTGAAATTATGCATGGAATGGTTGATGGTTCAATTAAAGCAATGTATATAATGGGAGAAAATCCCGCAATGTCTGATCCTGATACTAAAGAAGCAAGAAAAGGTCTGGCAAATTTAGAACATTTGGTTGTTCAAGATTTATTTCTCACTGAAACTGCTACATTCGCCGATGTTATTTTGCCAAGCTCAGCGGCACCTGAAAAAGATGGAAGTTTCACAAACACTAATAGACAAGTTCAGATGGGTAGAAAAGCAATTCCATTGCCTGGAAATGCAAAACAAGATTTATGGATTATAAATGAGTTAGGAAAAAGATTGGGTTTAGATTGGAATTATAAACATCCAAGAGATGTTTTCCCAGAAATGGCAGAAACAATGCCTTCAATTAAAGGTTTAACGTGGGATAGATTAGATAAAGAAAATTCTGTAGTTTATCCAGTAAAAGATGTAAATAAGCCTGGAGAAGAAGTTATTTTTTCAAACGGTTTTGATACAAAAAATAAAAGAGGGAAGATTGTTCCAACTGAACTTACACCTCCTGATGAAGTGCCTGATAAAAACTTTCCAATGATCTTAATGACGGGAAGATTGCTTGAACATTGGCATACAGGATCTATGACAAGAAGATCAAAAGTTTTAAATAATATTGAACCAGTTGCAACTGCTCATTTCAATCCAAAACAACTTAAACAGCAAGGTATCAGTGCTGGAGATAAAGTTAAAATTGAAACTAGAAGAGGAAAAGTCGAGGTAAAAGTAAGACTAGATAGAAATGTGCCGAATAATGTAATATTTTTTCCTTTTGCTTTCAGAGAAGCACCTGCTAATGTTTTAACAAATCCTAAATTAGATCCATTTGGAAAAATTCCAGAATTTAAATATTGCGCTGCTAAAATGGAAAAATTGAACAAACCATCTTCTATCACCTACAAATAAATATAAATGAAAATTAAAAAATTAAAATTGGATGGCCCATGTCTTATTGAGCCAAAAATTTTTTATGATAATAGGGGTTTTCTATATGAAACTTGGAATCATTACAAATTTTTAGAAAAAAAATTAAAAATATCTATTGCTCAAATAACAAATGCTTATTCTAAAAAAAATGTTTTAAGAGGTTTGCATTTTCAATATCCAAATTTGCAAGGAAAATTAATTTCTGTATTAAATGGAAGAATATTTGATGTTGTAGTTGATATAAGAAAAGGGAGCCCTACATTCGGCAAATGGTTTAGCGTGATTTTAAATTCGAAAAAAAAAAGATTGTTATGGATACCTGAAGGTTTTGCACATGGATACTTAGTTTTATCTAAAAGTGCAGATGTTTCTTATTGTTGTACATGTAAATATTATCCAAAAAATCAAAATGAAATAATATGGAATGATCCTTTTATTAATATTAAATGGCCAATAAAAAAACCAGCTATTTCAAAAAAGGACGCTAATGGCATAGAATTAAATAAAATAAAAAATTTACCAAAATGGAAAAAATAGATAGTGTTCTTTTACTAGGATCTAAAGGTCAAATTGGATCTAATTTAAAAAAAAAATTAAAAATTATAAGTAAAAAAATTACAACATTTTCTAAAAGAGAATTTAACTTAGAAAACTTAGCTTCAATAAAAAAAAAATTAAACAAAGTTAAACCAAAATTAATAATTAATGCTGCAGCATATACTAAAGTTGATGAGGCTGAAGTTGAAAAAAAAAAGTGTTTTAAAATAAATGTTTCGTCATCAAAACTAATATCTGAGTGGGCAAAAAAAAACAATTGCTTTTTTATTCACTATTCAACTGTTTATATATTTGATGGAAAAAAAAAAACCCCATGGAAAGAAAATGATAAACCAAATCCATTAAATTATTATGGTCAAACCAAATTAACTGCTGAAAAAGAAATAATTAAATCTAAATGTAATTACTTAATCTTAAGACTAAATTGGATTTATAATGAAAATGGCGAAAATTTTCCTAAAAAAATAATACAAAAATTTAATAAAAGTGAGAAATTATTTTTAGTTAATAATCAAATAGGCACTCCTAATCATGCAGAATTTATTAGCGATATAACTATTAAAATTATAAAAAAAATATTAAATAATAATATTAATCCAAAAATATTAAATATTTCAGCAAAAGGAAAAAGTAACTATTACGATTTTGGAAAGAAAATTTTTAAAAAAATAAAAAATAAAAATAAATCTCCTAAATTAGAAGCTATTGATGCAAAAAATTATAAAAAAATATTTAAAAATAACAAAACCGCAGTTAGACCGATAAATTCACTTTTAAATGTACAAAAACTAGAAAAATTTATAGATCAGAAAATGCCTGATTGGAATTATATTTTTGAAAGAAAAATAAATAAGATAATAAAAAAATATTCAATATAATTTTTTATTTTCTTTTCATTGAATTAATTAAAAGTTTATCAATTTCTAAATTGGAAAAGTTTCTTGGATAATTTTTGATTTCAAATTTTTTACTTAAACTTAATTTTGTTATTTGCTGTAATTTTGCTATGCAAGATACTCTTAATACATTAAATGCATATTTAATTCCATTAACATGGCAAATTTCATCACCATAAAATGTTGGAATTGAGATTTCTTTTATTTTATTTTTTTCCATGACATGTTGAATTAAAATTTCTGTATCAAAATGAAAATCTCTAGAATTTTCATGAAAAGGTATTTTTCTTAAAGAATTAATAGAATAGATTCTATATCCTGTGTGAAATTCAGCAAAATTCGTGTTTAATAAGAAATTTTGTATCTTAGTTAAAATAATGTTTCCTACAAATTTGTATAACGGCATTCCTCCCTTTAAAGCTAATTTTTTATTTATCATTCTAGAACCCATAACAACATCATGTTTTTTTAAATATATTTGATTTAAAAGTTTTGGTAAAACTTCAGGCGCGTACTGTCCATCACCATGCAATAAGACTACGTAATCAAAATTTTTTTTTATGGCATAATGATATCCTATTTTTTGATTGCCGCCATATCCTTGATTTATAGGATTATAAAAAATATTTACTTTAAATGATGCATTTTTAAATTTTTCTTTTATTTTTTTACTTATTTCAAACGTCTTATCAACAGAGGCATCATCAATAATTAATATTTCTGAATTATAAAAACCTAATAATTTTTTTGGGATTCTTTTGATAACGTTTTCTATAGTTTTTTCGTGATTATACGCAACTATGAAAATTAATAATTTTTTTTTCATTTTTATGGAAAATTTTTATGTTCTAACTTAATATTTTTGTAATCATCTAAATTTACTTTTTTATTAATTAAATCTTCAATTGCTTTATTTATTTGCATATTCTTACAATAAGTAGCGCAATTTGAGGGTTTGATATTTTTTTCTAGGTTCTTATTAATTTTAGAATTTTTCCAAATTTGAGAAAAACTTTGCTTATTTAAGTCACCAATATAAAATTTTGGGTTATCTTTGGTATTCTTACAAAAAGTTACATAGCCCTCTGCATTAATAGCCATAACAAAATTATGTGCAAAACATTTTTTTGGATATTTTATATATTTTTGAAAGCTTACATACCCTTCGGTCAATATATCCATTCCTTTTTTTCTTGTATACTTTGCTAATTTTTCACATTTTTTTCCAATATTTTCATGCCACCATTTTTTTTCTTTTTCACTAATATAATTATCCCTTCTAACCTGTAAATAGTCACAATTAGCATTAATAAGCGTTTCTATAAAATCATCTAAACTATCGGCATTCTCTTTGTTGGCTAAAAATGCAACACCTAAAGTTGTTTTTGATTTCTTTTTTTTCTTTAATTCACCTATTCTTTTTAAATTATTTATTACTAAATCAAAATCATCTCTTCCCTGTACTTTCATATATGCTTTTCTATTACCTCCAGCCATAGAAATTCTTAAAAAAACCAACTGTTTAAGTAATTGACTATCGTATTTTTCTTTCAGAAGTGACCCATTTGTTAATAAACCATTGTCCAGCCCTAATCTATAAGATTTTTCTAATATCTTGAAAAAATCCTTATGAACTGTTGGTTCTCCACCTCCAGTCCAGGTAATTGCTTTTGTACCAAAATGGATTAATTCAGGAAGTGCTTTAACAACTATTTGGCTTTTAAGAGTTGCTCTGTTAGATTCCAAATAACTGCCCCATTGACAAAAAGAACATCTATGGTTGCAACCATTAGTTAAATCAATCTCAAAATTTATAGCTGTTGGCTTATTTTTACTTAAAGTTCTTTTAACATGACTTACCTGCCCTAGCGTTGTCTTATATTTATCAAAAATTCCTAATTTCATTTTAATTTATATTAATTTTAATTAAAAAAGTTTATTTTTCCATGTTTCAGGTGTGAATTCATTTATTATTTCTAAATCAAGATGATACTTAAATGGTCTTACACCTCTATTCTTTATATAGGCAATCATTTCCTCAAGTCCTTGCTTTAAAGAATATTTGGTTTTGTAATTAAACATTTTTCGCGCCTTGTTGGCTGAACAATTAGCTAAAAAAACCTCTTGCGGCCTACCTTTTTTATAAACAGGATTACAATTGAAGGCTAATAGATTAGATATCGCATTAGCCAACTCATTAATAGTTACAAATTCCTCATCTGGGCCAATATTAATAATTTCGCTCTTAGCTTTTTTACTAAAAGCAAGCTCAGATAAAATATCTAAATCATCATTTATGAAGGAAAAGCATCTTTTTTGTTTTCCATCACCATAAATAATAGGGTTCCTTTTTTGTAACATTAAATTTATCATTATACTTGCAACATTTCTATATGGATCATCATATTTTTGTCTTGGTCCAATAATGTTGTGAGGAACCGCTACAACCCATTCTACATTATGTACATCGCACAAATTTTTAAGAAATTTCTCTCCTGCAACTTTACCTATACCATATGGATCTTGTGGTTTTGTTTTCATATCTTCCGTAAACGGAACTTTATTACTTCCATATCTTGCCATGGAAGAACAATAAACAATTCTTTTTACTTTATTGCTTATTGATGCTGTAATTAAAGAAACTGAAGATCCAACTATATTTTTTGTAACAACATTTGGACTAAAAACGCTCAATCCTTCATAAGCAGTAGCAGCACAATGAATAACAATATCTATATTTTTTGTAATATTTTTCATTAAAGTAAAATCATTGCAATCAGCTTGATAAAATTTAGCTTTTTTTGGAACGTTATCTAAATATCCCCCAATTAAACTATCGCAACCGTAAACGTTATGTCCAAGTGAAATCATTCTATCTGCTAAATGACTACCTAAAAAACCAGCTATGCCTGATATAAATATTTTCATAAATTATTATTTTTTTTCAGTAGATTTAAATAAATCTTCTAAAGTTTTTTTTGGCTTAATAACTGCCAAAATTTCATAAGAAAAAAAACCACGAAAAATCTTTATAAGTAAATTATTTATAAGTAATAAACTTTTACTTATAATTTTATTTTTTATCGCTAAAGGATATGGTGCGGGTATACCAATCATTTTTTTTACTTCAAAAGAACCGCTTTGTTCAAAAATTTTTTTTAACGAGGAGAAAGTATAATTTCTTTTATGACTTAAATCTAAAACTCCTTTTATTCCATGATTATAAAAACCAAAAAGCAGCATAAACCTAATCATAAAAAAACTAATATTAGTTGTTGAAACTATAATTTCAGCATTAGGTGACTTTTCTAGCCATTTAGATAATACTTCGATAAATGCTTCAGGTTCATTTAATCTTTGTAATTCATTAAGCATTATTACAGTGTCGAATTTTTCCTCACTAATCGGTAAGCTATATTTTTCTAAATCTGAGTTAATTAAGTTTTGATAAGTTAATTCTTTAAGTATTGAGTGAACTTCAATAGGATAAATTTTACATTTATTTTGATCCAATTCATCTTTAAGAAATTTATGACTTAGGCTTAAGTCTAATATTTTACTTTTTGGCTTTATAAATTTAAGAGTCTTATTGTGCGAACTGGTGAATTTTTTTTTATTTCTATATACAGCTTTACCTGTTTGATGTCTTTCAATGTCAAATTTTCTTTCATAAAAAATTCCAAATTTTTGTAATTTAGCAGTAAATGTAGTTTTTAAAATATTTAATCCGTACTTAATTACGTTTAAATATGATTTTTGTATTCCATAAATTGTATGAATAGGAACTTCTTTAATATTTAATTTTGAAAATAATAATTGAATTATAATTTCTGTATCAAAATGATAATAATTAGAGTTAAGATGAAATGGTAATAATTTTAATGCATCGACTGAATATGCTCTGTATCCGGTATGAAATTCCGAAATATTTGAATTAAGTAAAAAATTCTGAAATTTAGTTAAACCGATGTTACCAATAAACTTATGAATTGGCATACCTCCTTTTAAAGCACTTGAATAAGAATGCATTCTGACTCCAAGTACCGCATCAACTTTTCCTTCTTTAATAGGATAAATTAATTTATGTAAAAGTGTTGGATCGTACTGGCCATCACCATGCAACATAGAGACTATATTAAAATTATTTTTTATAGCATAAAGATATGCTAACTTTTGAACTCCTCCATAACCTAAATTTGATTTATTGGTTAATATTGTGACTTTGAGAATTTTTTTTTTTTTTTTAAATTTTAAAACTTTTTCCAAAGTATCATCAGTTGAACAATCATTTATTACTAAAATTTCAGTATTAAAATTAGAGAGTTTACTTAAAGGAATATCGTTTAAAACTTTTAGAATAAAATTTCCTGCATTATATGCAGGTATAAATATAAGTAATTTTTTTTTCATAGTTTAAAATTTATATTTTAATTATTTTAAAAATTTATTCCATTTAGAAGTATTCAAACTTATATCTTTTGGAATTTTAAGATTTTTATAATGTATTAGGCTAATAGGTTTTGTTTTTTTATCAATTTTTTTCGCTATATTAAAAAGACTCTGTTTTTTTCCTGCTATGTGAATTAATCCTTCAAACTCAGTAAATATTATTTTATTAATTTTTGATATTAATTTATCAACTTCAATTCTTGATGTATATTGATCAATAAAAGCTTCTTTATATTTCCACTTTTTTTTTGAAAAAAAAGATGTCCTAATAATTAAATGATTATTAAGTTTTTTTACAATATTTTCTGCAGAAAGTTTTGATTTTCCATAAACGGATTGAGGATTTGGACTATCAATTTCACTGTAATTTCCTTTTTTACCATCAAAAACATAGTCGGTAGAAATATATATTAACCTTACGTTATTTTTTTTTACATATTCAGCTATATTGCTTGTACCTTGGATATTTACTTTTTTACATAAAAGCTTATTCTTTTCACAATTTTGAATACCTACTAATGCTGCTGCATGAATTATTAATTTTGGTGTAATTTTTTTTAAATATTTTATTGTTTCTTCTTTTTTAGTTATATCTAATTTAGAACTTGGAGGAGCAAAAATTTTCTTTTTTATTTTTTTATTTTTTTTTAAAAATGCTTTGCCAAAAAGACCTCTGCCACCAGTTAGAAGAATTGGGTTGTATTTACTATGCATATTTTTTTTTTTTAAATATAATAGTAATAAATATCCATGAAAAAATTTATTACAAAAGAAAATTTACTATATTTAACTCTTTTTTTAACATCAATTAATGTATTAGCATGGTTCTATAAAAAATATATTATAGGTTCTAGAGATGTTTTTTGGGATTTAGCTGTAAATTATTGTGCTGGAAAAGTATATTCAAGTGGATATTCACCATATGGGTTTTTAGCAAATAATCCTATTGCTAAATGTATTAATGAAGTTGCTGGTCTGAATGAAGCCTTTGCATATGTATATACTATACCTTTAGTAAAATTTTTTTCCCTATTTTCATTTTTTAATTTTACAGATTTAAAAAAAATATGGTTTTTTGTAATTATTATTTGCACTTTATTTATTTTCAAAAATACAAAAAAACTATTTGCTGAAAAAAAAAATAATTTTTTTTTTTTAATTATTTTATTTTTTTCATCTGGCGGAATATTTTTTCAAAGTTTAATTAATGGAAACATTTCAATTATAGGTTTTACACTAATCTCTTTTTCTTTGTTATCACTTTATAAAAATGAAATTAAAAAATTTGTATTATTTATTTTAATTGCCTCATTAATTAAACCTCACTTTTTTTTCTATATTTTAATTGCTTTTATTTATAAAGGGATGGGCTTTTTCAAAACCTTTTTTTATTCTTCAATATTAATTTCTTTGATATATTTTTCAGATTTTATTTTTAATAAAGAATTATTTTTAGAATTTTTTAATAGTATGAAGACAATTAAAAGCGACCTTTGGTTTTTTTCATTTGGTGGAGGAATCGGATTAGTATCAATCAATGAACAATTGCCATCAAGAATTCTTTCATTCTTCGATATTTACATGCCATCAGGACCTTCGATTTTTTCATTGTTGTTCTGGATTTTTTGTTCTTCAATTATATTGATGGGAACTACTTATTTATTCTCGATAAAAAAGTATTGGAGATTACCAAAAAAGAAACTTTTTTTTACATATAGCTTTTTATTGGTAACAATGTGTATGCCAAGAATATCTTTTTATGAATTATATCTATTAATCCCCGCTATGTTTTACATATCTAACCTTT
>PBIP01000007.1 GCA_002720895.1 Pelagibacteraceae bacterium
CATTGTCCTTACGTCAAAGGTGTAATTGACAGACTAGTTTCTGATATAGAAAATTTGCAAAAAAAAGGTATTGGTTGTGTAGCTATAATGTCTAATGATGTTGAAAAATATCCTGAAGATTCTTTTGATAATATGAAAAAGTTTTCCAAAGATAATAATTTTACTTTTCCATATTTATACGATGAAACCCAAGAAGTTGCAAAGGCATACGGGGCTGTATGTACCCCTGATTTCTTTGGTTATAATAAAGATTTAGAACTGCAATACAGGGGCAGGCTTGATAATTCAGGTATTTCAGGTGAACCATTAAAGGAAAAAGAATTATTAAAGGCATTTGATCAAATAATTAACGAAGGAAAGGGCCCTAAAGAACAAAAAGCTAGTATGGGATGTTCAATTAAATGGAAATAAAAAAATGAGTGATGAACAGAATTTAATAAAAGAAGTAAATGAAGAAGTAAGACAGGATAATTATAAAAGAACATGGAATAAATATAAAAAATATATTTTTTTCATAGTTTTAAGTTTGTTAATTGGTGTTACTTCAGTGAATTACTTAAAATCCTCTAAAGAAAAAACAATAGAAAAACAAAGTGAATTATTTTTTAAAGCTATAGAATATATTGATAATCAAGATTTTGAAAATGCTAAAAAGCTTTTAGAGGAAATTAATGAATCTCAAAGAAGCGGTTATAGCGACCTAGCGTTCTTATATTTAGTAGATTTAGTTAATAAAAAAGAAATAGATTTAGATTTGAATGAATTAGAATTAAAAAAAAAAAGCAATTTATATCCATTAGTTATTTTACAAAAATTTAATAATGAGATTAATTTAGATTTCGAGAATATTGAAAATATTGATGAAATTATTAACCTCTCAAAACCATCTTCAAGTTGGAAGTACTTAGCCCATGAATTGCTAGCTTCTTATTATTTGAAAAAAAAAGATATAGATAATGCCTTGCAGTCTCTTAATACAATAATTGAAAGTGACGAAGCTAGCGAATATATAAAAGAAAGAGCGAAAACTTTAGTTGAAATAATAAATAAAAAATGAAAATAAATAATTATTACCTTAGCATTATATATTTCTTAATTTTTTTTTTAACTAGCTGTTCTTATTTTAAAGATAAAAAAGACGATACTAAAACATATAGCGGAACAACTTATGTAGAAACTTTTGTAAAACCTGATAATTCTTTGAGAGGATTAAAAGTTTTATTACCGAAACCCCAAATCAATAATACTTGGAGTCAATTAACAAATAATGAAGCTCATCAAGTTTTACACCCTCTAGTTGGTAATAAAATAAAATTAAAATGGAAATCCTCTATTGGCAAAGGACAAAATAAAAAAAAACCTATTTCCTCTCTTCCTGTTACAGATAAAAATAATATTTACACATTAGATACAATGCTTGAAGTTACTGCAATAAATCAAATAAATGGAAAAAAAAAATGGGTAAAAAAATTAAAAAAGAAAGTCGAGGAATCTAAAGGCATTATTAGCGGCGGATTGGCTGTAAATGATAATATTTTAGCAATTACCACTGGATTAGGTTTTATATTTGTTTTAAATAAAAAAAATGGAGAAATAATTTGGAGCAATAAAATTACAGCGCCAATTAGAGCTGCACCGGTTATTTCAGGTAATTTTATTCTAATTCTTGCTAAAGATAACAGATTGTACACATACAATATATCAAATGGAGATTTATTATGGACGCATGAAGGATTAGAAGAAGTATCTACGTTTATGGGGTCATCTTCACCAGTTGTATCAAAAGGAACAGTTATTGTCACTTATTCTTCAGGTGAAATTTATGCAATCAATTTACCTAATGGAGCAGTTATATGGAATGATAATTTAAGCAAATTAGTTGAAAAAAAATCGCTCGAAAATATTTCAGATATAAGAGGGAATGCTGTCGTACAAAACGAAGTTGTGTATGTAATAAGTCATAATGGGAGAATGGTAGCAATGAATTTAAATAATGGAAAAAGATTATGGGAGTCAAATATCGGAGGTATCCAAACACCATGGGTTGCATCTAAATTTATATATGTTTTATCTAAAGATAATGAATTAATTTGTTTAACCTCATCTGAAGGAAAGGTCGTTTGGGTTAGTAAATTGAAAGATTATATAGATTTAGAAAAAAAAGGTAGGTTGATAAATTGGGCAGGACCTTTACTTGCTGGACATATGTTAATTATATCTGGTTCTCATGGATTAATTGCTTCAATATCTCCATATACAGGAAAGTATTTAGGAGCGATCAATGTCAAAGCACCTGTTGATAATCAAGCTATTGTAGCTAATGAGACTGTTTATTTTTTAACCTCAGAAGGAGATTTATTGGCATATAAATAAAATGAAAGAAAGTGAAAAAATTACTTTGTGTTTTGTCGGGAATCCAAATGTTGGAAAATCAACGTTAATTAATAGAATTTTAAATTCAAATGAATTAGAAACTAGTGATATTCCTGGAACAACAAAAAAAACAATTCAAAAAAAATTAATCTGGAATAAGAATGAATTTACATTCCTAGATACAGCTGGTGTGTACAAAAAAAAAGATTTAAATTTCACCAAATTAGTTAAAGCAACAAAATCTTCAGAAATAGTTATTTTGGTATTAGACTCTTCTATTGATAAACTAGATAAAATACATAAAAAACTAGCCGCATATACTCTTAAAGTGGGAAAAGGATTAATAGTTATTTTCAATAAATGGGATTTAGTTGAAAAAAAAAAAACTAAAAAGAAAGTTTTAGAAAAATTTATATTTAACTCTTTACCCCAATTAGGTGAGAAAAAATCATTATTTATATCTGCTTTAAGAGATGAAGAATTTACAAAAGTTTTAAAATTATCAATCGAAATAAAAAAATTATTCAAAACTAAAATGCCAACTTCCGAACTAAATAAATGGTTAAAAGATACTATAAAACGCAATCCTCCTGTGAAAATAAAGGGAAGAGAAATAAAATTTAAATATATTGTCCAAACAGATACAAATCCTCCTACGTTTAAAATTTTTTCAAATTATCCTGGAAAAATAAATAATTCTTACAAACGTTTTTTAGAAAAAAGACTTAAAACAAATTATAAAATAGATAATATCCCTGTTTTTTTGAAGTTTTTAGCGACTAAAAATCCTTATCAAGATAAAAAAAAGTAGTTTTTTTTTTAAAGATTTACATTGCTTAGAAAAGATAATTGATCGAATTTTGATTTATCTAAAGTTTTATCGATAGGAACTACTGGGTAGTCTCCGGTAAAGCAATGATCTGTAAATTGTGGAAATTTTATATTTCTTTTTTTAACACCCATAGCTTTGTATAGGCCTTCAATTGATAAAAAACTTAATGACTTAACTCCAATATATTTGGCCATTTCTTTTACATTTTTTTTTGTAGCCGCAAGTAATTCCTCTTGTTTTGGGGTATCAACTCCATAACAATCTGGATGTATTATAGGTGGACTTGCAACTTTCATGTGAATTTCTTTCGCTCCGGCATTATGAAGCATTTTAATTATTTTTAAACAAGTAGTTCCTCTTACAATTGAATCGTCAATTAAAATAATTTTTTTACCTTTAATGCAACTATGATTTGCATTATGTTTAAGTCTAACACCAAATTGCCTAACTTGTTGTGCAGGCTCTATAAAAGTTCTTCCAACATAATGATTTCGAATTAAACCTAATTCAAAAGGTATTTTAGATTGTTCAGCATATCCAATTGCTGCAGGCATGCCGGAATCTGGTACCGCTGTAACAATGTCTGCTTTAGTTTTAGATTCTTTTGCTAATTCAATACCAAAATTCTTCCTACAACTATAAATACTTTTCCCTCCTAGTTCGCTATCAGGTCTAGAGAAATAAATATATTCAAATATATCCGGTCTACAATTTACTTCTGGAAATGGTTTTATACTTTTAATTTCTTTTTCAGTAATAATTACAATTTCTCCATTTTCTATTTCTCTTATAAACTTAGCCCCAATTATATCAAGAGAACAAGTTTCTGAAGTTAATATAGGAGACCCATCTAATTCTCCAAGAACAAGTGGCCTAATACCAAAAGGATCGCGAACACCTATTAATTTTTTTCCAGTCATTACCACTAAAGAATACCCTCCTTGTATTTGGAACAATGCATCAATTAATTTATCAACAAAGTTTGTTCTTTTTGACCTTGCAATAAGCTGAATTATTATTTCGGTATCAGAAGTACTTTGAAAGATTGATCCTTTATCTACCAATTTATGTCTAAGAGACAAACTGTTAGTCAAATTTCCGTTATGTGCGATTGACAAACCACCACTTGATAGGTCGGCAAAAAAAGGTTGAACATTTCTTAAGAAAGTTTTTCCTGAGGTTGCATATCTGTTATGTCCAATAGCATATTTACCAGGTAATTTATTAATAACATCTTTTTTTGTGAAGTTATCTCCCACAAGACCAAGTCTTTTTTCTGAGTAAAAATTATTTTCATTATGGGTTACAATACCACAAGCTTCCTGTCCTCGATGTTGAAGTGAATGTAAGCCAAGAGCAGTTAATGTCGCTGCATCAGAATGATTGAATATTCCAAATATTCCACACATAAATTTTTTTATATAGTCATATAATAATTTGTATGATAATTCTTAAACTTCAAGTAATGATATCATTGTTTGGATTAAATTCTAAAAATTTTTTCTTCAAGTAAAACGATACTTTATCTATGTATTTAATTGAATAAGAATCATTAAACCAAGTTGGTTTTTCTAAATTATGAAAGATATCGGTATAAATAATAAAAAGTAATGAAAAAATTAATATCATTCTAAGAAAGCCAAATACAAAACCAAAAAACTTGTCAATAAAATCAATTCCTTTTATAGTTAAAATTCTTGATAAAAAATTAAAAATTATTGAAAGTATTAAAAAAATTAATATGAAAGATATTGAAGCAGCTAATAAGTCAAGTACCTCGCTTTCTTTTAAAAAACTAGATAATATAGTTTTTGTTTTTTCGTAGGATAGAAAAGCCAAATATAACGATGACACCCATTTGGCTAAAGATAAAAATTCTTTGACAAATCCCCTAGATAAACCTAATAAAGCAGATACACCTGTCAAAAAAAGAATGATAAAATCAGCAATCGGCATTATTTATTTATTTAAATGGTTTGATAATTAATATTAATTTAGGTAATAAAGTTAGAACAGCTAACATCGCTATTAACATTGCCAATCCAGTAAATAAACCAAAATAGATTGTTGGTATAAAATTTGATAAAACTAAAATCGAAAAACCAAATATAATTGTCACAGATGTATTAAATATAGCTTTTCCAACACTCATATGACAAGCGTCTATAGTTTCTTTGTAATCATTAATTTTTTTAAACTCTTCTCTGAAACGATAAATGTAATGAATGCTATTATCTACAGCAATTCCAATAGTTATTGAAGCAATAGTAATTGTCATCATATCAAGAGGTAATTTCAATAAACCCATTATTCCAAGTATAGATATTGCAGCAATAAAATTTGGAATAATGCCAATTATAGACAAGGTTATTGAACGAAATAAAATAATAAACATTACTGCTATGCCCAGCATTACAAAAATAAGAGTTTTAATCTGTGAATCAAAAAGACTTTGTAGCATGTTATTATATAAGACCAGCACTCCTGCAACTTGGAATTGATCCTCTTTTAATTCTAGCTTATTTTTAAAGTCTGAATTTATTCTTTCAATTAATTCTTTACGTCTTAAATCTTTTGATGAGTCTAAAACTCTAATACTAATTCTAGCTTCATTATCTTCAATTGATATGTATGGATCTACGACATTTGTTTTCAAATCTTCTGGGAGTTTTTTATATATAACGTTTAATTCAAAAGGATCAAATTCTTTACCTTCATTAAGATCTTCAGCAACTCTAATTAAAGAAGTTAAAGATAAAACTTTACCAATCTCAGGTAAACTTTCTAAATAATCATGAACTTTCTCAATTTGAGCAATTTTTGTAGATGTAAACCAATAATCTTCTGAATTTATCTGACTTTCCGATCCAAAATCAAAAAAATCATCTTCCAATCCCAATTCATCGTCATCAGAAACAGAAATATCTTCACTGCTTTCCTCAACTTCTTTTTTTTGAAAATTTATTACGACATCTAGAGGGGTTGTGCCACCAAGCTTTTCATCTATAAGTTTCATACCCTGATATATTTCTGTTTTTTCCTTAAAATAATTTATAAAGCTGTTTTCAACTTTTAATTTTGTAATTCCAATTACTGTAATAATTACTAGTAGCCCAGAAATAAGCAGAATTTTATTCCCATGATTTTTTGCTAAAAACGCTAGTCCATTTGTAAAATGTGATTGAGTTTCATCATTAAAAGAAGAATCCTTCTTTTCTAAAAATAAAAGTATTGAAGGAAATAATATGAAAGATGTAAAAAAAGTTACACTTAATCCAATTGTCATCATCCATCCAAAGTCAATAACAGGCTTAATGCCACTGAAAACTAAAGATGTAAAGGCGCAAATAGTTGTTAGCGCGGTATAAAGACAAGGCCATACCATTTTTTGCATAGTTAAAAGGACAATTTCACTTTGAGTGCTATTTTGCATTTCACTAGAAAGTTGTTTGTAACGAACTGCTAAATGAACATTCATTGCAATTGTTAGAATTAACATTAATGAAATAAAATTAGAAGATATTACAGTTACATCCCAATTTACAAATCCAAGAACACCTATCATAATCAAAACGGCATAAAAACAATTTAATAAAGGAATTGTCACCCATCTAATTTCTCTAAAAACTACAATAAGAGTAATTACTATAAATAAAAAGACTCCAACTCCAAAATTAATCAAATCACTTTTTATGAATTCAATCATGTCGTCTGCAATCATTGGAACTCCACCAAGATTTATAACTCCCTTATCTGAAAATCCCTTGATAATTTTTCTTATATCGGAAATATTTTGATGGTTAATTTTTTTTAAACTTGATTTTTTAATGTCATATTCTATTAAAACTTTTTTTAATTCACGCTCTTCCTCAACTTTTAATTTTTCCTTTGCCCTTAACTCATTTCTTTTTTTTATTAGTTCAACAAATTGAGCATCTCTTTTTAAATTAACTATTAATGAAGTTAATTGGCCATCCTCACTTACAATTAAATTTTTAAAAATTGGACTATTCAATATTTCGTTTTTTGCAATTTCTATATTTATATCTGGATCAGTAATTTTTTTTATTTTGTTAGCATCTAACTTTTTTAACGGAACATTTGCAGCTTTCAAAAGCGGAAGATCAATTAGAGTTATAACTTCATGAACATTTTCTAAACTCTCAAGTTCATTTTTTAAATTTTTTATAACTTGGAAAGTATTTGTGGAAAACAGTTCATCATTAGGCTTGAAAGTAATAATTACAAAATCTTTTGTATTATACCTATTTGTAATTTTACGAAATATTTTAAGATCTTTATCATCCTCTAAAATTAATGAGTCAGCGGAAGCATCCAACTCAAAGTTTTTTATATGCATTGCAAAAAAACCTAAAATTGTCATTAAAAAAATTAAAATTATTACCGGATATCGGATAACTAAGTTCTTGTAAATTGTATTTATTATTGATGACATTACTTTTTTAAATTAAAGCAATTTTAATTTTAAACAATATAGAATTTATTCCTTCTTATCTATGCTTTGATTTTTAGATAGATTGCTAAATTTTGTTGTAGAGCCTTCAAAATGAAGATTGACCTTCCCAATTGGTCCATGTCTTTGTTTAGCAACAAGAACTTCAGCAACATTATGTACTTTAGACATTTTTTCTTGCCATTTTTGATAGTCTTCTGTACCAGGAGTAGGTTCTTTTCTTTCAGCATAATATTCTTCTCTATAAATAAACATTACCACATCAGCATCTTGTTCAATTGCACCAGATTCTCTTAAATCTGATAATTGTGGTCTTTTATCATCTCTTTGTTCGACTTGTCTAGATAATTGAGATAAACATAAAACAGGAATACTTAATTCCTTAGCTAATGCTTTTAAATTTCTTGTCATTTCTGCTATTTCTAGGACTCTATTATCAGGTCTAGATAAAGAAGGTCTGATTAGTTGGAGGTAGTCAATCATAATTACATCTAAACCATATTTTCTTTTTAATCTTCTAGCCCTAGTTCTTAATGCAGAAATAGACAAATTTGGGCTATCATCAATATATAAAGATAATTCACCTAAAGTCTGACTTGATTTAACTATTTTTTGAAAATGACCTGAATTTAATTGACCTCTTCTAATTTTTTCAGATGAAATGCCTGAGTCTTCAGCAAGTATTCTAGTGGCTAATTGTTCAGAAGACATTTCTAAAGAAAAAAAACCGACAACATTATTTCTTTTTTCCTCATCAATAGATTTTGAATTTACCATTTTAAATGCAATATTTGTCGCTAAAGCAGTCTTACCCATTGATGGTCTTCCCGCTAATATAAGTAAATCTGTTTTATGAAAACCTCCCAACAATTGATCTAAATCTGTGAAACCAGTAGGTGTACCTGAAAGTTGCCCATCTCTTTTGTAAGCTAATTCTGCACTATTAATAGCTTCAACTAGTGATGATGAAAATTTTTTAAAATCTTGGTTGGCCTCTCCACTAGATGATAAATTATATAACTTAGCTTCAGCTTTCTCAATAATTTCTGATGAATCAATATCTAGATCAAAAGAATTTGCTTCCTTTGTAATTTCGTCTGATAATTTAAGAATTTCTCGTCTTTGATATAAATCGTAAATTAATTTACCATACTCTAAAGTATTTGAGAGAATAGTGGAATTTTTTGCAAGTTCTATTAAATATCTGTCACCACCTATCAATTCCATTTCATCTTTTTGTAGAAAATAGTTTTTTAAAGTTAATGGATCAGCTAATTGATTTTTTTCGACTAATTTTGATATAGCCTCAAATATTTTACCATTAATATCATCGTAAAAATGTTCTGGTTTTAAAAAATCGGAAATTCTTTCATAAACTGAATTGCTTGTTAGAAGGGAAGCCAATAAAGCCTGTTCCGCTTCTAAATTCATAGGAACTATCCTTAAATTTTTTTCGTCTTCTTTAAACTTTTTTATTTCAGAGGTCATAGGTATATCGAACAGTAATATAACATAGAAATATTATTTTTTCTTACTGATTGCATGTGAAAGAAGGGGATAAATCGAGAGATCTGTGGATAAACTACTTTTTAGCGGTCTTTGTAACTTTTTTTTGAACTTTTTTTTTAGTTTTTTTTAATTTTTCGTCTTTTTTTTTTGTTTTTACCTCATCTACTTTTTCTGTTTTTGGGGTTTTTTCTTTTTTTGCAATTGTTTTTTTCTTAGGAGTAATTTCTTCTTTTTTTTCAATTTCTTTAATTAAATCTTTAGCATCAAGTTTTTCATCTACTTTTTTTTCCTCTTTTTTATCATCTACTGACTTTTCTTTCTTTATACTCTTTGTTTTTTTCGGGTTTTTATATTCATTTATTTGTTCTACTCCAAGTTCTTTTGTTTTAGCTACATTAACTAATATTTTAACCTTTAAATCTGTATATACTGTAATTTCAACTTCATAAACGCCTAATGATTTAATACTTTTTTTTAAATTTATTTGTTCATTTAAAAATTCAACTTCATTAAGAGAAATTATTTCTTTAGCAATATCTTTCGATGTCACTGAACCATATAATTGTCCATTTTCAGCTGCATTTCTGATAATTAAAATTTCTAAACCTTTTATTTTTTTAGCTATTTCCTGTGATTTTATTTTTCTTTTATTTTCCTCAGCTTCTATTTCAGTTTTTTTTTCTTCAAATACTTTTAAGTTTTCTTTACTAGCTCTAAGAACTTTTTTTTTAGGTATTAAATAATTTCTAGCATAACCGTCTTTAACTTTAACGACATCTCCAACTTTGCCTAGTTTATCTATATTTTCGATTAAAATAACTTCCATTTTTTTTAATTATTTACAAAAGGTAAAAGCGCTAAAAATCTTGCTCTTTTAACAGCTCTAGACAACTCACGTTGTTTTTTTGTTGAAACAGAAGTAATTCGGCTTGGAAGTATTTTTCCTTTTTCTGAAATAAATCTTTTTAATAACTTTATATTTTTATAATCTACTTTTGGTGCGTCTGGTAGTGAAAGTGGGCATGATCTTTGCTTAAAATTATAAGGTCTTTTATCAGTTTTTAGATCTTTTTTTTGTAAATCAGCCATTAAACTTTATCTTCTTCACTTTCTTTAAGCATTTCAGTTGGATTTTTATCAAAATCCTTTTCTTTTATTTTTATAAACATATGCCTTATTATATCCTGTGTTAATTTAATTTGCGATCCCAAATCATGTATAGCAGATTCAGTTGCATCAAGTATAAAAAATAAATAATGTCCTTTTCTACTTTTTTTTATTTGATATGAAAGATTCTTAAATCCCCAATATTCTTCTTTTTTGACTTTGCCTCCTTTTGAGGAAACAAATTCATTTATTTTTTTTGCCAGTTCTTTAGCACGTACAGGCGAAACTTCTTGTCTGGCAATAAAAACTAATTCATACAATGACATAATTTTTTTATAATATATATTTTAAAAATAAGGTTTTTTTACTCTAAAATGGTTTAAACATCAACATAAACTATTTTTTTTTTTATATTTTTATTATGTATTCAATAGTTTTTCCAGGTCAAGGGTCTCAATATGTAGGAATGGGACGCTTATGGCATGATAATTATATAAATGCAAAAAATATTTTTTTGGAAGCAGATAAAATACTAGATGAACCACTGTCTACTATTATTTTCAACGGACCTGAAGATGTTTTAACACAAACTAATAATGCACAACCCGCAATATTAGTTACTAGCATAGCAATTTTAGAAGTTCTAAAATCAGAAAAAAATATAAATAATTTGGATAATTTTTGTAAATTTTTAGCCGGTCATTCATTAGGAGAATATACAGCTTTATATGCTTCTGAAGTTTTAGACTTTGAATCAGTGTTAAAATTAGTCAAGCATAGAGGAGATTTGATGAGCAAATCTGATAAAAGTGGCGAAGGTAAAATGGCAGCTATTATTGGATTAAAAATAACAGAAATAGAAAATATTTTGAAAAATTTCAGACAAAATGGAGTCTGTAAGATAGCAAATGATAATTCAGAAGGACAGGTAGTAATTAGCGGAAATAAGGATTCAGTGGATTCTTTTAAAGAAATTGCAAAAAACAAAGGGGCAAAATTAACAGTTGATTTAAAGGTTAGTGCCCCATTTCATTGTGATTTAATGAATGATGCTGCAAAAGAAATGAATGAAGAGATTATTAAAAGTAAATTTAATAATTTTAAAATACCTATAATTTCAAATGTAAAAGCTTCACCTTGTAATAATATTGATGAATACAAACCTTTGTTATTAAAGCAAATTACCAATACAGTTAAATGGCGTGAAACTATTTTATCAATGGAAAAAGAAGGGGTAAAAAAAATATTTGAAGTTGGCCCTGGTAATGTTTTAACTGGTTTAGTTAAAAGAACAACTAAAAATATTGAATGTTTTTCTATACAAAATCCTGATGATATGGATAATCTAAAATAATATTTATGACTAATTTAATTTTAAAAAACAAAACTGCTTTGATAACAGGTGCTTCAGGCGCAATTGGATCTTCAATAGCAAAAAAACTCTCATCTTTAGGAGCCAATTTGGTTATAACTGGAACTAATAAGAAAAAAATTGATGATTTAAAAAAAAAATTAGGACCAAATTGCGAAGGATTAATTGCTGATCTTTCAAAAACTGAAGATATACAGAATCTTTACAACCAATCTATTAAAAAATTTAAATCTATAGATATTCTGGTTAATAACGCTGGAATTAATAAAGATTCATTAAGTATTAGAATGAGCAAAAATGAATGGGATGAAGTTATAAACATCAATCTTTCATCAGCATTTAAGTTGTCGCAATTATCTATAAAATCGATGATAAAAAAAAAATGGGGAAGAATTATCGGCATTAGTTCTATTATTGGAATTGGAGGAAATATTGGCCAATCAAATTACGCTGCTTCTAAGGCAGGTATGATAGCATTGCATAAATCTTTAGCTTTAGAATTTGCTTCAAGAGGAGTTACTGCAAATTGTATAGCTCCAGGATTTATTGAAAGCCCTATGACAGAGGCTTTATCTGATGAACAAAAAGAAATGATGTTGAAAAAAATACCAGTTGGCAGTGTGGGAAAACCTGAAGATATTGCTAATTGCGTTGCGTTCTTGACAGATGAAAAAGCATCTTTTATAACAGGATCTACTATTAATATTAATGGTGGCATGTTAATGGTTTAATTATTATAGTTTATTAATATTATTTTTTTTTTATGGAGTTTTTAAATGGCAGATGATGTAGTAGATAGAGTAAAAAAAGTAATCACAAATCACCTTGGTGTGAGTGATGATAAAGTAACAGAAAATTCAAAATTTATAGAAGATTTGGGGGCTGATAGTCTTGATCAGGTTGAACTCGTTATGGCTTTTGAAGAAGAGTTTAAATGTGAAATACCAGATGAGGCAGCTGAAAAAATTATAACTGTTAAGGATGCTATAGATCTTATTAAATCTAAAACAAATTAATTAAAAAAATGAGAAGAGTTGTCGTAACCGGAATGGGGATGATAACCGCACTAGGATGTGGTATAAACGATAATTGGAAAAATTTGATTTCTGGCAAATCTGGGATTAAAAAAATTGATTCTTTTACAACTGAAGATTTGCCTTCACAAATAGGTGGTATAATTCCTGAAAATATAATCGATGATAATTTTAGTGAAAAAGATAAAAGAAAAATGGATAAATTTATTCTTTATTCATTAATAGCTACAAATGAGGCAATTCAAAATTCTGGTTGGATAGCAAGTGATGAAAATGATGCAGCAAGAACTGGTGTTATTATTGGATCAGGAATAGGTGGATTGGCAACAATATATGATAATTCGATAATTCTTGAAAAGAGTAGCCCTAGAAAAATAAGTCCCTTTTTTATTCCTTCCAGTTTAATTAATTTAGCATCAGGACAAGTCTCTATTAAACATAATTTTAAAGGCCCTAATCATTCAACAGTTACTGCTTGTGCCTCTGGAGCCCATGCAATAGGCGATTCATTTAGATTGATACAATTAGATAAAGCAGATGTAATGGTTGCTGGAGGAGCTGAAGCAGCAATTTGTAGATTAGGTATCGCGGGTTTTTGTGCTCTAAGAGCTCTATCAACAAAATTTAATGACAAACCCATTGATGCTTCTAGACCTTTTGATGAAGAAAGAGATGGCTTTGTAATGGGTGACGGAGCTGGCACATTAATTTTAGAAGAATATGAACATGCAAAAAAAAGAAAAGCAAATATTTTAGCAGAGGTTATTGGTTATGGATCAAGCGGAGATGCTTATCATATTACAGCGCCACCAGATGATGGTAATGGAGCGGAAAGATGTGTTATATCTGCATTAGATGATGCAAAAGTAAATACAGAAGATATTGAATATATTAATGCACATGGAACCTCTACACCAGTAGGAGATAAAATAGAAGTAAAAAGTATAAAGAAAATATTTTCAAAAAATTTGAAAAAAATTAAAATGTCTTCAACAAAGTCTTCCATAGGACATTTGTTAGGAGCATCAGGTAGCGTTGAATCTATTTATTCAATACTTTCAATTTTAAAAGGGCAATTACCACCAACTTTAAATTTAAGATCTCCAATAAGCGAAGCAAGTGAACTTGATTTAATACCATTGAGCTCTATAGATCATAAAATCAATTACGCTTTGTCAAATTCTTTTGGATTTGGTGGAACAAATGCATCATTAATTTTTAAATCAATTTAAAAGCATGAAGTATTCAGATTTTTTAAAAAAAAATATTTACATATTTTTTTTATTCTTTTTTTTAATTTTTTTATTAATTTTTGAGTTAATTTTTTCCAAATATAAATATACCCATACTTTTTTAATCAAACCTAATCAAACTTTAAACGATATATCAGGTAATTTATACAAAGAGAGAATAATCGATAATAAATTTTTTTTTAAATTTATGATTCATTTAAATTTAGCTGAAAAAAAATTAAAAGCAGGAGAATATGAATTCTCTAATAATAATATTTTGCAAATAATTAGTAAAATTAAAAAAGGGGAATCTTATCAAAGAAAATTAATTATACCTGAAGGCCTAACATCCTATGAAATACTTGAAATAATAAAAAAAACAGATGGCATTATTATAAATAATAATGATTTAAATAAAAAAATAAAAGAAGGGGAGCTTTTTCCTAGTACTTATTTTTATGTTTATGGAACAAATTTTAATATAATTATAAATAATATGAAAAAGAGAATGAATTTAATTTTGAATAATGCTTGGCAAAATAGAGATAAAGATCTTCCTTTAAAAAGTTATAATGACGCCTTGATACTTGCATCCTTAATTGAAAAGGAAACCTCTTTAAATTATGAAAAATCTTTAGTTGCGGAGGTTTTTTTAAATAGATTAAAACTCAATATGAAACTCCAATCTGATCCTACGGTTTTATATGGTATTGAACAACAATCAGGATTGAAAAAGAAAGAATTAAAAAAAAAAGATTTAAAACATGAATCTAAATTTAATACTTATTTAAATCATGGTCTTCCTATAGGGCCAATATGTAATCCAGGAAAAGATTCTATAATTGCAGCAACTAATCCAAGTAAAGGTGATTTATTGTATTTTGTTGCAAATGGTGATGGAGGACATAATTTTTCAACAAATTATAAAAGTCATTTAAAGAATGTCGAAAAATTTAAAAAATTTGTAAATGAGAATAAAAAATAAAAAGAACGGTCTATTTATAATTTTATCCTCACCATCAGGTGCTGGAAAAACTACAATAGCAAAAAAATTATTAAAAAATAATAAAAACATTGAACTTTCAATTTCATATACAACTAGGAAAAAAAGACCTTTAGAAAAAAACAAAAAAGATTACAAATTTATATCAGAAGGCGAATTCACAAAGTTAAAAAAAAAAAAATATTTTTTAGAGTGGGCAAAGGTTTTTAATAATTATTACGGCACATCTTTTTTACAAGTACAAAAAATTAATAATAAGGGAAAAGATGTTTTATTTGATATTGATTGGCAAGGATCAAAAAAAATAAAAAGAAAGTTAGGAAAAGATGTTGTTAGTATTTTTATATTACCACCTTCAAAAAAAGAATTAGTTAAAAGATTAAAAAAAAGAGCCCAAGATCCAGATCACATAGTTAGAGAAAGATTGTCATTTTATAAAATGGAATTAAGTCATTGGAAAGAATATAAATATGTTTTAGTAAATAAAAGTTTAAATGAAACAGTAAAAAAAATTAATTCAATTATTGAAACCGAAAGAATAATTAAACAAAAAAAAGACTTAATATTAAAAAAAATTAGAAATTTATAAACTATATTTAAGTAAAGATTTAATTTAAGAGTTAAACTCTAATCGATATATTTAAAAGATCCTGATTTTTTATCCTTATGACGACGAATTAAATAGTATTCATTATAAGGTTGGTCATCAGATATGAAAATAGATTTATCCTTTTGGTTTAATAAAAGTTCGATCGAAATTTCTCTTTCAAAGGATAAACTAAAGTATTGTATAAGTAGATCTTTGCGTTCTAATTCACTATAGAATTCTTTTTCCTTAGACCATTCAATAATGTCATCTTTAGCGATATCCGGTAAACGCGAAACTATTTCTTTTGGGGGAGGTGTTTGAAAAGGTTCCATGGAAGCAAGAAAATGATATCCCCATCCTTCAAATGATTCATAAACTCTTATGTGCGGAAAAACATCTACTAAAGATCTTGCAACAGCCTCAAGAATTTTTTTTTCTCCTCCCGGAAACCAATGTTGAAAAATACCGTCTTTTTTTAAATGTTTAGCTATTAGTTCATAAAATTCACGAGAATAAAGTAAACTAGTACTGGCAGCTTCAATAGGAGGGGGAGGGTCGATGATAATGGCATCATATTTGCCTTGAGTTCTATTTAAGAATCTTCTACCGTCATCAATAATTACTTCAACATTTGGTCGATCTAAAACTGATTTAGCATCTTTAAAAAAATAAGGAAAAGCTTTAAGAACGCTAGGTACTAATTCAATACATTTTACTTCTATCCCCCAACTAGAAGCAGAGCGTAAGGTAGTCCCCATTCCAAGTGCTATAATTAAAGCAGATTCTGGTTTTTTATTTCTTATAGATAGAGGAAGGTGAGCCATCATTTTTGTAATAGGTGTAAGTCCTGTCATGCCCCATCCGTTTACAAGTAGTCGTTTCTTCATTCCTTCACCAAAAGCAATTACTGTGGCTGTACTATCTCTTAAAACAAGAGATTTGCTTCCAATGCTTTTAGGAAATTCTAATGAAGAAATAAATAAAATAGAAACAATAGTCGCAAATGCTCCAGTTAAACCAATAATCCATTTAAAAAGTTTTGATATTTCATTGGAGTTAATGCTATACAAGAATAAAATACCATACGGCATCGATAACAAAATTAAAGTTAATTTAACACCAAATTCTGGCATTAAAAAATAACCTGCAAACAATGGCCCTAATATTCCACCAAAAATATTTATGGCATAAGCTTTTCCTGCTTTACTAGGATTACCTTGTGATATTTGATCGATGAGTTTTGGCGTTAAATATCCTAAAGCAATACAAAGAGGCAATATACTTGCTAACAACATAAACGCAGATGGACCAATCTCAGGACTACTAAAAAAAATTGGTAAGAATGAAAAAAGAAAGCATACGCCTATTAGTTTTAGAGTAGAAATAGTTTTTTGTTTATTTAAATCGCTTCTATACAACCGAGAACCTAGGAGAGTGGCAAAAAGATAAGTGGCTAAAATCGCTGCAAAGGTATAAACTGTTGTTCCAAGAACAGGGGTAAAACCACGAACCCATGTCACTTCCATTGCTATCGAGGTTAATCCAGTTACAAATAGTACCAAGTAAGCTCGTGATTTTGCTTGAAGAAGCCAATATTCTGTAACTTTAATTTTTGAAGGAAACATAGGGTTTCTAGATTTTGAATTTTGGCGACCATAGAAACCTTTGGTTAAGCATAAAAGAGCAAGAAAAAAGTTACCAAGTGCTCCAAAAGTAAGAGTGCTAGAAAGACCAAGTTTTTCTATAAGAAATACAGCTGTAATAATAGTTCCAAACATAGCACCAACCCCATTTGCGAGATAAAGGAAACTGAAACTGGTACGTTCATCCCATTTAGATTCCTGAACAAATGCCATTACAAAAGGATAAGTAACTCCCATAGCAAAGCAAAAAGGAAAAATAGATAAACCAAGGATAGATGCAGAAAAAAATAAATATTGAGATGAATTTATTGCTCCTAATGGGAGTAGTAATGTTTCGCCAATCGTAAATAAGTTAGGAACAGTAAAAGCTCCAAGTCCAATTATAATTTCAGCAAATCCATAGAAAATAATAGCAGATAATTTTGTTTTTTTTTTAAGATAAATTATCCATCTGCCACCAGCCCATGATCCTAAAAATAAGCCTAGCATGAAAACAGATACAACTACTGAAACAATCGGAGAAATTACTCCGAATGAAAAAAAAGCAATGCGCAACCATACTATTTGATAAAGAAGCCCACAAAAACCAGAAACAAAAAAAAGAAAAAATAATAAACTTTTTACATTAAAAAATTTTTGCATGGTAATACATTTAAATTATTTTTTTTTTATTAATAAATGAATTTGATAAATTTATATAATCATTAAAATCAAGTTCTTCAGCTCTCTTATTACCATCGATCTTACAATCCATTAATATTTGGTCAATAGAGGGACTTGTTTTTTTTAAATTATTTCTAACTGTTTTTCTTCTTTGTTCAAAACATTTTTTTATTAAGTTAATAAACAAATCTTCATTATTAACTTTTTTAATATTTCTTTTAAATTCAAATTCTAATATTGAAGAGTCTATTTTAGGTTTCGGAAAGAAATAGTTAGGAGTTAAATTCATTTTTCTTTTTATATTACACAACCATTGGGAAATTACAGAGATTCTACCATAATCTTTAGTTTTAGTTTTAGCCATTATTCTATCAGCCTGTTCTTTTTGAAACATTAAAATCAATTTATGAAAAAAAGATCTGTTCTTAAGAATTTTTGCTAAAATTGGAACTGCAGTTTTATAAGGTAAATTTGAAATAACAGAGATTTTATTTTTATTTTTTTTTATTTTTCTCAAAACTTTGTTAAAAGTAGTTTCTTTTAAGATATCTCCTTCTATTAATTCAACTTTATTTAAAAAATATTTTTTCTGATAATTAATTATTTCGATACATTTCTTATCAGTTTCTACTGCTATAATTTTTTTTATACCAGATTTGACTAAAGATCTAGTTAAACATCCTGGCCCAGGCCCAATTTCAAGAACATGCTGATTTTTTATTTTTGATAATTTAACAATTTTATCTGTTATATTTTCATCCAATATAAAGTTTTGCCCAAGTGATTTCTTGGAAATCAACTTAAATTTATTAATAGTTTGTTTTATTGTATCCAAAATTTTCTTTTTCTTGCTATGCTTTGAGACATCCTAATTGATGCGTACAAACTTTTTTCAGATGCTTTACCACATCCTGCAATATCTAAAGCAGTTCCATGATCTGGCGATGTTCTAATAATAGGTAATCCAAGAGTAACATTTACTCCATTTTCAAAATCGAGTGTTTTTATAGGAATGGTTGCTTGATCATGATACATGCAAATAATTACATCAAAGTTTAATAAGTGTTTTTTACTAAAAATTGTATCTGCGGGAAATGGGCCATATACATCTATTTTTTTTTGTTTAATTCTTTTGATTGCAGGAATTATGATTTTTTTTTCTTCATTACCAAAAATTCCATTTTCACCGCCATGAGGATTTAAACTCGCAATTGCAATTTTAGGATATTTTTTTCCAAAAAAAATCTTTAAATATTTATTTGTTGTTTCAACTGTATTTATTATTTTTTTTTTGCTTATTGCTTTTATAGCATTTTTTAATGATAAATGTTGTGTTATTGGAACAACGCTAATTTTTGGAGATGTTAAAAGCATAACTGGATCAGCAGTCTTTAATAATTTTGCAATGTAATAAGTATGCCCGTCAAAACTTTTTATTTTTTTTTTTAAAGTATTCTTTTCAATAGGATTTGTAACAATACAAGATATTTTCTTATTGTTTGCGAATTTAGTAACTTTTTTAATAGAAGACAAAACTTCTTTTGCATTATTAACTGAGGGTGAACCATATCTTGCTTTTTCACTTAATTTAATATTATAAACTGGAAAATAATCTTTAAAAATTTCTACACATTCATTAATGTTGTTAATAATTTTAATTGGTATTTGAAAATTTAATTTCGAACAAGTTTTTTTTAAATGTTCAGGGTCTCCAAAAAAAATAAATGGATCTATTTTTTTTCTATAATTTTTCCAAACTTTTAAAGAAATCTCTGCAGATATTCCAGCAGGTTCACCCATTGTTAAACCTGTAATTATTTTTTTTTTCATTATTTAAATTCTAATATCAATTATTGCTTTTGTTCTTAATTCAGACATGTACTGTCTTGCTAATACCTCTAGTTTTTGATTAATTAAAATATCTTGGATTTTAAATTTACTAGGAATTATTGGTTTTGCTTTATTAATATCGCAAATCATTATATGAAACTCTCCTGCATCATATTTAATAGGAGCACTTATCTCATTTTTATTCAACTTTTGTACTTCAAATTTTAACTGATTTGATAGCTCTATATATTTAAATGACCCTAAAGAACCTGAGTCTGTAGATCCATATGTTTTTGCAAACTCTTCTAATTCATCACAATTTCCAATGTTATTTAATAACTGATATACTTCATCATTCTTTTCAATTAGCTCAATTCTGAATAAAGATACATCGCTAATTGTTTCTTGGCCAATAATCCTTTTATTTAGAAGTTTAATTATAAAATAACCGTTCTCTCCTTTTATTGGTTTCGAAAAATTATTAATTTCTAATTTTTTTATATCATTAACTATTTTGTCATCAAAATCAGATTCAGGAACCCATCCCATTTTTCCAATTTTTCCACCATAACTGTCAGAAAATTGCTTTGCTATTGATAAAAAATCTCCGCCTCCAATTAATTGTTTATATAAATTATTAATAGTATTGAATACGTCATTTTCTTTTTTATTTTCAAATGAAATAAATATTTGTTCAACATTAAATTCATCTTTACCAATATCAGTTTTTAATTTATTGTGAATTACTTCAACTTCAGATTCTTGCACAATAATTTTTTGTCTAAATTTATTAGCAACTAATTGTCTCCACCCAAGATTAGCCCATAACTGTTTTTCTAAAATTGAGATTTCAGTTTTATTTTCTTTTAAAAAATTTTTTAACTCTCCTTTTTTAAAACCATTTTCTTTTTCAATACCATCAACTAAGTTTTGCACTTGATCATCTTGAACCAAAACATTCTCTTTTTTTATTTCTTGGATTTGTATTACTTCATCTATATATCCTGATATTAAATCAGGTAAAATTTTAGTAGTGAAATCTTCATTTATAGGAATTTTTGCAGAAATACTAAATAAATTAGCTCTTTGTATAAGATCATATATTGAAATAGGTTCGTTATTTACAGTTGCAAATATACTTGTTGGCAGTCTGTCTAAAATTGGCAAATTGGTTTCGTTTGTATTATTAGCGAATATTATTTTTGGATGAAAAAATAATATAAATAAAATTTTTAATAAAAAAAATTTAAAAAATATTTTTTTTAATAATCTCATTTATTTTTCTATTTATTTTATTAATTAGAAATATTTCTTCCAGTAGCGAAAGTTCCTAAAGTTTTAAAGGTAAAATTGATTAGGAATGTATCGTTTGGTTTCACTTCTCTATCTAAGTAATAAGATCTATTTAATCCAATCTCTGTAGTAAAACATTCATTATCAAAACTTAGAGATATTTTTTGTCCAAGCATTCCACCCGAGCTACTTAAATCTTCTCTTATAGAATAATTTAATGAATAGTTGTCATTAAAAGTATGTGCGATTGATAAATTAAGTTCTTCTCTTTCATCAGAAATACCAGTTGTTGGTTCTAAATAAATATAATTTAATTTAACATGACTCTTGTGTATTTTTGTAGAGAGAGTCAATTGATCTCTTCTTGTTGAAAACATAGAATCTTTATTTAATAAAAATCTATATGATATATTAATATTTTCTCCAAAACCAAAACCTACTTTACCTATTAAATCTGATATTTGATCATCTAATCCAGACTTTGCTCCAAAATTATGATTTTTCCTAAGTCTTAAACTTTGGCCAATAAAAAAATCAGAATTGATATTCTTTTTATTGGATTTGTAATTAAAATTTATCCCATAATCAAATCTTTGATTTGATTTTTCTATTTTGTCATCTCCAGGATATAGATTGGTGTTAAATAAATGAGTTTCTCCAAATTCAAAACTTGCACTATCTTCATTGGGAATATCTGAATCATCACCCCTATTAGGAGCTAGAATAATTGCAGCTTGAGGTTTTAAAAAGAAAGTTGAATTGTTTTGTTTTTTATGAAGAGGAAGATCCCATCCAAGCATAATTTCAGGATGTACCCTGGCTTTATATCCCTTATAATCAGCTTTATTAGTTCTTTCGACATGACTTAACATATAAGCTGAAAAGGTTGTTTTCGCTTGCAATGTAAATCTATTTCCAAAATTATCATTGTATGGGTATGTTACAACTGGTTTTATAGAAATTTTTCTTGAATCCGCGCCTTCTCTTCGCGTTAAAGAAACAAAGTTTGTATTAATATCTACAAAACCAATTTTAGTTTTTTCACTTTGATAGTTGTAATTGATCGATGGTAAGATCAAAGGGGTTTTATTACTTTGATAAGTGCTAGACTGTACTTGAGTAGCTATTCCTGTAGCATAAAAATAATTTCTGTTATCAAAGCCTTCAACAAAAAAATCCGAATGCAATCTATCTGTTGCACCTGGAAACATATATCTTGATAAATAGGTATCGTCTGTAGTTCTTTTTACATTAAATCCATATCTCCAAAAATCGTTATGATCAAACTTCCCATTTATAAAAAGATGCCCTCTAGTTTTATTTGAATAAGTGCTAACCCTAGTTCTTCTATCTGCATTTGTTAAGCTGCTTTCAATGTCTAATACCCCATTAACAAATCTTTGTCTATATTGGGCATATATTAATGGTCTTTGCCCGCTTATATATTGCGGCTCTATCGTTAAATCTTTATAAGGTGAAAGAGCATAGTAATAAGGAGTCTTTATTATGGTACCTAATTCAGAATTTGAAGTATAACTTGGAAATAAGAAACCACTTTGTCTTTTAACGCTTGGATCAGGATGAGAATAATATGGAGTATAGGCTATCGGAAATCCTAAAAATTCAAGAAAAGCATTTTTATAGCTAATTTTTTTTCTTTTTGAGTCATGAACGACTTCAGATGCTTTTATTTGCCACGTTGGTTTCTTATTTGGATCATCGCAATTACAAGCTGAGTACAAAGCTTTTTTTAATCTTGAAATTTGCCCTTTAAATCTTTTACCATCTGAAGCAGCCATTTTGGAATTATCTGGAAAAAGTATAGAAATATTTTTAGTAAGTCCATTTTTAAAACCCTTATCTACTTCAGCGTAATCAGCAAAATAGACAACGCCATCTTTATCGAGAATACTTACATTTCCTTTAACATAGGCTTTATTTTTTATTCTATCAAATTCTAAATAATCTGCTCTAAGTACCTCTTTTCCTTGAATAACTTCTACATTACCTGTTGCCACAACTTTTGATTCTTTATGAACATTTACTATTTTTTCAGCATTTAAAATAAACGGAACATCTTCTTCAGCATAAAGATTCTTATTAAATAAAAGAATTACAAAAAATAAAAATATAATAATTTTTTTCATATCAATTTGTTTTTTCAAAATGAATACAAAAATAAACGCCTATCCATATAGTTATAAAAGATGGCGATAGAGATGCAACCCATATGTCTAGTTTATTGGCAATCCCTAAAGAATATATAGTCTCAGAAAGAGCATGAATCAAGAAACCTGTCACAAGAACAGTTACTATTAAAATAAAATTTTCAGTCTTAGTTTTTGCATATTTAATTGTAAATGATCCAGCAATTAGTATTAATCCAATTAAGTAAAATGGCAAAAATATAGTTTTGAAAAAATACATTTGATGCTTTGTTGGAGAAAAACCAGACTCTTTAAGCAACTCTATAAATCCTGGAATTTTCCAAACAGATAAACTTTCAGGATCAAGGAAGCTATTTTCAATTTTCTTTATAGACAGATTGGTTTTAAGAGTATATTCGTCAATCTTTACAACTTTTTTATTAGGTTTATTTATTATAACGTCTTTCATAATCCAAAAATTTTTTTCGAGTTTAGCAATTTTCGCATCTATTCTTTCAGTAAAATTATTANTTTTTGTGTAAATATAAAAGGTCGNATCTTTAAATAAACTTTCCGCAGGTANAAAATTTGCTGCCCTTATTACTATTTTGTTTTTATTTGATCCTTGTCTTAACCAAATACCNGACTTACTTATTGTAGCTTTGCTTAATTTTCCTCGAAATATTTCTTGCTCTTTCTTTTGATATGAATTTGTAGCATGTGAAAAATAAGGATTTAAAAAGCTTAGGTATATAATAGAAAATATAATTGAGAAAAAGATAAATGGATACAAAATTCTAAATGATTTTAGTCCCGCATTTTGTATAACAACCATTTCATGATGTTTGCTTAACAATTTACATGTTGCTCCAGTAGTAATAAAAAAAACTATAGGTATTATAAAACCTATACTTTCAGTTAATTTTAAAAGTGCTAAATAAAAAACACTTATTAACGTTATGTTAGTTGTTTCAGATGTTCTTCTGAGTAACTCTACAAATTCAACTAAAAAAATTATCGATATTAAAAAAAAAGAAATATAAAAGAAATTAAAAAAATATTTTTTAAAAAAATACTTATCTAATTCTTTGATATTTATAATTGGTATCTTCATTTATAATTTTTATTTAAATTGAAGCTAATTAAAATTAAAAGAAGAGATAATGGAAAAATGTAAATGACAGGCAAAAATTCAATATTTTTTACTAAAATATTCGGGAGAGATAGGTTGATAATTTGTATCAGAAAAATTATAAAAATAATTACAAATATTTTTTTAAAAGGAGCCTGAAGTACCATTTTATCAGATAATAAAAACGTTAAGGTTATTAATGTAAAAATAATACAGTAAATAGGGTCAATTATTCTTTTATGCCCTTCAATAACCATACTGGAAATTTGTCTTGGATCATATCTTCCACTTGTTTTATGTTTAATATCCCATAATTCGGTTAAATACATTTCTTCAGGTTCTTTAATTCTTTCTTTATCCAAATTTTTGAACAACAAATCAAGATTCACTTCATATTCATCAAATTTTATAATACTTAACTGTGAATCTTTTTTATTAATAATTTGCCTGTTTCCATTTTTTAAAATTACTTTATTTGAATTATCTGTTTGGATTAGCTCTGCTTGTTTTGCTATGTAAGTAGCTGGATCTTCTTTATTTCTATTATCATATACAAAAACATATTCGTAATTGTTTTTATCGATAATATTTTCGATATAAATTGTTATGTCTTTAAAAAGATTTGAAAAGCGCCCTTCTTTAAAAGCTATTCGAGCTATATCTTCCCTTATTTCCTTTTGATTTTCCTTGAATACAGTTTTACATAAAGGACTAATATATAAATTTGATATTGAATAAAAAATGCCAATAATTATTGATAGAGAAACAGCAGATTTCAATATTTTAAACGTACTTAATCCAGATGATTTAATTATTATTAACTCATTATCAGCTGAAAGTTTCTGATAAATCATAATGCAAGATATGCTTAAAATTAATGGAAATAGAAATGGCAAAATAGTTGGTAATAATAAAGATGTCATTTTAATGAAATCTATAAAATCCAAGCCATTTGTCGTCACATATTCAATAAATTTTAATGAAAAAATAAGCCATATTAAAATTACTAAAAAACTTGTTATATATATAAATGTAGATCCTATTTGTTTAAAAATATAATTGGATATTATTGACATAAGAACTATATTAATTTGTATTTTATGAATGTAAATTTTACTAGCAAAAAAGTTTCACCTAATTTTAAGATTTTTTTTATTAATAAAGATAAAAAGAATTTAGCTAATAATAGCATATCTTCAAGCACAGATATTAATAAGAATATTATAAATAGTTTATCTAAAAGAAATTTTAATGGAACTTTAGGCCAAATTTGCCATGTAGAGGCAGCGGGTTTAAAGGAATCTTTGAATGCTATATTCATAGGAATTGGAGACGAAACTAAATTAGAAGCTTTTAATTTTCAGTATTTTGGAGGCCTTTTATTACCTCTTATTGAAACTTTTAAATACAAGGAAATTAATATAAGTGTAAACGATGTTAAAAAGGTGAAATTAAGTTATGAGAATATAGTATTGAATATTGCATCAGGAATGCATCTTAAGTCTTATTCATTTAAAAAATATAAAAAAAATAAAGATGAAAAAAATAATGAAAATAAACCAGCAAAAATAAGTTTTGTAACATCAAATCCAGATAAATTAAAAAAACTTTTTGTCAACTTCCAAGCTGTTACGGAGGGAGTATTTTTTTCCAGAGATCTTTTACATGAACCACCTAATATTTTGAACCCAGTAAATCTTGCTTCTAGAGCGAAAGAATTGTCTAAACTTAAAGTAAAAATAAATATTTTAGACGAAAAAAGAATGAGAAAATTAGGCATGGGTGCTTTATTAGGCGTTGGTATGGGTAGTGCAAATCCTTCAAGATTAATTACTTTAGAATGGATTGGAAATCCTAGTTCAAAATCCCCCCCTTTAGGTCTTGTTGGTAAGGGCGTAACCTTTGATACAGGTGGTTATTCATTAAAACCATCAACTGGAATGGAAGAAATGAAAATGGATATGGGAGGATCCGCATTAGTTTTAGGTGTTATGAAAGCTATTGCTTTACGAAAATCAAAAGCAAATGTAGTTGGTGTAATTGGCGCAGTAGAAAATATGGTTAGTTCAAATGCACAAAGACCAAGTGATATTGTAAAATCAATGTCTGGGCAAACTATAGAGGTGTTAAATACCGACGCAGAAGGAAGATTAGTTCTTGCAGATGCATTATGGTATTGCCAAGAAAAATACAATGTAAAAAAAATGATTAATTTTGCTACTTTAACCGGAGCTATAATTGTAGCTTTGGGTAATTTTTACGCAGGATTATTTTCTAACTCTGATAAATTATCAGAAAAATTAACCAACTCTGGGAAAAAAACAGATGAAAAAGTATGGAGATTCCCCCTTGGTAAAGATTATGATGATTTACTTAATTGCGATATTGCTGACATGAAAAATATAACTGGTACTGGCGGAGCTGGGAGTATTACCGCCGCTCAATTTTTGCAACGCTTTGTTAAAAAAGATGTTGAATGGGCACATTTAGATATTGCTGGCGTGACATGGTTAAATACTGATCAACCATTGTCAAAAAAAGGTGGTACAGCTTTTGGAGTACGTTTAATAGATAATTATATTCGTGCTAATCACGAAAAATAATATGTCATTACAAAAAACATTATCAATAATTAAACCCGATGCATATAAGGCAGGACATACCAATGCAATAAATTCAATGATAGAAAATGCCGGTTTAATAATTGTAAAAAAAAAAGAATTACAATTAACAAAAGAACAAGCTCAAAAATTTTATTCAGTGCATTCTGAAAAACCTTTTTATGATGAATTATGTGACTTTATGATTTCTGGACCTATTATTGTTCAAATGTTAGAAGGGAAGGATGCTATTAATTTATATAGAAAAGTTATGGGTGCAACTAATCCAGAAGAAGCAGAAGAAAATACTATTAGAAAAAAATTCGCAAATTCAATTCAAGAAAACGCTGTACACGGATCTGACAGTGAGGAAAATGCTGTAAAAGAATTAGAATTTTTCTTTAATGAAAATTAGAGCAAAAATAAAGCCATAAACGCTAATATTACAACAACGCCTGCCACTAAAAGAACAGTTCCTTTTAGAAACAATATCCAGTTGTTGTAAGCTCTTTTTAAATTTTTGTCCATATAATGAATCTACTAAAAAAATATTTTTTTTTCAATTTATTTATATACTTTTAATAAAGGCATTCAGTTCTTTTTCGTCTTTAATAAAAACCTTGTTAGATTTTATAGTAATTTTTTTTTTTGCAAATAAATGCACTACTTCTGGATATAATTTATGTTCAATTTTAAGAATTTTTTTCATTAAATTTTCAGCAGTAATATTTTTGTTAACAATTGTTGCTGCCTGTGCAATAATTGGACCACCATCGAGACTTCTATCAACAAAATGGATAGTACAACCGCTTACTTTAACACCTTCACTTAAAACTCTTTTATGTGTATCGAGTCCCTTAAAAGATGGTAGCAATGAAGGATGAATATTAATTATTTTATTTTTCCATCTTTTTATTATGTAAGGACTTAAAACCTTCATAAATCCTGCTAAACAAATTAAATTAGGTGATAATTTTTTTAAGTTTTTTTGAAGTTCAGTTTCGAATTCTTTTTTATTTAATTTGTTGTCAATTGCAATTTTATCAAACTTACCTTTTAATTTTAAACCCGATGCTTTAGCATTGTTGGAAATAACAGCAATAATTTTTGCCGGAGTACTCTTCTTATTACATTTGTTTATTATAGCTTGAAGATTGCTGCCTCTACCAGAGATTAAAACTACTATTTTTAATATTCCCATTTTTTTTTTAAAAAATTCGTATCTATTTTACCCTTATTTTCAACAACCTTACCTAAAAAGAAAAAAGGTTCATTTAATTTTTTTAATTTTTTAATAATTATATTTTTTTTATTTGGTTTACAAATAATTACCATGCCAATACCGCAATTAAACACTTTGATTGTTTCATCAAAAGACATGTCGCCTTGTTCTTTAAACCATTTAAAAATTTCAGGTAAAAACCAATTAGAATTTTTAAAATCCATCCCCAATTCTTTTGGTAGAATTCTTGGTAAATTATCAGTTATTCCACCACCTGTAATATGACAAGCTCCATCTATTAATCTTTCTTTCGTAAGGGCAAGTATAACTTTAGAATAAATTTTAGTAGGTTTAATTAAAAACTCTCCTAAGTTATTTATTTTTTTTGATATTCTTTTTTTATAACCAATTTTTTTTTTCTTCATAATGTATCTAATTAATGAATAGCCGTTTGAATGAAAACCAGAAGATTTTAAACCTAATACAATATCTCCTTTTTTTATTTTTTTACCCGTAATTAAATTTTTTTTTTCGATTATACCTACTGCAAACCCAGCAAGATCAAAATCACCTTTTTTGTATAAACCTGGCATTTCTGCAGTTTCACCACCTAAAATCGAACAATTAGATTGTTTGCAACCGTTAGCAATTCCATCTATGATTTGTAATGCTTTTTTTTTATCTAATTTGTCAATTGCAATATAATCTAAAAAAAATAAAGGGTTTCCACCGTGAACTAAAATATCATTTATACACATTGCTACCAAATCAATTCCTAATGAGTTGTATTTGTTTAACTCTTGTGCAACCTTTATTTTAGTACCCACACCATCAGTTGAACTTATTAAAAGCGGATTTTTGTATTTCAGTACTGATAAATCGAAAAAACCTGCAAATGACCCTAAATCCTTGATTGCTCCTTTTTTATGTGTGGAAAAAACTTTATTTTTTATTAATTTTACAAAGTTATTACCTTCATTTATATTAACACCTGCTTTTTTGTATTTATTTACTTTTAATATCATTGATTTATTATTTTTATGTAATATTTTTTTTTTAAAAAGTAAGATATTACTATGAAATATAAATATATAAAATTCTTCATTATTATTTTTTTTATCACTTTTTTTAGTTCAAAAAATTTAATTTCTGAAGTATCAGAAGAAAAAATATTTGAAGTAAAAAATATTTCAGTTGAAGTAGAATCAACTTCTTCTTCAAAGGCAAAAGAAATTGCTTTATTAGAAGCACAAGAAAAAGGGTTTAAAAACTTATTGAGAAAAATTCTTTTAGAAACAGAATATGAAAAAATTGAAAGTATAAATATAGAAAAAATTTTAGGTTTTGTTGAGTCTATAGAAGTTCAAAATGAAAAAACATCTTCTAGTAAATATATTGGAACCTTAGCGATAAAATTTAGTGAAAATAAAGTTCTTAAATATCTAAGTCAAAATAATATAAAATTTACCATCATTAAAAGCAAGCCTTTGTTAATACTTCCTATTTATAAATTTGCGGGAGTTACGTATTTATGGGAAAAAAAAAATATATGGAGAAATGTTTGGATTGATAAATCAAAAAATAGTGGCTTAATTCCTATTAAGTCTTCAGAAGGAAAGTTTAAAGATTTTATTTATTTTAATCCAGATAAAGCAGTAAAAAAAAATTTAAATAATTTAGAACTTTTAGCAAAATCTCATAATACTACTGGAGTTTTAATAGCAATATTAAAAAAAAAATATAATCGTGATAAATCTAAAATGTTATTTAATTTAAATTTATCTATACATAGATTTGATGATAATGAGACTATTAAGCATGAAGATATAATAGAAATATATACAAATGAATATTCTGATAACGTTTTAGATGATGCAAAGATTAAAGTAGAGCAGTTTGTTAATCAACAATGGAAAACAGCAAATATAATAACGTCTCAAAAAAAATTTCAAAAAATCACTGTTCTTTTTAATAATTTAAATGAATGGATTGATATAAAAAAAACTATAAGTGATATGTCAATAATAGATAAATATAATGTGAAGAAATTTTCTCACAATAAAGCAACTATTTTTTTATCATTTTCCGGAAATTTAAATCAATTAAAAGTTGCATTTAAACAATCTGACTTAGATTTTAATATAAATGATAATAAGCTAAATTTATTAAAGTGAATATAATTATTTAAAAGTGTTTAAGATATAATATTGAAATTATGGTTCACATTAATAAAAATATCCAATTATCTTTGAATCTTAAAAAAAAAAGAATTTACGAAATCGATAATTTTTTAGTTTCAAATTCAAATAAAGAAGCATTTGAACTAATCAATAGGTGGCCAAATTGGACAACAAGAAAAGTAATAATTTTAGGAGATAACGGTACTGGCAAAACACATCTCTCAACAATTTGGAAAAAAAAAACATCTGCAACTATATTAAATATTAAAAAATTTAAAAAAATTAAATTTGAGAATTTTTTTTTAAAAAAAAATTTTTTTATCATTGAAAATATTGAACTTTTTTTTGATAAAATAAATGATAAAGAAAAACAGGAATTAGAAAAAAAATTGTTACATTTTTATAATTTAATTGAAGAAACAAAAAGCTTTCTTATTATTACCTCATCAAAATCTCCTAAATTTTGGGGAATAAAATTACCAGATTTGAAATCTAGAATCTTATCATCAATAACAGTAAAAATAAAAAAACCTGACGATAAATTACTTTCTTTAGTTTTGGTAAAATTATTTCACGATAAACAAATTTTAATAGACAAAAAAATAATTAAATTTATTGTTTATAGATCAGAACGATCGTTAAATAATTTGCAAAAAATTGTTGATAAAATAGATGAACAATCGCTTATAGCAAAAAAAAAAATAAATATAAATTTTGTTAAAAAATTAATCTAATATTAATAAATGCACATATTTAGAACACATAATTGCAATGAATTGAGACTGAAAGATAAAAGTAAACCTGTAAAATTATCTGGTTGGGTGCATAGAAAAAGAGATCATGGAAATTTATTATTTATTGATTTAAGAGATCATTATGGAATAACACAGGTAGTTATAGACAAGAGTAACAAAAATTTTTCTTTAGCTGAGAAAACCACATCTGAAAGCGTGATTACAATTGCCGGCAAGGTTACACCGAGATCAGAAGAATCTCTTAATAAAAATTTGCCAACTGGTGAAATAGAAGTTGCTGTAGAAGAATATATTATTGAGTCAGGTGCAAAGCCACTACCTTTAGAAGTAAATTCAGACAAGGATTATGGAGAAGATACTCGTTTAAAATTTAGATTTTTAGACTTAAGAAGAGCTAAAATGCAAAAAAATATTTTGTTAAGAAATAAAGTAATTTCATTAATAAGAGATGGAATGATTAAACAAAGTTTTACAGAAATACAAACTCCAATTTTAACAGCTAGTTCCCCAGAAGGGGCAAGAGACTATTTAGTGCCTAGCAGGGTGCATCCTGGTAAATTTTATGCTTTACCACAAGCTCCTCAACAATTTAAACAATTATTAATGATTGCAGGCTTTGATAAGTATTTTCAAATTGCCCCATGTTTTCGTGACGAAGATAGTAGAGCTGATAGATCTCCAGGAGAGTTTTATCAATTAGATTATGAAATGTCTTTTGTAACCCAAGAAGATGTTTTCAGTGCCTTAGAGCCAGTATTATTTGATATTTTTACAAAACTTACAAAAAACTTTTCTATTTCCAAACCACCTTTTAAAAAAATACCTTTTGATGAGTGTGTAAAAAAATATGGAAACGATAAACCAGATTTACGTAATCCTTTAATTTTGTCCGATGTCACAGATATTTTTAAAGGTTCCTCTTTTAAATTATTTGCTGAAAATATTAATAAAGGATCAATTGTAATTGCAATTCCAGCTCCCAATAGTAAAGATCAACCAAGAACCTTTTTTGATAAACTAAATAATTGGGCTAAAGATGAAGGGCAGGGCGGCATGGGTTATATACAGTTTATCAAAAATGAGGGAAAGGGGCCAATAGCAAATAATCTTGATAAAGAAAGAATAAATAAGTTTTTAAAAATTGAAGGCGTCGATGGAAATAGCTCAATATTTTTTCTTTGTGGTAAATCTGATGAAATAAGGGAGTTTGCAGCATTAGCTAGAACAAAAATAGCAAATGAATTAAAACTAATAAAAGAAAACGAATTTAAATTTTGTTGGGTAGTTGATTATCCTATGTACCAATTAAATCCGGAAACAAATAAAATAGAATTTAGTCATAATCCATTTTCTATGCCACAAGGAGGATTAAAAGCTTTAGAGAATGAAGAACCTTTAAAAATCAAAGCTTATCAATACGATATTGTTTGCAATGGCGTTGAGTTGTCTAGTGGTGCAATTAGAAATCACAAGCCCGAAATAATGTTAAAAGCTTTTGAACTCGCAGGATATGCAAGGAAAGAACTAGAAAAAGAATTCGGAGGTCTTTTGAAAGCATTTGATTATGGAGCACCACCCCATGGAGGATGTGCACCAGGCATTGATAGAATTGTTATGTTAATTGCAGGTGAACCAAATATCAGAGAAATTATTCCTTTTCCATTTAATCAAAAGGCTGAAGATTTAATGATGAATGCTCCTGCAGAAATCGATGAAGAAAGATTAAAAGAATTATCTTTAAAAGTTTTAGATTTAAAAATGAAAGATTAATTATTTTTTTTTTCTTTTTGTTTTTGTTTTTTTTTTAGCTAAATCTCTTTCTTTTTTAATTTCTATTAACTCTATTGCTTTTTCTATGCTAATAGTTTTAGCATCAATATCATTTGGAATCCTAATACTTGTTGTTCCATTCTTCAAAAAATAACCGATTCTACCTCTTTTACTTACACTTAGTTCTTTGCCATCATGAGTTCCCAATGTTTCCTTTTCTATTTTTTTAAAATGTTCTTCAATAAGATCAATTGCTCTATTTTCTCCAACTGTATAAACATCATCTTCTTTTAAGGAAACAAAATAATCGCCTACTTTTAAATACGGCCCAAAACGCCCATTATTTGCAATTATTATTTCATTACTTTTTGGATACTTGCCAACTTCTCTTGGAAGCGATAATAATTGCGAGGCTTTTTCTATATTCAATTGCTCTAATGGTAAATTTTTTGGAACAGAAGCTCTACGTGGTTTTTCATCTTCCTTTTCTACTAATTCGATATAAATTCCATAAGGTCCTTGTTTTATTATAATTGTTTTGTTTGTTTTTGGATCAATCCCTAATTCTTTTGGTAGTGTAATACCGCTCCCATTTTGATTATCTCCATTAACATTCGAAGTTAATTGAGTGGCATATTTGCAGTCTGGATAGTTTGAACATCCTATAAAAGGTCCAGTTTTTGCTAACTTTAAACCCAATCTACCATCTTCACATGTTGGACATTTTCTTGGATTTGGATTTTTATCATTTGGTTGAAAAAAATGGTCTTCTAATTGATCATCTAGTTTGTCTATTACTTCAGTAATTCTTATTTCTTTAGTTTGCTCAATTAAATTATAAAAATTTTTCCAAAACTCATCTAAAACACTTATATAATTTATTCGTCCGCCAGATATATCATCTAATTGGTTTTCAAGATT
>PBIP01000008.1 GCA_002720895.1 Pelagibacteraceae bacterium
ATTAAATACGAGACCAAGATTATTATGAGCGTTCCAAAGATTTGGATTTATTTCGATAGCTTTCTGATAGTTGCTTACTGCATCGTTAAATTCTTTTAAATCAGCATTTACATTAGCAAGCCAAAAATATGCAAGTGCATAATTCTTCTGAATAAAAACCGTTTTTTTAAAATAACTTTTTGCTTGTTTAAGATCGTTAAGTTTATAGAAAGTTAATCCCAGATTGTAGTGAGCATTTGTGTGTTTTGGAACTATTTTTAACACCTTATTATAATAATTTATTGCTTCGTCAAATTTACCTAACTCTTTATAAGCTGTTGCTAAGTTGTGTATTGCGGGTGCATTATTTTTTTCAATTTCGACTGCTTTAGTTAATAATTCTTTTGCTTTAATAAAATCTCCCTTAACAGCGGCAAGAGTTGCCAACATAGACATTGAACCAAAATGATTAGGATTAATACTTAATATTTTATAACAATAAATTTCTGCAGTTTTAAAATCTTTTTTATTATAAAAATTTAATGCTTCTTGAAAAGTTTCTTTTAGAGAACCGCCATTTTTTTTCATCGCTAATTAATATATTTAATTTTTATGTTTTTTGATATGTTTATACTAAAAAATGATAAGACAAATTTCAATTAAAACAAAATTTGGGTGGATTACAGCCTTTGAGGAAAAAGATAAGATCATCAAGGTTAAATTTGGTAAATTTAAAAATATATCATCTAGCAAAAATTTAAAAAAATTTAGACACAGTTTGAATAACTTTTTTGCAAAAAAGGACAAATCTATTAAATTTAAATATTTGCTGAAAGGCAGCGCAATTCAAAAAAAGGTTTGGAGAGAGCTAAATAAAATAAAGTTTGGAAATACAAAAACTTATGGAGAAATTGCAAAAAAATATAATTTATCACCACGTCATGTAGGTAAAATATGCGGTCAAAATAAAATTGTTTTAGCCATACCCTGTCATAGAGTTATTAGATCTGACGGTACTGTTGGTGGTTTTTCTGGCTTAGGGGGGGCTATTTTAAAAAAGAAATTATTAGCTTTTGAAAAAACTTAACTTGGTTTATTCATTGAAACAAAAAAATCAGCATTATTCTTTGTACTTCTTAATTTAGATAAAAGGAATTCAATAGCATCCATTGTTCCCATTGAACTTAATATTTTTCTTAAAACATTCATTTTAAGTAAATCATCATTTTTGAAAAGCAGCTCTTCTCTTCTTGTACCTGACCTTGTTATATCAATAGCGGGGAAGATTCTTTTGTCAGAAATTTTTCTATCAAGAATTAATTCACTATTTCCAGTTCCTTTAAATTCTTCAAAAATTACTTCATCCATTCTACTACCAGTATCAATTAATGCTGTTGCTATTATTGTTAGAGAACCACCTTCTTCTATATTTCTAGCTGCTCCAAAAAATCTTTTTGGTCTTTGTAGAGCATTTGAATCAACTCCACCCGTTAAAACTTTTCCGGAACTTGGAATTACTGTATTGTATGCTCTAGCCATTCTAGTTATAGAATCTAATAGAATTACAACGTCTTTTCCATTTTCAACTAATCTTTTTGCTTTAGAAATAACCATGTCTGCAACTTGAACATGTCTTGATGCAGGTTCATCAAAAGTGGAACTAACCACTTCACCTTTCACATTTCTTTGCATATCAGTAACTTCTTCTGGTCTTTCATCTATTAATAAAACAATTACAACTGCTTCCGGGTGGTTTTTTGTGATTGAGTTTGCAATATTTTGTAACATTACTGTTTTCCCCGCTTTAGGCGGTGAAACTATCATTGCTCTTTGTCCTTTACCAATAGGTGCTATAACATCTATTACTCTTGGTGTTAAATCTTTTATTTTAATATCTTCTATTTCTAAATTTAATTTTTCTTCTGGATATAATGGAGTTAAATTATCAAAATTGATTATGTGGCGTTTTTTTTCAGGATCTATATCATTTGTTGTATTTACTTTCAACAAAGCAAAATATCTTTCAGAATCTTTGGGTGACCTTATTTCACCTTCAACATTATCTCCTGTTCTTAAATTAAATTTACGTACTTGACTCGGGCTTACATAAATATCATCTGGACCCGGTAAATAATTTGATTCAGGAGATCTAAGAAACCCAAAACCGTCTTGCAATGTTTCAAGAACCCCTCCACCCTCTATAATTATATTTTTTTCTGCCAACGATTTTAAAATAGCAAATAACATATTTTGCTTTTTCAAAGCACTTGGATTTTCAACTCCTACTTTTTCTGCATACGCTAAAAGTTCATGAGGGGGCATAACTTTTAAGTCGTGTAAGTTTACTTTATCAGAACTAGACAATTTTTTTTATATGTAAATATTCAATTTTGTGATTGTTAAATGATTATTCGGTAGAATTATCTATATAATAATTAATTTTTATAATGTCAATACTTAAAAAGGTTTTAAATAAACTAATAGAATTATGATTATTAATAAAACTGTCGGAATTTCATTGATTAATTTGTAAAATCTCGCTGTATGTTTATTTCTATCAAAGTAAAAATCCTTTCTAAACTTTCCTAATAAAGCGTGTATTATCAATAATATAATAACAGCTAAAAGTTTGTAATATATCCAGCTCATTTCCCAATTTATTACGCCGTTTGTTTTTAGCAAAAGGGTGCCAAACAATATAGTTAATATCATAGATGGATTCATAATAAATTTTTGTAATCTGTACTCCATAACTTTTAATGTTTTAGAAGTTTCTGAATCTTTTTTTGTCATCGTGTGATAAACGAAAAGTCTAGGCAAATATAACATTGCAGCCATCCAAGCAACCATTGAAATGACATGGAAAGCTTTTATTAAAGGATAATTGTTAACTAAAAAATTGCCGAAAGTTTCCATTTAGTTCTTATTTTCAGGCCATCCCTTTGTATGATTTAGAATAACCTGTCCTAACATTTGTAAATGTAAATGATCGTCATTTAAACATTTTATATAATGATATTTTTCACCACCCGCAGATAAAAAAATGTTTTTATTTTCTACTTCTAGTTCTTCTAAAGTTTCTAGACAATCCGAACTAAAGCCTGGTGATAAAATATGAATTTTTTTTATTCCTAATTTTGGTAATTCTTCTAAAGTTTTATCAGTGTATGGTTGCAACCATTCTTCAGGCCCAAATCTTGATTGAAACGTTGTCAAATATTCTTTTTCTTTTAGTTTCATTTTCTCTGCAACAAGTCTTGTGGTTTTTTGACAAAAACAATGATAAGGATCGCCTTTTAAAAGATATTTTTTTGGAATCCCATGATAACTAAAAATTAACCTTTGCGATTTGCCAAATTTTTTCCAACTATCTCTTATACTTTTTGCCAAACAATCAATGTATAAAGGATGTTCATAATAATTATTTATAAATCTAACTTCTGGTATCCATCTCCAGGTTTTTAATATATCTGTTACTTTATCAAAAGTGCTTCCTGTAGTAGCAGCACAATATTGTGGGTAAAGAGGAAAAATTAAAATTCTTCTGCAACCTTGATTTCGTAAATTTTCTAATCCTGTTTTAATGCTAGGATTTCCATATCTCATTGCTATCTCAAACTTTGTGTTTTTAATTTTATTGTTTAGTGTTTTTCTAATCCCTATGCGTTGCTTACTAAGCATTATCAACAAGGGACTTCCGCCCTTTTTCCAAATTGATTTATACAGTTTGGCTACTTTTTGAGGTCGAGTATTCAATATTATTAGCCTTAATATTGTTTGCCAAATTATTTTGGGCACCTCTATAACTCTCGGATCTGAAAGAAATTCTTTAAGATAAGCTCTTAAGGAAAGACTTTCGGGTTTATCTGGGGTGCCTAAATTTGTTAATAAAACGCCAAGCCTATCTCTAGATCCGTGTTTGTAATCTTTCTCGCCATCATATTTCATATTTGTATTTCCTAATTATCGTAACTAGTCTTTTGACATTTTTTATTGGTGTCCCGGGCATTATTCCATGCGATAAATTAAAAATAAAGGGTTTGTTTGAAAATCTCCTCAATGTTTTTTCTATCTCTTTATCCAATCTTTTGCCCCCATTATATAAGATTTTTGGGGACAGGTTTCCTTGAATTATTTTGTTTTTTTGTATTTTTTCTATTTCATTTTTATTAATATCCTCTCCGACACTTATACAATCTATGTTTTTATCTATGTATTTGCTATAATTTGGTGCAACGTTTCTCGGAAAAACTATAATTTTTGCGTTTGGCTTTTTTTTTTTGATTTCTCTACAAATTCTTTTTATTGGTTTTATAGAATACTCTTCTAAGGCGCCCCCCTTTGCAACCGTTGCCCAAGTATCAAAAATTTGTATAATTTGTGCTCCTGCATTTATTTGACCGATTGCGTGTTTAGCAATTGCTTTTTCTAATATATAAAAAAGCCTTTTTGCTTTAGTTTTGTTTTTTTTAAAGTTGTTTAATATTTTTAAATACTGTTTGTTTCTCTCATGATCCAACATAAAAAAACTTACGGTTAATGGAGCGCCGACAAAACCTATTAGACCAACGTTTTTATTAATTTTTTTCTTCGTTAACTTTATTGCCTCGTAGACATATTTTAACTTGTTTGTGTTAAACGATTTAGAAAATCCAGTTATCATTTCTTCTAAAGAGATTTTTTCAAGTTTTGGTCCTTTTCCCTCTTGATACGTAAGTTTTTGTCCTAAGGCATCTGGAATCGTTAATATGTCTGAAAAAATTATAGCAGCATCAAATCTAAATCTTTTTATAGGCTGAAGAGTTATTTTAGAAGCAATTCTTGGGCTATATATCATGTTCATAAATCCTGAAGAATCTTTTTTTAATTTTCTAAATTCCGGTAAATATCTACCCGCTTGCCTCATTATCCATATTGCTGGTCCTTTTACCTTTTCCTTTTTTAATATTTTTAATAAGCTCATTTGTTTAACACTTCTTCTACTATTATATACTTAAGGTTGTTGTTGTTGTTGTCGAGTTAATATAGGTGATAAAAAGTTATTAAGAATATATAAAGATAAAAAAAAATTGTTAATAAATTGTCAGTAAAAATAAAAAATCAATTATTTATACATATATAAAGGAAAAAAAACAAACAAATAAATTGTTAACAATGTTTATAAAATTAATTATCTACAAACTTATGGTTTGTGGAAAAAACAACAAACATGTTATATAAATGTTGATAAATAGAAAACTAATAAGAAAAAAAATATAAATTATTGTTTTATGTTGGTAAAATAGCTAAATCCACAATTAATTAACAAGTTATAAAATGACTAAATTATTATTAGCATCTACAAGTCCAACTAGAAAAAAAATTTTAAAGAATATTGGTATTAGATTTATTTCTATAAAACCCTTAATAGACGAAGAGAAAGAGAAAAAAAAATTATTCAAATTAAAAAAACCAGAAAAGATATGCCAAAATTTAGCTAAACAAAAATCAATTAAAACATCTGTAAAACATCCTACGAAATATGTTATAGGCGTTGATACCTGTTTAATTTATAGACAAAATTTTTTATCAAAACCAAAATCTAAAAAAGAAGCGGAAAAATTATTAAAAAAATTAAATGGAAAAAAACATAGAATTTATTCAAGTATATTTATTTCGAAAAACGGAAAAATAATATGGAATTTTAATGATGAAGCGGAATTAAAAGTAAGAAATCTAAGTAGTTTAGAAATATTAAAATATATAAAAAAACAAAAAATAAGGAATTTAAAGCAATCCGGTTTATATCAAATAGAAAATACAGGAATCACTCTTTTTGAAAAAATCAATGGTAGCTATTTTACTATCTTGGGAATACCTTTAATGCCTTTATTAAATTTTCTTCAAAAAAGGAGGTTATTATTTTAAAAATAAATAAAGTTGGAATTTTAGGACATCCAATAAAACATAGTTTATCTCCAAAGATGCATAATTATTGGTTTAAAAAAATGAATATTATTGGAAATTATAAAGCCATAGAAACATCTATTAAAGATTTTAAAAAAACTATAAAAAGATTACATAAAGATGGTTATACAGGATTAAATCTAACTATACCATTAAAGGAAGAAGCTTTAAAATATTTACATAAGAAAGATAAAATTGTTGATATAGTTGGCGCTGTAAACGTTTTAAATTTTTCAAAAAAAGGAAATATTGAGGGAAAAAATACAGATGTTTATGGTTTTAAGAAGTCATTAGAAGGTTTAATAAAAAGTAAAAACAAAAAATCAGCAGTTATTATAGGTAGCGGGGGATCTACAAGAGCTGTTTTATATTCTTTAATAGAAATGAAATATCGTAAAATTTTTATATTTAATAGAACAAAAAAAAAAGCAGATCAAATAAAAGAAGATTTTATAAAAAAATTAAAAAAATCATTAAAATCAGAAATATATTCTGATAATTTAAAAAACATAAATTCTGAATTAGAAAAAACAGATCTTTTAGTTAATACAACGCCTTTAGGTATGAAAGGTTTTCCGCCATTAAAGATCAATTTAAAAAAATTAAAAAAATCATCTATTATTTTTGATTTAATTTATAACCCTTTAGAAACTAATTTATTAAAAAATGCAAAAAAATTGGGTTTAAAAAATACCAACGGACTTGATATGTTAATTTATCAAGCACAAAAATCGTTTTTATCTTGGACAAAAAAAGAACCAAAAAAAGATATTAAACTAAAAAAAATATTGGAGAGAGAAATTAAATGATTGTTGTAGGAATTACTGGAACTATAGGTAGCGGAAAAACTTTTGCACTTAATTTTTTTAAATCAAAAAAATTACCTACATTTTCAGCAGATAAGGAAGTAAAAAAACTTCTTGAAAAAAAATATGTTAAAGAAAAATTAAAAATATTATTTCCCGAGGTTTTTATAAATAAAAAGTTAAATAAAAGAATCTTAAGATCATTAGTTTTTAATGATAAAAAAAAATTAAGAAAACTCGAAGAATTTATACATCCTATTGTAGGAAAAGAAAAAAATTTATTTTTAAAAAAAAATAAAAAAAAAAAAATAGTTTTTTTAGAAATACCTATAATTTTTGAAAAGAAGAGTCAAAAAAATTATGATTATATAATTATTATGAATACAAATAAAAAATTACAATTTAAAAGGATATGTAATAGAAGAGATATGACTTATGACTTATATAAAAAAATTATATCCAATCAAATATCAAATAAAAAAAAAAATAAAGCAGATTTTGTTATAGATAATAATAAATCAAAAGTTGAAACAACAAAAATTCTTAAAAAAACGCTAAAAAAAATTATATCCACAGAGTTATAAACAACTTTCTTTCACTTTTCCACAGATAATTTCATAAACGCAACACATCTGACATATTTATTTAGTAGAGTTAACTAATGAGATATTTATTTGTATTTATTTTTTTATTTTTATCAAACTGTTCTGGTTATACAATAGCCTCACTATCATCAAATATTGCAACATATTCAGCAACAGGAAAAACTAATTCTGATCACTTCGCGTCCTTAGTAACTGGAAAAGATTGTAAATTAACTAGAATTTTAAAAGAACAAAATTATTGTGAAAAAAAAGGTTTAATAATAAATGATCTCGATGCAAATGGTTTTGATATAGTTAAAAGTGATAGCGATCTAATTTTTTTAAATGAAGATGAAAAATTTATTGAAGATAAAAATATACAAGTAGCTTTCAGCAACAATGCTAATCAAATTTTTGATAAATTTTATTATGGTTCTTTAACATGGGCTAAGCAGCATTTAAAAAAAGGCGCTACTATCTCGGACAACATTGGTATAACTAAAAATTTAGAAAATAAAATTGACGAAACATTTAGTTTTGTTAATTAACTTTATTTTATGAGAGAAATTGTTTTAGATATCGAAACAACGGGATTGGAATATAATTTAGGTCACAAAATTATCGAAATAGCTTGTTTGGAACTTTTAAACTTTATACCAACAGGAGAAACTTATCAAACATTTGTAAATCCTCAAAGAGAAAGCAGCACAAGTGCATTTGAACAACATGGCATATCTGATGAATTTTTAAAAGATAAAAAATTATTCAATGAAATTGCTCCAGATTTTTTAAATTTTTTAAAAGATTCACCAATAATCGCACATAATGGAAAAGATTTTGATATACCATTTATAAATCATGAATTAAAACTTTCTAATTTAAATATTATAAAAAATCCCATTATTGATACTTTAAGTCTTGCAAGAGAAAAGTTTCCTGGGTCACCTGCAAATTTAGATGCTTTATGTAGAAGATATGATATTGATTTATCTATTAGGAAAAAACATAGCGCTTTAGTTGATACTAAATTATTAGCAAAAGTTTATTTAGAATTAAAAGGAGGACAACAACCAAACTTAATTTTAGATACTAAAAAAGAAAAAAAAGAAAATGAAACTTTAAAAGTTATTAAAAAAAATGTGTTAGAAAATAGAGAATTTAAGTTGTCAGATGAAGAAGAAAAGGAACATAAAGAATTTATAAAAAAAATAAAAAATTCTGTTTGGGAAGAATATAGTTAAAAATTTTTTTTTGAAATTTAAATAAAAAAAATTACTTTATTGATTAATGAATGTTGTTAGTATTTCATATCTTAAACCATTATGATTTTTAATATTATAAAAGTGCTTATTACGGCTTTTGTAATCGTAATAGCAGCAGAAGTTGCAAAAAGATCTTCATTGTTAGGAGGTCTTATTGTTTCAATGCCTCTTATTACGGTTTTAACTTTAATTTGGTTGTATTGGGACACGAAAGATGTTGAGCAAGTATCTAATTTAACAAGTAACACCTTGTTAATGATAATTCCATCTTTAACTTTTTTCTTATTTTTTCCTATTTTATTAAAAATTAATTTAAGTTTTTCTTTATCAATGTTGTTATCTATATTATCAACAGGAGCATGTTATTGGATATATACTATTTTTTTAAATAAATATTTTAACATTTCATTATGAGCAAAATTTTTTTAGATAAACTATTTTTAAAAGCAAGAAGCCATTACAATTGGAAAAAAAAAGAAGTTAAAGAAAAAACTTTAAAAGATTTATATAATTTAGTAAAAAATTGCCCTACAAGTGCAAACTCAGAACCTATGAGAATACTTTTTTTAAAATCAGATAAATCCAAGGAGAGGTTAAGACCACATCTTAGTGATGGTAATGTAGATAAAACAATGACAGCTCCCATTGTTGCAATAATTGCTTATGATTCAAAATTTTATAATCACTTACCTAAGCTATTTCCACATAATCCTGGAATGAAAAAAGTTTTATCTAACCCTCCTGCTAAAGCAGAGATAACAGCATTTAGAAATTCTACCTTACAAGGCGGTTATTTTATGATAGCTGCAAGAGCATTAGGATTAGATGTCGGCCCTATGTCAGGTTTTAATAATAGCGGTGTTGATAAAGAATTTTTTTCAAATGGAAGATTTAAATCTAATTTTTTATGTAATTTAGGATACGGAGATAAATCTAAGTTACTTAACAGACTTCCACGTTTTAAATTTTCTGAAGTTTGTAAAATTTTATAACTTTTATGAAAAATTTTGTTGGTTGGGCAACAAGTCTATTCCCGTTATGGGTCATAATCTTTTCTATCTGGGCATTTTTTGAACCTGATTATTGGTCTAGCTTAAGTTATTTAATAATCCCTTTATTAAGTCTTGCAATGTTTTCAATGGGATTAACACTTAAGATAGATAACTTTATTAAAATTTTTAAAGATTTTAAAATAATTTTTTTAGGAGTTTCATTACAATTTTTATTAATGCCTTTTTTAGGTTTCACATTAGTAAAAATTTTTAGTTTAGAACAACTTATAGCAATTGGGGTAATTTTAGTTGGGTGTGCACCTGGCGGAACAGCTTCAAATGTTATCTGCTATTTAGCTAGAGGAGATGTTGCATTATCTATATCTTTAACTATATGTTCAACAATTTTAGCTGTATTTCTAATGCCTACTATATTTTGGATATATACAGGATCAAATATTGAAATACCCTTTTTTCAAATGATTATTAGTATTTTTAAAATAGTTATAATACCAGTTATTTTAGGTGTCTTCTTGAATAGCATTAATTTTATAGATTTAAAAAAAATAAAATTATGTTTGCCTTTAATTGCGGTTCTATCAATTTTATTTATTATTACAATAATAATTGCATCTAATTCTGATCAAATATTCAAACATGGGCCTAAAATATTTTTAATTGTTATATGTCATAATCTTCTCGGTTTTTTCTTAGGATTTTTTTTATCAAAAAAAATGAAATATTCAGAAAAAATTTCTCGAACGATAGCAATTGAAATTGGGATGCAAAATTCGGGTCTTGCTACCGCTTTAGCAATTAAATATTTTGGAACACTTTCGGCACTTGCAGGAGCTTTTTTTAGTATATGGCATAATATATCAGGCCCACTTATCGCAACTTACTGGAAAAACAAAACCAAGTAATCGATAAAATTAATTACTAATATCGAAATTAATCGATTTATTTGTATTATCTATATGGTACATGAGTATCTATGTCACATATTGACGATACTTTAACGCAAAAAGCTAATCTTAAATTTGTTTCTAAAGCAATGAAACAACCTTTACTATCTTTAGATGAAGAAAAAAAAGTAACAAAATTATGGACTGAAAGAAAAGATGTTAAATCTTTACACATATTAATAAATTCTTATGAAAAGTTAGTTATAAGTTGTGCAATTAAATTTAGAAAATTTGGTTTACCTTTTGGCGATTTATTACAAGAAGGAAATATTGGTATTTTAAAAGCAGCATATAAATTTGATACGAAAGTTAATGTAAGATTTTCAACATATGCAATTTGGTGGATTAAATCTTCAATGCAAGAATTTGTTTTAAGAAATTGGTCAATTGTTAGAATTGGAACCACAGCTACTCAAAAACTTCTTTTTTTTCAACTAAGTAGATTAAAAAATAAAATACAAAATTCATCTTTGGAAAACAACAGCACTGAACCAATTAATAATCAAATAGCAGATGATATGAAAATTAAAGTTTCAGAGGTTGAAAAAATATCTCAAAGAGTTCTTAAAAAAGATTTAATGTTGGACCATTCCATTAATAATGATGATGAAGATAACAGAACGCCTTTAGATTTTTTAAATGATGAATCTCTTAATCCTTATGAAATTACATCAAATAATAATATTGCTCAAAATAGAAAAAAAGTTATAGGAAAATCTTTAAATGCATTAAATGATAAAGAAAAATATATTATTAAAAAAAGACATTTAAATAATTCACCCTTTACTTTAGAAGCTATAGGAAAAGATTTAAAAATAAGTAAAGAAAGGGTTAGACAACTTGAATCTAGGGCTTTTTCAAAACTAAAAAAAAGAATTCTAAAAACTTCTAAAGTGCAAGATTTAATCTAAAAAAATTTCCTTTATATTTATAATTCATATCACTATAATCCCCAACTGATTGTAAATAAATTATGGGATATCCTAAAAAACACAGAGGTAGAAGAAAAAGAGGCAGTACTTGGAGAAGAAATAAAAGAAGGAATAAAAAAAAATAATATTTTCTTAATTTTTATTTAAAGTGTCTTTATTAACACATTTACCTATCTGTGGATATTTTTTATGTTCATCATTATCAGGCATTAGTTTAAAATCACCATTTTTCATATCTATGCTAAAAAAAATTTTTGATTCAAACCATGAATCATAACCTAGACCATATACTCCGTATCCAGTAAAAGATATTAAATTAGTTTCATTTGAATTTATTTTCATTTCTCTACCTTTTTGAACCCATATAATACGGTCTCTTGAAGGTATATATAAAAAAGTATATTTTTTTGATATATTGTCGGTTTTACATATATATTGAATATTTTTCTCTTCTGAATTAAGAAATCCTAAACAGCTAAAGTAAGCAACTATAATTAGAAATAATTTTTTTATTTTTTTTTACTTTCTTTTGATTTTTTTTCTTTATCTTTTTTAGGTTCTTTCTTTTCAGCTTTAGGTTCTTTTTTAGGTTCTTTCTTTTCAGCTTTAGGTTCTTTTTTAGGTTCTTTCTTTTCAGTCTTAACTTCTTTTTTTGATTCTTTCTTTTCGGTTTTTACATCTTCTTCTGTAGGCCTAACTTCTTTTGTTACTTTAATGGACTTTGCTCTTTTTCCTTTATCATCTTGAACAATTTCAAAAGTAACCTCAGAGCCTGTGTATAATTTTTTTAAACCACATTCTTTTAGAGAAGTTGCGTGAACAAAGACATCTTCGCTATTATCACTAGGTGTTAAAAACCCATAACCTTTTCTGGCGTTGTACCATTTTACTGTACCCTTCATAGATCCCCACAATTAAAATATAGAGTAATTTATTATATGAAAAAATGGAATTTTTATCTATTTTTTTTTTGAATAAATATATATTGAATTATTTTTTTTTTTATTAAATTCGGGGTCTATTAATCTATGAAATTTAGATGCAGCAGATAAAGCCATTTTAAATATCAAAGAATTTTTTTTTCTATCAGAAATTAGATTATATTTTGGTTTTTTTGTTATTTTAATAGAATCACCTCTTTTTTCTATAAGACCGACTTCACTCTTAAATTTAAAATTTATGAATTTTTCATTGGATGCAAAGAAAAAATAATTGCAATAATTTAAATAATTTTTCCATTTCTTGTCTAATTTAAAATCTTTTTTATTAGATTTTACTTCAACAATAATTATTTTTTTTTTTGAATTTATAGCAATAATATCCACCCTTTTTTTGTTTGGTAGTGCAAATTCACTTAAAACTTTATATCCTTTTGAATATAAAAATTGCATAGTTTTTTGTAAAATTTCTCTTGATGATTGATCCATTTTTAACCTATTAAATGTAATTTTATGGTACGCGTATGATTAGATTTTCTATGTTCAAATAGATATATTCCTTGCCAGGTTCCAAGAGTCATTTGAAAATTTTCTATAGGAATCGATAGATTTGTTTGTGTTAATGCAGATTTAATATGTGCTGGCATATCATCAGGTCCTTCAGAATTATGAAGATAATTATTATTTTCAGGAGCAATTTTATTAAAAAAGTTTAATAAATCTTCTTGTACCGTTTTATCAGCATTTTCTTGTATTAGTAATGAACAACTCGTATGTAAAATATAAATTGTTAACAACCCATTCTTTAATTTAAATTTTTCAACAATTTCATTTAATTTTTTTGATATTTCGTAAAACCCTTGACCAATTGTTTCTACTTTTAAAGTTTTATTTAATTGTTTCATATTTATATTTTTAAAGCTTTAGTAAAATCAGAAAATTTTGTAATTGGAAGTGAACATTTTTGATTTTGGCATACATATAAAGTATCTTTGTTATTTATAATTTTTTTTCCATACGCAGGATTTTTTTTTGATAGTTCTTTTGTATCTGAAATTGTTTGAAAAATAATATTAGGTAAATAAATTCTTTTAATTTTATCTAATATTTTACTTTCTTCTTTTTTTGCTTTTATCAAAATTATATGCGTAGCATTATTCAACATTTCGTTTGCATTTAGTAAAGAAGATGAACTAAAAAAATTTTTATTTATGTTTCCTGCTACTGAACTTAATGCAATAATTGCTTCATCATAAAATGAGGGATTTCCTGTTAAATAAAATAGCCTAGCAAAAGATTCTACAACAATGCTTATTCCAGATGGAACAGCGCTATCATATATTGACTTTATTTTTGTAAAAATATCTGAAGTTTTCTCTGAGTTTATATAAAAACCTCCATTTTTTTTATCCTTAAACTTATTTAAGATTATTTTAGAAAAATTTATAGCATTACTTAAATATACTTTCTTATTTGTTCTTTCATATAAAGTTATAGAACATCTCGTAAAGTTTGCATAATCTTCTAAAGTTGCAAATGTTTTTACTTTTGCATCTTTCCAAGAATGATAGAGTTCATTTTCCTTAATTAGATTTTTATATAAAAAATCATAGGCATTTTCAGATATTTTTAGCCATTTTTTTTCATTAAATACCCATGCTGCATTAGCAAGAGCATTAATCATTAAACAATTACAATCGACTAAAATTTTATCATCCACTTTTGGAAAAATTCTTTTTTTTCTTACATTCAAAAGAAGTTTTAATAATTTTTTGTCATTTTTAATTTCATTAGCAGTTCTTCTTGTTTTTAAATGCAGTATATTTTTTTTCTCCCAGTTTCCTTCTTCTGTAATATTATAAATTTTACAAAAATCTTTTGCTTTACTTCCTAAAATATTTTCAATTTCCTTTTTTTCCCAAACATAAAATTTACCTTCAACTCCTTCACTATCTGCATCAATAGCACTGGCAAATACATCTTCCTTAGTTTTCATTTCTCTTAAAGACCATTCTATAGTTTCATACACTCTCGATTTAAATATTGGATCTAAAAAAAATTGATATCCTGATAACAAAATTTCTATTAACTGAGCATTGTCATATAGCATTTTTTCAAAATGTGGAACTAGCCATTTACTATCAGTAGAATATCTTGCGAAACCACCTCCAACATGATCATAAATTCCACCCATAGATATCTTTTCTAATGTTTCTAAGATCCCGGAATTTTTAAGTAAGTTATTTTGTTTTATTGGATTTAATACACAAAACCTTAATATATTAAAAAATATGGGAACATTGGGAAATTTAGGTGATCCTTTAATACCTCCATCAATTTTATCTATTAAATCAATCAAAGATAATGAAACTTGGTTTGATAATAGATTACTTATATTTTCACCAGGAATATTTTTAGTGTTTTCACTTATTCCTTTTATTATTAAACTTACACTTTCTTTTATTTTTGTTTTATCGTTTTTAAAAACATTATAAATAGTTTTTAGTACGGTTGGAAATGACGGTCTTCCAAATTTTTCAACTGGTGGAAAATATGTTCCACCCCAAAATGGTAATAAATCTGGTGTTAAAAATATTGTTAATGGCCATCCACCTTGTTCTCCAAAAACTTGTAAAGCATTTTGATATAAAATGTCAAGGTCAGGCCTTTCTTCTCTATCTACTTTAATATTAATAAAATATTTATTCATAAGTGTTGCAATTTCTTTATTTTCAAAGGATTCATGTGCCATAACGTGACACCAATGACACGACGAATAACCGATGGATAATAAAATAGGTTTGTTTTCTTTCTTAGCTTTTTCTAAAGCTTCATTATTCCAAGCGTACCAGTTAACTGGATTGTTTTTATGTTCCAATAAGTATGGACTAGTTTCTTTTTCTAATTTGTTCAACTTGATAAATCCAAATATGATAGTAAAACAAAAGAAAATGGATAAAAGAGTAAATTATAAAATAAATTTAGATACAATCTACGCGTCTGCAAGTAGCTTAGGAATATCTGCTATTAAAACAGTTAGAATATCAGGAAATAATACAAAAAAAATATTTAAGATTTTAACAAAAAAAAAATTACCTAAACCCCGTTACTGTAAATTAACTAATCTTTATGATTTGAAAAATTCTTCTCTAATTGATAAAGCGGTTATTGTATGGTTTCCAGGTCCAAAAACTTATACTGGGGAAAATATGTTAGAGATTAATATTCATGGCGGTAATACAGTTTTGGAACATTTAATTGAAAATTTGTTATTAATTAAAAATGTAAGGGAGGCAAAACCAGGGGAATTCACAAAAAGAGCATTTAATAATAATAAAATGGATTTTTTAGAAGCTGAAGGCATCAAAGATTTAATCTCGGCTGAAACTAAATTTCAAAAATCACTTGCAATACAACAAATCAATGGAAGTTTAAGTATAGTAATAAAAAAATGGAGTAAAAAACTTTTAAAATTATTAGCACACTATGAAGGTCAAATTGATTTTCCAGAAGACGAAATTCCAAGAAAAATAGCTGATAGAGTATTAGATCAAGTAATTGATATAACTAAAGAAATTGAATTATATTTAACTGATAATAAAAGAGGAGATATTATAAGAAATGGGGTTGAAGTGGCTATTATAGGTAATACTAATGTTGGCAAATCTTCATTAATTAATCAAATAGTAAAAAAGGATATTGCAATTGTTTCTAAAACATCAGGAACAACTAGAGATATAATAGAAACTAAAATTGATTTATCTAATATTCCTATCATTTTATCAGATACAGCAGGTTTAAAAAAAGTTGCAAAAAGTAGCATAGAAAGAATTGGAATAAGAAAATCAAAAAAAAAGATTAAAGATTGTCATATAAAATTATTAGTAGTTGATAGTACAAAAAAGATAGATAAGAAAATTTTAAACTTAAGTTGTAATAAAACTATAATAATTTTAAATAAAATAGATTTATTAGGTAAAAAGGAATTATCTAACAAAATCAAATATTTACGTGATAATAATTTCGCTGATATATTATTAATTTCAGCAAAAAAAGGAGTGGGAATTAATGGTTTATTAAATCATTTAGAAAATTATATTAAAGATAAGTATAAAGATGTTTTTTTTGGTAATCCCGTTTTAACTAGAACAAGACATAGATCAGCATTAAAAAATTGTTTAAGAAATTTAAAAAAGATTAAAAAAAATAAAGAACCAGAATTAAATGCTGAAGATCTTAGATTATCATTAAATTCTTTAGAAAGTATTATAGGAAAATATAATATAGAAAAATTATTAGATATTGTTTTTAAAGATTTTTGTATAGGTAAATAAATGAAAATTAAATTATTTTTAATAAGCTTACTATTTTTTTTGACTACGTTAAATTTTGTTAAATCTGAGTATATTGTAAATATTGTGGGTGTATGGGAAGGTGAAAATAATAGCTATTCTAAAGAAAAAGGATATAGAACTTGGAAAAAAAAAATTACTATTTTTGAACAGAATAAACGTATATTTAAAGGCAATTTTAAATATTCTGATGGAGAAAAAAATTTTTTTGGAGTAATTAGATCAAATAACAAAAATTTCTATTGGGTTTCGCCTGAAAGTAAAGGCTATATACATGGAGAAATACTTAATATAAATACTATTGAAGTGTGCTATACAGAAGCATATAGAGGGGCAGCAGTGGGATGTTCAATACTAAAAAGGGTAAAAGAATAAAAAAAGTTTCACGTGAAACATATAACGTTGTTGTAGTAGGCGGTGGTCATGCAGGGTGTGAAGCAGCGGCAGCGGCAGCAAGAATGGGTTGTTCAACACTTTTAATAACAAATAATAAAGAAAAAATTGGAGAAATGTCATGTAATCCATCAATCGGAGGCCTAGGTAAAGGCCACTTAGTAAGAGAAATTGATGCTTTGGATGGAATTATGGCTAAAGCTATAGATAAATCGGGTATTCAATTTAGAATGCTTAATGCATCAAAAGGACCTGCTGTAAGAGGTTTAAGAGCCCAAGCTGATAGAGGTCTTTATAAAAAAGCTATTAAAAATCATTTAAAAAAAGAAAAAAAACTAAAGATACTTGAAGATGAAGCTCAAGATCTATTCATCAAAGATAATAAAATATCAGGAATTATTTTAAATAAAAATAAAATTGTTTCATGTGAAACAATTGTCCTTACAACAGGAACATTTTTGAATGGTTTAATTCATATTGGTAAAAAAAAGATAGCAGCTGGAAGAGTAGGAGAAAAAGCAACCTATGGTCTTTCAAAAACATTTAAAAAATACGGGTTTAATTTAGGTAGAATGAAAACAGGCACTCCTGCAAGAATTGATAAAAATTCAATAAATTTTTCTAAGCTTAAAAGGCAAAATAGTGATTCGAAAATTATCCCCTTTTCATTTATGAATAAATCTATAAGTGTAAAACAAATACCGTGTTTTATAACTTATACTAATAAAAAAACACACCAAATTATAGAAAAAAATATAATAAAATCAGCTATTTATTCTGGTCAAATTAAAAGTATAGGGCCAAGGTATTGCCCTTCCATCGAAGATAAACTTGTTAAATTTAAAGATAAAAATCAACATCATATCTTTTTAGAGCCAGAAGGTCTTAACTCCAATGTTATTTACCCAAATGGAATATCAACGTCTCTACCTGAAAAAATACAAGAAAGTTTTATTAAAACAATTGAAGGTTTAGAAAATTCTAAAATTTTACAATACGGCTATGCGATTGAATATGATTATGTTGATCCATTACAATTATCAAATACGTTAGAAACCAATAAAATCAATAACTTATATTTAGCTGGTCAAATTAATGGAACAACAGGATATGAAGAAGCTGCAGCACAAGGAATTATTGCCGGAGTAAATGCTGCACTAAAAGTATTGAAAAAAGATGAGTTCATCTTGTCACGATCAGAAGCATATATAGGGGTCTTAATAGATGATTTAGTCAACAAAGGTGTCACAGAACCATATAGGATGTTTACTAGTCGAGCTGAATATAGGCTATTATTGCGTTCAGATAATGCAGATTTAAGATTAACACCAAAAGGTATTGCCATTGGATGTGTAAACAAAGAAAGAAGAAAAAAATTCCTTAAAAAGAAACTTTTACTAGATAAAATTGACAAAAAATACAAAAATATTACTTTTTCCCCTAATAATTTGCTTAAATATGGACTAAAGATTAATTTTGATGGTAAAAAAAGAAATATATTTGAATTATTAGTTTTTAAAAATATAAATAAAGATAAATTGCAAAATATTTTCCCTGAGTTAAAAAAAATTCCAAATGATATATTTGAAGAATTAGAAACTAAATCAGTTTATAAAGGTTACGTTGAAAGACAAATGCAAGATATAAATGATTTAAAAAAAGATGAAGAATTAAAAATACCAAAAAATCTTGACTACAATCAGATTCCAAATTTAACTAAAGAAGTCCTAGAGAAATTAAATTACATTAAGCCAAAAAATTTAGGTGAAATAACAAGAATTTCTGGTGTTACACCCGCTGCTGTAATAAATATACTTAGATATGTAGGAAAAAATAAAACAAATTTTTCAAAAAAGAATAAGTGTGCAATTTAACTTACAAAACATTTAAATCAAAAACTAATATCACTGAAGATAAATTAGAAAAATTAATAAATTATTTAAATTTAATCAAAAAATGGCAAAAAAAATTTAATCTTATTAGTAAAAATTCTTTTAGTAATATATGGCAAAGACATTTTCTAGACTCATACCAAATTTTGAATTTAGTTGGTAACAAGAAAAAAGTATTAGATATAGGAAGCGGTGCCGGATTTCCTGCTATAGTTTGTGCTATTTGTTCAGATAATATATTTCACCTTGTAGATTCAAATAAAAAGAAATGTTTATTTTTAAATGAAGTAAAAAAAAAAATTAAGCTTAAAAATATAGTTATACACAATTTAAGAATAGAGGATTTAAAGTTAAAAACTAATTTCAATTTTATAACTTCTAGAGCTGTTGCATCAGTCGAAAAATTGTTAAAATATAGTAGCAATTTTCATAAAAAAAAAACAAATTTTATTTTATTGAAAGGTAAAACTGTAGAAAATGAAGTGCTATTGGCAAGAAAGAAATACTTATTTCAAATTAAGTTCATAAAAAGTATTACAGATAATGAGGGAAATGTTTTAATAATTAAAAATGTAAAAAAAAAATAATTTTTATTTTATTTAATACAATTATAATTATAAATAATGTCAAAAAAAGAACCTAAGGTAATTGCAATTGCAAATCAAAAAGGTGGAGTTGGAAAAACAACTACAGCGGTAAATCTTGCAACTGCTTTAGTATCAGAAAGAAAAAAAGTATTATTAATTGATCTTGACCCTCAAGGCAATGCTTCTACCGGTGTTGGGTTTGATCAAAGTAAAGATAGAAATGACATATATGATGTTTTACATGATTCTTCAAAAATATTCGATTCTATTTATAAAACAAAAATCTCTAGATTAAAATTAGTACCATCAACATTAGATTTATCAGGAGCTGAAGTCGAAATAGCAAGACAGGAAGAAAGAGAAGTTCGTTTAAAAAATGCTATTGATAAAATTAAACATAAATTTGATTATGTTCTAATCGATTGTCCCCCAGCACTAGGAATATTAACGGTAAATGCTTTTACTGCAGCAAATTCGATAATAGTTCCAATGCAGTGTGAATTTTATTCTTTAGAAGGTCTGAGCCATCTTGTGCATACAATAAATAGAGTAAAAAAAACTTATAATCCTAATTTAAGTATTCAAGGACTTGTTTTAACAATGGTAGATAAAAGAAATTCTTTAACTGCACAAGTAAAAACAGATATAAAAGGTTTTTTTGGAAAAAAAGTTTATAAGACTGTCATTCCAAGAAATGTTCGTGTGTCTGAAGCTCCAAGTTTTGGAAAACCAGCTTTAATTTATGATTCAAAATGTAAAGGATCTAAAGCCTATATCGGTCTTGCTAAGGAATTTTTAAAACAAGAAAAAAAAAAAGCGGTAAATGAATAATAATAAATGGTAAAAAAAAAAAGATTAGGTAAAGGATTATCAGCACTTTTAAGTGAAGAGCTAGTTCAGGAAAATCTAGAAAAATCTGAGGAAAATAATTTAGTTGAAATCAATCAAATAAATTTAAGTAAATTTCAAGCAAGAAAAAAATTTGATGAAGAAAAATTAAAAGAGTTGTCTAAATCAATTGAAAAAAATGGGTTAATTCAACCAGTTATCGTAAGAAAAATAAACCAAGATTTTGAATTAGTTGCAGGGGAAAGAAGAATAAAAGCATGTAGAATGGCAGGCTTAAATAAAATTCCAGTTATTATTTCTGATTTCGATGATAGGAAAGCGTTTGAAGCAGGTTTAATTGAAAATTTACAAAGAGAAGATTTAACAGCAATCGAAGAAGCTGAAGGATATAATAGATTAATGAATGAATTTAATTATACCCAAGAAGAGCTTTCATCTATTGTTTCTAAAAGTAGGAGTCACGTTGCAAATTTACTTAGAATAATAACTTTACCGAAGGATGTAAAAAAATTTATTTTAGATGGTAAAATTTCTTTAGGCCATGCGCGTTGTTTAGTTGGTTATGTTGGAGCATCAGAATTAGCAAAAAGAATTGTGAAAGAAGATTTATCAGTTAGATATGTGGAAAGTTTATTTCATAAACAAGATATTAACAAAACAAAAGATTTAACTACAAAAAAAATACCTAACGAAAAAGATGCTGATACTGCTATTTTAGAAAAAGAATTAAGTTTAAAACTTGGTGTAAAATTAACAATTAATGATAAAAACAATAAAGGTAGTATAAAGATTCAGTATAGAAATATAGATCAACGAGAAAATATAATAAAAAAACTTACAGGTGGAAGCTAATTATATTTAATAGAAGCAATATTTCTTAAAGTTCTCCAACAAACGATCTTTGAAATTTTTGAATTCATTTTGCAAATTTCTTCTGTTTCCATTATTCTTTCTATTGCTTTATAACAAAGAGTAGTTTTCCAATTTTTTACATGTTTTTTGAACTGGTCTATATACAAAAAAAAGATTGGTGGTTTTAATTGACTTAATGATTCGTTTATATTCATTCCTAAATCAATTTTTTCATTAACAAATAAAATTTTTTGAAAATGTTTCCCTACAGATCTTAAAAGCGCTATTGGATTAATTCCTTCTAAATATAATTGATTTATAGTTCTATCTAGTTTGATCATATTGCCATTACATATGCTATAATTTAGATCTTCAAAACCAAAATCTTCGTTTTGACTAAGACATTTTAAAATATATTTTTCATCATATTCTTTTTTATCTTTTAGAAATAAAATTATTTTTTCAATTTCATTTTTAATTATGTGTCTTTCGTTTCCTAAATGTTTTGATATATGTAAAATTATATCTCTACTTATTTTAATATTTTCTTTTTTAAAAGCTTCATTAACTAAGTCCTGTATATCTCTTTCGGTATCAAAGTAGCATGCAAGTACTCCAATATTGCTTTCTTTTTCACATGATTTTCTTAATTTAGATCGAGGCGTTAACTCGCCTGTTTCAAAAATTATTATGTTATTTGAATCTACATCTTTCAAAGTTTCTAAAATAATTTCTGTTAAATTGTCTTTAGTATTTAAAATATGTAAAATTTTTTTTTCTGCTGTAAGTGAAAATGTGTTAAATTCATTAATTAATTTTCCAGGTTCTTGAATTAATTCATCATTTTCGAATTTTATGATTTCAGTATTTTCATCTTTGTAAGTATTTATTATTATTTGACTTTTTTCTCTTACTAACCCCTTATTTTGTCCATATATTAAGTATCCTGCACATTTTTTTTTATCAACAAAATCTTTTAATTCATATGCTTTTATTTTCATAATTGATTTAGAATTCCAATGTCATATTCCAAAGTAATGTATTATCTGCAGATGCATTAGTTAAACCTATAAGTGGCCCAATAAAGAAATCATATTCCATTTCCTCTGTTATAGGAAATGATTTTTTAAATCCAATACCAATTTGGTGTTTTTGTCTTCCTGGTGAATCAAAATTATCTAATTGTCCTAAATTGTGCACACCACCGAAACCTATTTGTATTCCTTTATAAATTGGTTTTTTAAACATTGAAAGATATGATATTTTAAAAGAAGTACTTCCTTCTGCTTTACTTCC
>PBIP01000009.1 GCA_002720895.1 Pelagibacteraceae bacterium
GAATTCAATAATTCGTCGCCTACAAATCCCTTCAACGTTTTAACATTTCCAAAAACGCACAACAATCATACCAAACAAAACAAGGTTGAAATATTCTGAATGTCGTGTAAGTAATAACTTTATATAACCAATAGGTGGTTCTTGTCAATGTAATATTGAATTTTTTTTTTGTAGTATATTTTTATGATATTTAACACGTTTATAGGACTAAAATTAAAAAAAATAATTACACAAATATCAGTATTTATTGCTTCTATTACGATATTTTTTCTATTAATTGACAAAAATAGTGACAAAAATGACAAAAATATAGAAGATTCAGAAATTATTTATAATAAGAATGAATTTAATGACAAATTAATAAAAAAAAGAGTGAGGCAAACAGCTCCGGTAATAAAAATTAAAGTAAAATCAGGAGATACTTTAGAAAAAATATTAATAAATTCAGGGTTCGAAAATGAAGAAATTGTTAAATTAATTAAAGAAACTAAAAAAAAATTTGACCCTAAAAATCTTATAATTGGAAAAGAAATTACAATAAAATATCAAGAAACAGACAAAAAAAGCGTAAATTCAATATTTATACCTCTAGAATTTAATAAAAATTTTTATTTACAAAAAATAGATAATAAATATGTAGCGGAAATATCTAGTAAAAAAACTCAAATAAGACTAGTTAGAAAAAAAGGATTTATTAGTGATAGTTTATATTTATCAGGTTTAAGAGCAGGCGTAAATAATAAGGCAATTAATGAAATGATTTCTATATTCAGTTTTAGTGTAGATTTTCAAAGAGATATTTGGAGAAATGATAATTTTGAAATATTTTACGAAGAAGAATTTATTAAATATGAAAAGTCTAGAAAAAACTTAGGAAAAATTTTATTTGCAAGTTTAGATTTACAAAGCTTAGGTTCATTGAAGTTATTTCGTTTTGAATCAGAAAAAGGGGGAATAGAATTTTTTGATGAAAATGGAAAAAGTGCTAAAAAACTCTTAATGAAAACTCCTATTGATGGTGCAAGATTATCATCGGGTTTTGGTATGAGAAAACATCCAATACTTGGATACAATGTTAAACATAGAGGGGTTGACTTCGCAGCACCAACAGGCACGCCTATATATGCAGCTGGTGATGGAATAATTGAAAAAAAAGGATGGAATGGTGCTTATGGAAAATATATTAGAATAAGGCATGCAAATAATTTTAAAACAGCTTATGCGCATTTATCTAAATTTAACAAACTACCAAGTGGTAGAGTCAAACAAGGAAAAATTATTGGTTTTGTCGGCACAACAGGAAGGTCTACGGGTCCTCACCTACATTATGAAATTCTAAAAAATGGTAAAAGAATAAATCCTCAAAAGTTAAAACTTCCATCGGGAAGAAAATTAAAGGGTCAAGAATTACAAAGCTTTATAGAACAAAAAAATGTAATATACAGAAAGATGGATAACTTAGGAGTCTATTAATTCTTTATCAAAATAAATCTTTTTTTTTTAGATAAATCTTTAATAAATTTAAAATTAGCGAAACCATTTTTTTTACAAATTTTATTAATTTTATTGGAGCTTTTAGGATTTATTTCAAAACAAATATAGCCATTACTTGAAATTAAAGAATGAATCTTGGGTAAAATCATTTTATAAAAACTTAACCCATCTTTATTATCGTAAAGAGACTCATATGGTTCATATTTAACTTCTGGCATAATTGATTTCATTTCATTTTTTAAAAGATACGGCGGATTTGACACAATTAATTGGAATTTATTCCTTGAAGTAAAATTCTTGTTAGTTTGCAAAATTTTTTTTAAGAATTTTGGGTTGTTCCAATCTAAAGTTATAAACTTTGATCTTGAAGATAAATAATTTTTTTTGCTATTCGTTTTTGCAACATTTATTGTTTTTAAATATTTATCTACTCCAATACCAACTGATTTTTTAAATTCTTGAAGAATAGATAACAATATACAGCCAGATCCTGTTCCTAAATCTAAGATATTAAATTTTTTATTTTTTTTAAAATTTTTTTTTATTTCATCGATCATTGATTCAGTTTCAGGTCTGGGAATTAAAGTATTTCTATTAACTTTAAAATTCATTGAATAAAATTCTTTATTACCTAACAAGTAAGCGGTTGGGATTCTATTTATTTTTTGTTTAATAAGCTTCTCGTATACTCGAATCTTTTTCGTAGATATTTTTTTCTCCGTATTAGAGTAAGTCCAATTCAAATCTTTGTTAAAGGTTTTTGCTAGCAGTAATCTAGCTTCTAGTTTAGGAACTTTTACATAATTATCTTTTAATAATTTTGTTTTTTTTGTTAAACAAGATTTTATAGTTTCCATGATTTAATTCAAATTTGCTAATTTTATTGCTTTATCTTCATCTAAAAGTTTATCAATTATTTCATCAAGTGACTCTCCTGATAATACTTGCTCTAATTTATGTAATGTCAAATTTATCCTGTGATCTGTAACACGTCCTTGGGGAAAATTATAAGTTCTTATTCGTTCAGATCTGTCTCCAGTGCCGACTTGATTTTTTCTAGCCTCGGATTGAGATTTTTTAAGTTTATTTTGCTCATGATCATAAATTCTAGCTCTTAAAATTTTTAAAGCTTTTGCTTTATTTTTATGTTGTGATTTTTCATCTTGTTGTTGAACAACTATATTAGTCGGAATATGAGTAATTCTAACAGCGCTATCAGTGGTGTTAACTGATTGACCACCTGGACCAGATGCTCTAAATACATCTATCCTTAAATCTTTTTCATCTATATTTATTTCTACATCTTCCACTTCAGGTAAAACTGCGACTGTTGCAGCTGAAGTATGAATTCTTCCACTTGCTTCGGTATCTGGAACTCTTTGTACCCTATGAACGCCTGATTCAAATTTTAGCCTAGAAAAAACATTTTCTCCTGAAACAACAGCCATTGCTTCTTTATAAGATCCAGCTAAAGATTCACTAATGCTAAGAATTTCAAACTTCCATGATTTATGATCGCAATATCTCTGATACATTCTAAAAAGATCTGCAGCAAATAGTCCTGCTTCATCGCCTCCTGTTCCTGCTCTAACTTCTAAAACTGCATTTTTTGCATCATCTTTATCCTTAGGAAGAACTGCTATTTGAATTTCTTTTTCCAGTTCTTTTTCAACACTAATCAAATTTTCTAATTCAGATTTTGCCATTTCTTTCATATCATTATCACTTTTTATATCTTCAATTATTGCATTTGAATCTTTTATTTCTTTTTTCACTTTTTTGAATTTTTTAATCAGCTCAACAGTTGGTAGTATTTCTGATAATTCTTTAGATATAATTGCATAGTCTTTTGGTGAATTAATAATTTCATCAGAGGTTGCTTTTTCTTGCAATTCATCATACTTAGATAAAATTTTATTTAAGTTTTCTTCTAAATTCATATTTTAAATTAACGGAAAATAAGTTTAAGATTTTTAATTTCAATTTTTTTTTGATTTCTTTTTTTTAAATCTTTAATAATAATTTCTTTATTTTTTATTTCATCTTGTCCAATAATTATTGCAAAGTCTGCTTCCTTCTCGTTAGCATATTTTAATCCTTTGGATAAATTATCTCTACATATAAAGTCTATTAAATATCTATATAATAGATTTGATGAAGGTTCCTTATCTACTATTTCTATAATTTTATTCTTTATTTCCATTGCTTTAATTTTATTTTCTTTTCCTACAGCAATTAAAACATAAGAATTTGGTGTTAAAAATCTCTTGGTATCTTTAATGCTAGAAGGTTTTAATAAAAGAAGTCTTTCAACTCCAACAGCAAAACCACAGCCAGGATAATTAGGACCCCCCATTTTTTTAATTAAACCATCATATCTTCCTCCTGCTAAAAAAGAATCTTGAGCGCCAATGTCATTTGAAATAAACTCATAGCAAATATTATTATAATAATCTAATCCTCTAACTAAATTGTCATTTATAACAATAGGAATTCTTAATTGTTTACATCCTTTCTTAAATTCCTCAAAAATATCAGATGCTTCATTTGTCAAAAAATCTTTTAATTTAGGTGCTTTTTCTAAAAGTTTTTTTTCTTCATTATTTTTTGTGTCCAATATTCTTAAAGGATTTTTTTTTAATCTTTCTAAACTTTCAGTAGTTAATTCTTTTTTATGATCTTGAAAAAAGTTTTGAAGTTCTAAAATATATTTTTTTCTACTTACTTCATCGCCTAAACTGTTAACTTGTATTTTAAAAGATTTGTCAGAAACACCTGATTCATTTACAAAAAGCTTGGCCAAACTAATTAATTCAATGTCAGCATAAATATCTCTTTCGCCAATCATCTCTGCTCCGAATTGATAAAATTGCCTAAATCTCCCTTTTTGTGGCCTATCATATCTAAACATTGGCCCAGCATAAGAAAATTTTTGAGGTAAAGATTGTTGTAATTTATTGTTTATAAAAAATCTTACAATAGAGGCTGTGCCTTCTGGCCTTAAAGTTATTTCATTATTACTTCTATCTTTAAATGTATAAGTTTCTTTTTTAATAATATCAGAAGTTGTGCCTAAGGTTTTTTTAAAAACTTCGCTATCTTCCAATATAGGGGTTTCCACCATATTGAACCCATTTAGTAATGAAATTTTATTCCAAATTAAACTTATTGATGATAATTCTAAAAATTCTTTTTCAGGAATATCTTTTGTTCCTCTAACAGGCTGTAATTTTTTCATTTTTTTTTATATTTTTTTTCTATGTAGTTATGAATAATTTTTTTGAAATCTTCAGTTATATTTTCTCCTCGTAAAGTATGAGATTTTTTTCCATCTATAAAAACTGGCATAGTTGGACTTTCTCCTGTACCTGGTAAACTAATACCTAAATCTGCATTTTTACTTTCTCCTGGTCCATTTACAATGCATCCCATAACAGCTAATTTTAAAGACTCTACTCCATCATATTTCTTTTTCCAATCTGGCATTTGATTTCTTATATAATTTTGTATATCTTCTGCTAATTCCTGAAAAACTTTACTAGTTGTTCTACCGCATCCGGGGCAGGCTGTAACTTTAGGTACAAAAGATCTTATTCCTAAATTTTGAAGTATTTCTTGAGCAACATAGACCTCTTCTCTTCTATCTCCATCAGGTTTTGGCGTTAAAGAAATTCGAATTGTATCTCCTATTCCTTTTGAAAGTATTAAAGATAAAGCAGCAGTTGAAGAAACAATTCCTTTTATTCCCATTCCTGCTTCTGTCAAACCTAAATGCAGAGAATAATCGCTATTTCTTGCTAGATCATCATAAACCTCAATCAAAGTATGTAATTCACTAACTTTACATGAAATAATTATTTGTTCTTTTTTTAAACCTATTTCCTGAGCTCTTGCTGCACTATTTAATGCAGATTCTATTAAAGCTTGTTTTGTTACACTATCTGCATCTAAAGGTTTTTTTAATTTTGAATTTTTATCCATTAAATCTGCTAATAATTCCTGATCTAAACTTCCCCAATTTACCCCTATTCTAATTGGCTTATTGTTTTTTGCTGCAGTCTCAATCATTGATGAAAACTGTATATCTTTTTTTTCTTTAAAACCAACATTTCCAGGATTAATTCTGTATTTATCTAATGCTTTAGCACAATCGGGAAATTTATTTAATAATTGATGACCAACATAATGAAAATCGCCAACAATAGGAACATTGCAATCAGCTTTTATAATCTCATCTTTTATATAAGAAACAGCTTTCGCAGAATCATCTCTATCTACAGTTATTCTTACAATTTCAGAGCCGGCGTTTGCAAGATCTATAATTTGTTTAGAGGTTTTTTTAATGTCAGCAGTATCGGTATTGGTCATTGATTGAACAACGATTGGATTATTCCCACCGATTGTTAAATTTCCAACTTTTACAGGAATACTTTTACGTCTTTTGTAATCTCCCAAATTTAAATTTAGAGACATATTTTTTTAACAAAAAAAATATATTATAGCTAATGATTTGTAATTAAACTATTAAGATTGACGGAGTTTAAAGTAGTTCCTTTAGAGCCTAAATCATGGTCTTGATTATTATTTTTTAAGAATAAAGCTCCTGCGTTACTAGCTGAAATTCGCATTTCATCTTTATCAGATGGCAAATTAAAAGATTCATTCTTTTTTAAAATTGTAGAAATAATAATATTTTCGTTTGCATCTTTTATTTCAATCCAAACATCTTCTTTAGCAACTATTTTTTTTATAAAGCTATAATTATCTTTAACAGAAAGATCATCTATATCATCTAACTTAAGAGTTGTTTGTTGTAAAGGGGCTTCATTTTTAATTTTTTGCAACTCTTCAACAAGAGTGTTAGTTTGTTGTTCTATCATTGGTACATTCAAATCAGGTTTTGGTTCAATAGAAGCTAACGTATCATTTGAATCAGGTGTTTTTAAAAATCCAATTACAAAAAGAACAAGCAACCCAACTGAAGCAAAAATCATTAAAGGAACTGTAGGAATTTTTTCCATATTAATAGGAGATCTTTCTTTGATTAGATTTTTTTTGCTATTTGTATTAACAGGTTCAACATTAGGCTTGTTTTCAAATAACAACAAAAGCTTTGTATCTTTTATTCTAAGTGCGTTGCAGTATGCTTTAAGAAATGATTTTTGATAAAACTTTCCACCTATTGAGCCAATTTCACCTTCTTCAATATGATGTAAATTTTGAATAGAAATCTTAGTTTTATTAGAGATTTTTTCTAATGTTAAACCTCTTTTTGTACGATATTGCTTTAATATAAGCCCTATTTGGTTATGTTCTTCACTCATTTGATCCCTATTAACTATTTTTAAAAAAAATTAGTTATTTATATATAGTATATATTTTTCTAAATCTGTACAATTATTTTGTTAATTTTTTGTTAATTAATTGTGGATAACTTATTCTAAATCATATGTTTTATGCAGTATATTAATTGCCTTTTTTAAGTTTCTTCTAGAAATTAGAACACTAATCTTTATCTCAGAAGTAGAAATCAAATCAATATTAATTTTTTTTTGACCCAAAGCTTTAAACATGTCTTCTGCAATTCCAGCATTAGTTCTCATTCCTATACCAACTATTGAAATCTTGGCAACATTGTTATCTGGTAAAACATTTTTTATCTTAATTTCGTTTTTAATTTGATTTATGCATTTTTTTGCTTTAAACAAATCTGCCTCTGAAATAGTAAATGTTAAATCTGAATATTTGCCATCTGAAGATATATTTTGAACAATCATATCTACATTAATATCTTTATCAGCCAAAGAACCAAAAATTTTTGCAGCTACACCCGGTTTATCAGGAATACCTAGTAAAGTTATTTTTGAGTCATTTTTGCTAAAGACAATTCCACTTACATTTCTTTTTTCAATTTTAATTGAATTATGAATTTTAGTACCTTTAACATTTTTAGAACTAGATTTAACCCACAAAGCAACATTGTTATTTTTTGCCAATGATACTGATCTTGGTTCTAAAACCTGAGCTCCGACTGATGCCATTTCGAGCATTTCATCATAAGTTAATTGATCTATTTTTTTTGCTTTTTTTACCCATCTTGGATCTGCTGTAAAAACTCCATCAACATCAGTATGTATATCACATCGATCTGCGGATAATTTTGAAGCTATAGCTACTGCAGTTGTATCTGAGCCTCCTCTTCCAATTGTTGAAATTCTAAATTCATTTGATATTCCTTGAAACCCTGCAATTACAGGAGTAATACCTTTTTTAATTTCTTTTTTTAACACTTCAGAATTAATATCCAATATTTTAGCTTTACCATATGAAGTATTTGTAAATATTGGAATTTGCCAACCTAAAAAAGAGCGCGCATTAATTTTAATATTCTTTAAAGCAAGAGCCATTAAACCTGAAGAAGCTTGTTCCCCTGATGAAAGTATAGAGTCAATTTCTTTTTCATCATTATTTAATGAGATTTTATTAATTAAGGATTGTAACTTGTCTGTTGTCTTGCCAATTGCGCTTACAATAACAATAACTTTGTTTCCCAAAGATACTTCTTTTTTAACTATATTTGCAGCTTTTTTAATTTTATCTATAGTGGCCAGTGATGTGCCACCAAATTTTTTTACAATTAACAATTTTTTTCTCATAAAAATATACTATTTAAAATAAAAAGGCACTTTTTTCTTTTGCTAATAAAGAAGACTATAAAATAATAATTAATATTAATTTTTTAAACAAAAAAAATGGAAAAAAATAAATTAAACGATTGGTGGAATATAAACGGTAATTACAAAATTTTACATAAAATTAATCCTTTGAGGATAAATTTTATCATTCAAAACTATGAAAAACCTATAAAAAAGAAAAATATTCTTGATATTGGGTGCGGAGGTGGTCTGATTTCAGAATTACTAGCTAAAAAAAAAGGGCTTGTATTGGGTATAGATGAAAATATAGATAATATAAAACAGGCAAAAAAACATGCCCGAGAAAATTCTATAAACGTAAACTATAAGAATTTATCGTTAAATTCTTTTTATAAAAAAAATAATAAAAAATTTGATTTAATACTATGTCTTGAGGTTTTGGAACATGTGGATGATGTTGAAAAAGCACTGAATAAAATATCTAATTTAATGAAACCAGATGCAACTTTAATTATATCTACGATTAACAGAAATTTAAAATCTCTTGTGTTTGCAAAAATTTTTGGAGAGTATATTCTAAATTGGATACCTGTAGGAACACATGTATTCGAAAAATTTCTTAAACCAAAGGAAATTGTAGAAAAATTAAAATTAAAAGGAATAAAAACTAAAAAAATAAAAGGTATGAAGTTTAATCCTATTTCAAATAAATGGACTATATCAGATAATACAAATATAAATTATTTTTTAGTTGCAAAGAAATAAAACATTTTTATTTGTAAAATTAATATATTTACAATCTTTTTTATTTTTTTTTTATAAAATACTATTATACTTTATTTATGTCATTAAAAATTGGAGATCAAGCGCCTAATTTTAAAGCTAAAACAACTGTTGGCGAAATTGATTTTCATCAATGGATTGAAAATAGTTGGGCAATATTATTTTCTCATCCAAAATCATTTACACCTGTTTGCACAACTGAATTGGGTTATATGGCTGGGCTAAAAAAAGAGTTTGATAAGAGAAATGTAAAAATTATAGGTTTGAGTGTAGATCAACCAGAAGATCAAAATCAGTGGTTAAAAGATATAGAAGAAACTCAAGGAAACAGTGTTAATTACCCTCTAATTTGTGATACAGACAAAAAAGTTTCAGATCTTTATGGAATGATACATCCAAATGCCTCTGATACTTTAACTGTTAGAACTGTTTTTATAATTGGACCTGATAAAAATATAAAATTAATGCTTTCTTATCCTGCTAGCACAGGTAGAAATTTTGATGAAATTTTAAGGGTAATTGATTCTTTACAATTAACATCAAAACATCAAGTTGCCACTCCTGTAAATTGGAAAAAAGGTGATAAATGCATTATTATTCCCGCTGTAAGCGATGATGAAGCAAAAGATAAATTTCCCGAAGGTTGGGATTCACCAAAACCCTATATTAGGATAGTCCCGCAACCAAAAGATTAAAGAAAATTCTCTAGATTTATTGATGGTATTGATTTTCTAAAAACCTCAACGGTTTTTGTGTTTATCTCGCTAATAATTACTGTTTGATTATTTTTAGCCTCTTTAATAATTTTTCCCCATGGATCTACAATTAAAGAATGTCCAAATGTTTTCTTTTTACCTGGATGGCTTCCAAATTGTGCAGGAGCAAAAATATAGCACCCTGTTTCTATTGCTCTTGCTTTTAACAATGTATGCCAATGTAATTTTCCTGTAAATTTTGTAAACGAAGATGGAATAGAAATAAAAAAAGCTCCTTTTTTTGCTAATTTTCTATATAAATTAGGAAAACGTAAATCATAACAGATAGTCATGCCAATTTTTCCCCATGGCAAATTTGCTAAACAAAGTTTTTTTCCTGGAGTAAAAACTTTTTTTTCGTCATAAAATTCTTTATTAGGTAAATTTGCAGAAAATAAATGAATTTTATTATACCTACCTTTTATATTTCCCTTATTATCTATAAGAATTGAACGATTATAAATATTTCTTTTTTCTTTAATATTTACAGAACCAATGATAATAAATAGTTTCTTATTTTTTGCTATTTTCTTTATTTCATTAATTCCAGGATGCATAATTTCTGAATAAGTATTTTCTATTAATTTTTTTGTATTTTCAGAAATCAAAAAACAATTTTCAGGTAGTAAAATTAATTTTGCTCCTTTTTTTGATGCGTAATATATTTTTTTTTTTCGCAAATAAAATATTTTTTTGTAAACTATCTTGTGAATTCATTTGAATACATGCGACTTTTAATTTTTTATTTTTTTTTAACATTTTAAAAAAACAATTATTTTGATAATTTTATATAAGAGATGGTAAACAAAATAAAAATTTTTAGTAAAAAAAAAAATCAAATATCGCGATCTAGAGCTTCAGCTTTAAATAGTGATTATGATTATCTATTTGATGAAGTAAACAATCGTTTATTTGATAGATTAAATTTTATTAAACGTAAATTTACAAATACTTTAGAGCTTGGTTCAAGGACTGGAAATACAATAAATCTATTTAATAAGAAAAAAGATATCAAAAATATTTTTATATCTGATATTTCAAATGAAATGTTAAAAATAGCTAAAAAAAAACAATCAGATAAAAAAATAGAATTTTTATCTATAGATGAAGAAAATCTGCCTTTTGAAAGTAACAAATTTAATTTAGTCTTTAGTAATTTATATTTACATTGGTCTAATGATTTATTAAAAGTTTTAAATGAAATATATAGAGTTTTAAAACCTGATGGCTTATTTTTATGTAGTATTTTTGGAAGCGAAACATTAAATGAATTAAAATATTCTTTATGTGAAGCAGAAGAAAAAATTTCAAAAAGTATTTACCCTAGAGTCTCGCCTTTTGTAAGATTGCAAGATGCTGGTGGATTATTGCAAAAAATTGGTTTTCAATTACCAGTGATTGATAAAGATTCTATAAAAATATTCTATAAAGATATTTTTGCTTTAATGAAAGATTTAAAAGGTATGGGAGAAAGTAATAGCTTAATTGATAGAAAAAAAAATTTTACATCAAAAAAACTTTTTAATGTAGCGAATGATATTTATAAAAAAAAGTTTTCTGAAAATAATAAAATTTATGCAACTTTTGAAATATTATATTTTATTGGTTGGACAAAACATTCTAGTCAACAAAAACCCAAAAAACCTGGTTCTGCAAACCGTAGATTATCTGATGCTCTGTTCTCTAAAGAAGAAAAACTTTGAAATTTATTTTTTTTTTAAATTTATTAACTCTAAAATGAACTTATTGCTACCTGGTAAAAATTTATAATTTTTTAATTTACTTATTTCAACCCACATAATATTTTGGTTTAAATTGGAGGATGGAGTTCCTTTCCAGCTTCTACAAATATAAAAAAAAATTATTGCATTAAAATCTTCATATAAGTGATTATTAAAACTTATTGGTTTAAGAGATTTTTTATTAATATCTAATGATAATTCTTCTTTTATCTCTCTAATAACCGTATCTTCTGGAGCTTCGTTTTTTTTTATTTTGCCGCCAGGAAATTCCCAGTGATTAGATAAAAAAGATTTTTTTGATCTTAAGGATATTAGTACTTTGCCTTGCCAATCAATAAGCGCAACTGTGGAAACATATATATTTTTTTTCTTCAATTAACTTAGATAATTAGTATTAATTTCTATATATTTATTTGTTAAATCACATGTGTAAACTTCTGATACACTTCTTCCATTGTTTAAATCAATTTCTAGCAACAATTCTTTCTTATTCATATATTTTATTAACCTCTTATCGTTATTATTTATTACTAAAACTCCTTTCTTCACAATTAAATAGTTGCCAAGGTAAAAAGATATTTTATCTTGATTGATTTTTTCATTTGATTTACCAATAGCCATAAAAATTCTTCCAAAATTAAGTTCATTGGAGCTAAAAAGTGTTTTGACAAGAACTGAGTTAGCAATTGAAAATGCTATTTTTTTAGCTGATAAATAACTTTTTGCATTTTTAACAACTATTTTTATTAGTTTTTTTGCACCCTCTCCGTCTTTAACAATTTGTTTTGCTAAATCTAATAACAAACAATTAAATTCTTTAGAAAATTTTTTATATTTTTGACTTTTTGGAGAGTTTATATTTACATTCCTATTTTTGCAAGTTGCTGAAAAAAAAACACTATCACTTGTAGATGTATCACCATCTACAGTTATACTATTAAATGAATCTTGTACTCCGTTTATAAGAATCTTTTTTAAAATTTTTTTTGGTATACATGCGTCTGTAAATATAAAAGCTAGCATTGTTCCCATATTTGGGTAAATCATCCCGGATCCTTTAGCAACCGCAGTCAGAGAAATATTTTCTTTACCAAATCTAATTTTTTTAGTAGCAAACTTTGGCACAGTATCTGTTGTCATTATCGACTCACAAAAACTATTCCAACTACAACATTTTTTTTTTGATTTTTCTATTAATTTAGGAATTAAAAAATTTATTTTCTTATAATTTAGTTGTTCTCCAATAACTCCCGTGGAAGCAACAAGAATATTCTTGGTTGAACAACCAATGTTACTAGCAATTTTTCCGACATAATTCTTAATAGCTATTAGTCCTTTTTTACCAGTTAAAGCATTTGCGTTGCCTGAATTTACAACTATTGCTTTAATATTATTTTGTAAATTTTTTTTTGACCATTTTACAGGTTCTGAAATTGTTTTTGAAGAAGTGAAAACTGCAGCAGTTGTAGAATTATCTTCTAACTGTATGATAACAAAATCCTTTTTTTTCTTTTCTTTAAAGCCACAACTGCCTGTCGAAAATAATATGCCGTTTATATTGTTCATTTTAAGTCTTTTTTTCATTTTTTATAAAAAATTTATTCATATTTAAAAAATTATATAGGATCTTATATATCTTGTAATTAGGAATTATATAAATATTCTCAATTAAATATTTATTTATTAAATATAAAAATATGTTTTTAAAATTTGCAAAAAAAATTTTTGGAAGTGCTAATGATAGATTTATTAGCAAACTTCAAAAACAAGTCGATGAAATTAATAAATTAGAAAAAAATTTTGAGAAATTAAGCGATAAAGAGCTTAAAAATAAGACTAAAGAATTCAAATCACGACTAGATAAAAAAGAATCTTTAGATTCATTGCTTATAGAAGCGTTTGCAACTGTAAGAGAAGCTTCGAAAAGAACGCTTAAGCAAAGACATTTTGATGTTCAATTGATTGGTGGAATGGTCTTGCATAAAGGAATGGTTGCTGAAATGAAAACAGGTGAAGGTAAAACCTTAGTTGCAACTTTACCGGCATATTTAAACTCTTTAGGAAATAAAGGTGTGCACATAGTAACTGTTAATGATTATCTTGCCAAAAGAGACTCTGAGTGGATGGGAGAAGTATATAAATTCTTAGGTTTGACTGTTAGTTGTATAACTGGAGGTTTGGACGATGAAGAAAGAAAAAAAGCGTATGAATGCGATATAACCTATGGAACAAATAATGAATTTGGTTTTGATTATTTGAGAGATAATATGAAATATTCAAAAGATACTCTTGTTCAAAAAAAACAAAATTTTGCTATTGTCGATGAAGTAGACAATATCTTAATTGATGAAGCAAGAACTCCATTAATAATTTCTGGACCTACTGAAGATACATCTAGTCTATATTCAGAAATAAATCAGTTAATACCAAGGCTAAAAGACGACGAGATTGAGAAAGATGAAAAATCTAAAAGTGTTAATTTAAATGACAAAGGAGTTGTTGTAATTGAAAAAATTTTAAAAGAAAAAAAACTCTTAAAAAATAACAATTTATTTGACTCAGAAAACATTGTGGTTCTTCATCATGTAAACCAAGCATTAAGAGCTCATAAATTATTTGAAAAGGATACGGATTATATAGTAAAAAATGATCAAGTAATTATAATTGATGAATTTACGGGAAGAATGATGGAAGGTAGAAGATTTTCTGAGGGGTTACACCAGGCATTAGAGGCAAAAGAATCAGTAAGTATACAAAATGAAAATCAAACACTAGCCTCAACTTCTTTCCAAAATTATTTTAGATTGTATACAAAGCTTTCTGGTATGACGGGAACTGCGATGACTGAAGCTCCTGAATTACTTGATATTTATAATCTTCAAGTAATTGAAATACCAACAAATGAAAAATGTATTCGAGATGATAAAGATGACGAAATATATAGAACTAATGTAGAAAAATATAATGCAATAGTATCTCAAATTGCAGAATGTAGAAAAAAAAATCAACCTGTATTAGTTGGAACTATTAGTATTGAAAAATCTGAAGAACTATCAAAAATTCTTAAAAAAAATAGTATTGAGCATAAAATTTTAAACGCAAAATATCATGAACAGGAAGCCTATATAATTGCACAAGCAGGCCAAAAGGGCGCGGTAACAATTGCAACTAATATGGCTGGAAGAGGAACAGATATACAATTAGGTGGAAACCTAGATATGCAAATAAAAAAATTAGAAATTGAGAATAAAAAAAAATTAGATAAAAAAAAAATAAATCAAATTGAAAATGAAATTAAAGCAGCAAAAAAAGTTGTAATAAATGCCGGAGGTCTTTTTGTTTTAGGAACTGAAAGACATGAAAGTAGAAGAATAGATAATCAACTACGTGGAAGATGTGGGAGACAAGGAGATATAGGTGAATCAAAATTTTATATATCTCTTGAAGATGATCTAATGAGAATATTTGGATCGGAAAAAATTGATAGTATGCTTAAAACATTAGGTTTAAAAGATGGAGAAGCTATAGCACATAGATGGATCAATAAAGCTTTAGAAAAAGCCCAGCAAAAAGTTGAGGCAAGAAATTACGATATAAGAAAGTCTTTGCTTAAATTTGATGATGTAATGAATGATCAAAGAAAGGTAATTTATAGCCAAAGAACTAAAATTATGGAATCTGAAGATATAAAAGATTTTATTAAAAGTATGAAAATGGATACTTTAAATAATATAATTTCAAAAAATATTCCGAAAGATAGTTATTATGAGCAATGGAACTTAACAAATCTAGAAAAAGAAGTTGGTGAAATATTTGGTGTTAAAAAAGATTTAAAAGGTATAGCTAAAAAAGAAGGAGTAGCAGATGAAGAAATTAAAAAATTAATACTTAATGAAATTGAAAAATCAGATTTAAGCAGAGAGAAAAAAATAGGAAAAGAAAATATCAGAAGTGTTGAAAAAAGTTTCTTGCTTCAAATAATAGATCATGCTTGGAAAGATCATTTGCTTTTTCTTGATTATATGAAACAAGGTATTTCTTTAAGAGCATACGGGCAAAAAGATCCTCTTAATGAATATAAAAGAGAAGCTTTTGAACTTTTTGAAAATATGCTTATTAATATAAAAAGACATATAAGCAGAGTTCTTAGCAATATACATTTCGAAGAAGAAAATAAACAGCCAGATGAGGAGGTTTATAAAGATCAAAAATTAGAAAAAAGAAATACTACAACAATAAAAAATTTAAAAATTCCAAGAAATTCCCCATGTTCTTGTGGATCGGGAAAAAAATATAAGCATTGTTGCGGTAAAATTTAATAATTAATTTACTCAGATTTATTTAGAGTCATTAAATATTTTGATTTTCTTTGATTAAGAAGTTCATTTTTATCTTGTGAGATAATTTGTTTTAAAGTTGTTTTTATTGCGTTTTTAACATTTTTTATGGTTTGAGATGGATTTCTATGAGCGCCACCAACGGGTTCAGAAATTATACCATCTATAACATTCAATTCTTTTAAATCTTGAGCTGTAATTTTCATAGAAGCCGCTGCTTCTTCCGCATACTTTGTATCTTTCCACAAAATTGACGCGCAACCTTCAGGTGATATAACTGAATAAACAGAATGTTCTAACATTAAAACTTTATTAGTTGTAGCAATTGCTATAGCGCCACCTGATCCTCCTTCGCCAACAATTACAGACATTGTTGGAATTTTCAAATTTAAGGAAACTTCTATAGATTGAGCGATTGCCTCAGACTGACCTCTTTGTTCAGCGCCAACGCCTGGGTAGGCCCCTGGTGTATCAACAAAAGTTATTATAGGAATATCAAATTTTTCTGCTAATTTCATTAATCTAATTGCCTTTCTATAACCCTCTGGTTTTGCCATACCAAAATTATGCTTTATTCTTCCCTCAGTATTTCTACCTTTTTCATGCCCCATAATCATAACAGAATGTCCATCAAATGTTGCTAAACCACATAATAACGCAGGATCTTCTTTAAAAGATCTGTCTCCAGACAAAGGTTCAAAATCCTGGAATAATTCCTTAACATAATCTAAAAAGTGTGGTCTTTCTGGATGCCTAGCAACTTGCAATTTATGCCAAGGTGTAAGTTTTTTATAAATTTCGTTAAGCTTTTTATCTATCTTAACCTTAATGTCCTCTATTTGCTCGTTTACTTCAACTAAACTTGTTTTATCTGATCCTGAATCTTTTAGTTTCTCAATCTTTTCTTGCAAATCAGAAATAGTCTTTTCAAAATCTAGTGTATGTCTCATTTATTTTTTATTAATTAATTCAGCTTTTTGAACCATAACTGTTGCTTGTCTAACAGAGGCTAAATCTATCAATCGGCCATCCAAAGAAGCTGCGCCTTTTCCTTGCTTTTGCGCTTCTTCCATTGCCTCTAAAATTCTTTTTGCTTTAGTAACCTCTTCTTCTGGAGGTGTAAAAATTTTATTAGCTAAGTCAATTTGCGATGGATGAATTGCCCATTTACCTTCACATCCTAAAACAGCAGCTCTATTAGCTGAAGAATCGTAAGCATCAGGATCTTTTATTTCACCAAAAGGTCCATCGACTGGTCTTAGACCAGCTGCTCTTGCAGCAATCACCATCCTACTTAGAGGGTAGTGCCACATGTCGCTCCAAACAACATCTCTTTTGCCAGATTTATCAGGATCTGTTAAAACTGAGTATTTTGGATTTTGCGTACCAATTCCAGTTGTTTTTGCTTTAGTTGAAGCCGCATAATCTGCTATACCAAAATGCAAAGATTCATTTCTTTTGCTAGCAGTAGCAATTTCATAAACATTTTGCATACCAAGAGCAGTTTCGATAATCATTTCAAAACCAATCTTTTTTTTTCTTTTCATATAATTTTCTGCTTGCGTCACAAGCATATCAACTGCATAGACATCGTGCGCTGTACCTACTTTAGGAATCATTATTAAATCAAGTCTTTCCCCACCTTTTTCGATAACATCAACTACATCTCTATACATATAATGAGTATCTAACCCATTAATTCTTACTGACATTACTTTATTGCCCCAATCAACGTCATTAAGTGCTTGGATTATATTTTCTCTTGCCTTTTCTTTATCATCAGGAGCCACTGCATCTTCTAAATCAAGAAAAATTACATCAGCAGGAGATTTAGCAGCCTTTTCAAAAAAATCTGGTGAACTTCCAGGAACTGCCAATTCACTTCTATTTAACCTTGTTGTTGCTTGTTCTACTTCAAAAAAACTCATTTTATTACCTTTCGTTTTTATTTTTAATAATTAATACCACTAGAATATACAAATATCATGCAATATTTTCACTACTTTTATTTAAAGGATGATAATTTTCTATTGTCTCAATTAATTTTTCACGATGTTCTGTGTATTTTTGAGTTGTAATTATACTTGAATGTCCTAATAATTTTTGAACTACTCTAATATCTGCCCCAGAATTTAATAAATTATTGCCAAATGCATGTCTAAATGAATGAGGATGCATTAAATTTCTATCAATTTTTATTTGATCTGCCAGATTATGCATTATTTGTAATACTCTTCGTCTTGTTAAAAATTCACTTGTATTTGTAGAAGGAAAAAGCCAGGGGGTGTCTTTTTTTTGAAAATGAACTCTTCTAGATTCTAAATATTTTTCAAATACTTCTTTTGTTTGACTTCCAAAAAAAACTATTCTTTCTTTTCTAGTTTTTCCTTTTTCAAACGGATCAATAAGTATTTTTTTATTTATTAGATCAACATTATTAGTTTTAATTGAAATTAATTCAGAAACTCTAACTCCAGTTGTATATAAAAGTTCAATAATTAGGTAAGATCTAAGATCTCTATAATTATTTGTTTTTTGTGAAACAAAACTTATTATTTTTTCAATTTGCTCTTTGGTTAATGTGATTGATAAGGTATTTTCTGATTTTGGAATATCTATTTTTTCTATAGGATTTTTTTTTATAATTTTTTCTGAAATTAAAAATTTATAAAATCTTTTCAAAGCAAAAATTTTTCTTGATGTAGATTTATTTTTTATATGTTTTTGTTTTAAACTTTCAAGAAAATCTAAAACATCTTTTTTTTTAACTGATTTAAATGTTTTTTTTTTTTTTTTTATAAAATTATTAAATTGATCAATATCATATTTATATGAAACAACTGTATTTTTATGTACGCCATCTTCAGAATTTAATGTTTGCACAAAATGTTTTAATTCTTCTTCCATTTTCATTAACTATCTCTCAATCAATGTTTCAATGACCAAGTCAAAAGCTTTTTCTTCTAGACCTATTTGATTTAGTGCACTAATAGTATTTTGCAAGAAAAAAGGGTGTAGTTGATTGAAATTTTTACCATTAAGAGACATTAATATTAATAGTATAGTTTCTCCTATTTTATTATTTTCAGAAGAATATTTAAGCAGCGATATTAAAGAGGAATTTGGCAATTGTTTAGTATCCAATTGCTGATTATCTAAATTTATAAGCCAAAATTCAGGGCTAATTTTAAGTCCAAAAGTTTCTAATATATAAAAACCAACTGTATTAAAAGATAATATTTCATTATTTGATTTAAATCTATTCATAGATTTTATTAGATCGATTTGACTAACATTTTTATATTCTTTTTCATTATTTTTTAAATTATAGAACTCAATAATCACCCACATTTCTACAAATTTATTAAATAACTCTATATTTTTTTCACTTTCTTTCTTTAAAATTTCATACCATTTTATTGCTTCATCTGTTTTGTTAGTAACTAATAATGATTTAGTAGCATACTCAGCAAACCAAGATAAATTCTTTGATGGTTTAATTTCTAACAATGAATTTAAATTTAAATTAGAAATTAATCTGAAATTACCATTTATAAGAGCAAGTTCTAAAGATTTTTTTATAATTTTAGCTCTTTTTTCATCATTCTCTTCAGCAATTGCCATTTGAAATAATATCGCTTGTGTCTCAGAACCAAGTATAATATTGTCATCTAAAGAAATTTTTTTGTCTTTTTCTTTAACATCATAACTATTATAAATTTCTTCAATTACTTCTATTGGTAAATTTAAAAGTTTTTTTGATTTTTCTATTGCTTCAATTCTAATTTTGATTGGGACATTGGGCATTCTATAAATCATAGCTAGAAATAAAGGATCTTCTTTTAATATATAGCTTTCTTTTATACTTATGTTTGCAACTCTGGTCATAACTAAATTTAAAAGATTTAAATCGTTTAAATTTTCATCAGTAATTTCTTCTTTATATAAAAGGCTATCAATTATCTTTAAAAAATTATCATCGTTAAAATCTTCCTCATCTTTTAACAAAGTCAGTGATAAATTAGCTTTATTAACTTCATCATTAAGTATCAAGCAAAATATCTCGATTTTTCTCCAGAATAAATTTTCTTTAAATTTTTCTCTTTTTTCATCTATACCTGAACAAACTAAATCAAAATTGTTTAAAGATAAATTTAGTTCAGTTTGTTTAATCAAAATTTTTTCATTATCATTTGCATTTATTAAATCTATTAAAGATTTTGCATTATCAAAATCTCCAAGCTCTATTAGTTTGTTTATTCTTATTAAAAAAAAATTAGTATTGTCTTTTACTTCAGGTAATTCTGCATTGGATAAGAGTAGTTGTTTTAATAGTTCTATTGCTAAATTAGATTCTTTATTTGTTGGTAAATTCTCCAAATAATCTTGAATAATATTTATTTCAGAATCTCTCCACATATCATAACCGAGTCCTCCTTCCTCTTTGGTTAATGTCCCCACTGTATTAATATCAATTTCTTTTAACTCTTGTATTTTAAATTTATCATCACTTTCAGAAATTTCGTTATCCTTTTTATCGACATCTATTTCCTCTATTTCATTAACTTCAATATTTCTTTTCCATCCCCCCGCGCTCATTTCACTATCGCCTAAGCCTGCATATATTTTATTAGGAGTGGATAATAAAAAGATTATTAAAAGAAGTTTTTTAATGATTTTCATTCGAAACAATTATTAAACAAATTAACTATTTTTTATATTGTTCTATTTCAATAATTTTTTCAACTTTTGTCTTTGGTATAGGAACGAACCATTCTAAGAAAAAAAATAAAGTTATTAGAATTAAAACGATAAATACTAATAAAATATTCATTTTTTTTTCAAAAAAGTTTTTTTTACGACTTTTAAACATTATATATAAATAATTATAATTAAAGTAATACCTTAAGTATATTTTATCAAAAGAAAAAGAATTGTTTTCAAAATTATGAAAAAAAAAATTATTTTAATAGGAATGATGGGTAGTGGTAAAACAACCATAGGGAAAAAATTAGCAAAAATTCTAAATTTAGACTTTATCGATACAGACAAAATAATAGAGAAAGATTGTAAAATTAAAATTAATAAAATATTTGAAAAATTTGGTGAAAGTTTTTTTAGAAAAAAAGAAGAAAAAGTAGTTTTAAAACTATTATCAAAGAAAAAATCATCTGTAATGGCTTTAGGAGGCGGAGCGTTTCTAAATAAAAAAGTACAAAAAAAAATAATTAAAGAAAATGTATCAATTTGGTTAGATGTAAGTTTAGAGGCAATTTATAAAAGATGTAAAGGATCTAATCAAAGACCTTTACTTAATAAAAAAAATAATTCTAATTTAAAAAAAACAATCAAAGAATTAATGCAAATTAGAAAACCTATATATTCGAAAGCTAAATTTGTTATAAAAACAAATAAAAGTGCAACTGAAGTATGTAAAAAGATATTATTTTCTATCAAAAATATTATTTAAAATATAAAATACTATATTGTTAAAGTGAAAAATAATTATTCAATAAAAGTTCCGTTAAAAAATAGTCCATATGAAATAATAGTTGGAAAAAATGTTATAGAAAAAAATAAAAAAAAAATTTTTTCAGCTATAAAAGATGCTCAAAAAATATTTATTATAACAGATACTGTAATTAGAAAATTACATTTAAAAAAAATAATTAAAATCATACCTAAAAAAATTTTTGTCAAAACTTTTGTCATTAGTTCAGGTGAAAAAATGAAAGATATAAAAACAATTAATAAATTAATATCGTTCCTTTTAAAAAATAATGTTTCAAGAAATGATGCTATTTTTGCAGTTGGAGGTGGTGTCATTGGAGATATTTCTGGATTTTTAGCTAGCATAACCTTACGTGGCGTTAACTTAATACATTTTCCTACTACTCTATTAGCTCAAGTAGATAGTTCAGTTGGTGGAAAAACTGGTGTAAATAGCTCTTATGGAAAAAATCTAATTGGAACATTTTATCAGCCGAATTTAGTCATATGTGACACTATATTTTTATCTACGTTGCCAAAAAGAGAATTGACGGCTGGTTATGCAGAGGTAATAAAATATAGTATTATTTATGATAAGATTTTTTTTAATTGGTTAAATAAAAATTCAAAGGGATTATTAAAATTGGATAATTTAAAAGTTATAAAAACAATAAAAAGAAGTGTTGAAATTAAAAAAGAATTTGTTTTAAAAGATGAAAAAGATATTAATAATAAAAGGGCTTTACTAAATTTTGGACATACATTTGCTCATTCTTTAGAAAATTGTACAAAATATTCGAAAATTTTATTACATGGTGAAGCAGTGGCAATTGGAATTTGTATGGCATGTAAACTATCACATATTTTAGGTTTTTTATCTTTAAATAATTACTTTAAAATAAAAAATACATTTATAAAATTTGAGCTCCCTTTTGATTTAAGTTTTTTAAAAAGAATTAATATAAAAAAAAAAGAAATTGTAAAAAATATGATTTATGATAAAAAAAATTTGAAAGGTAAGATAAATTTTATTTTGTGCAAAGATGTAGGAAGTGCGTTTGTTTACAACAAAATTAAAAAAGAATTTATAAACAAATCTATATCTTAAAAATGGATTTATATACAATTTCTATTTTATTATTCATCTTTTTTTTAATCTTGCTATCTGGTTTTTTTTCAGGTTCTGAAACGGCTTTAACGGCTGTTTCGAAATTAAAAATCCATCAACTTGAAAAAAAGAATAATCCAAAAGCTAAGATTGTTAGTTTTCTTAAATTACAAAAAGAAAAATTAATAACAACTCTTCTACTTGGAAATAATTTAGTAAATACACTAGCCACTGCAATTGCTACAAGCGTAATAATCAATTACTCAAATGATAATGAAAAAGCAATATTATATTCAACTTGTATAATGACAGCTTTAATACTTGTATTTGGTGAAGTTTTACCGAAAACTATCGCAATCAACAAATCTGAAAAAATTTCTTTAATGTTTTCACCAATAATAAAATTCTTGGTAAAAATATTCTCGCCAATTACATTTTTAATACATCATTTAACACATGCAATTTTAAAAATATTTAGATTTCAAAGCACATCGGATATTGGTACAACAGAGGAAGAATTGAGAGGCGCTATAGATTTACATGCAAAAGGTGAAGGAAACATACAAGAAAAAGACATGCTTCAGGGTATACTTGATTTAGATAACTTGCAAGTAAATGAAATTATGACTCATAGGAAAAATCTTGAAGTAATTTATGCAAATGAGCCAATAAAAAAAAGTATGAAAAAAATTTTAGATAGTCAATATACTCGCCTACCTTTATATGATAAAAATTCTGATAAAATTTTAGGCATAATAAACGTTAAAGATATTTTAAAAAATATAAATAATAAAAAAAAATTAGATTTTAAATTATTAGCAAAAAATCCTTGGTTTATACCTGAGACAACTTCAGTTCTAGATCAATTACAAGAATTTAAAAAGAAACAAAGACATTTAGCTTTTGTAGTTGATGAATATGGATCTCTAATGGGTATTATAACCTTAGAAGATATCATTGAAGAAATTGTTGGTGATATTGAAGATGAACATGACATTACAATTAAAGGTGCAAAAAAATTAAAAGATGGAAAATATTCTATTAAAGGAAACGTGACAATTAGAGATATGAATAGAGAATTTGGATGGAATCTGCCCGATGAAAACGCTTCTACCCTTGCTGGATTAATTTTTCATGAAATAAAAGCTATACCAGAACCTGGAAAAATATTTAGTTTTTACGGTTTTAGATTTGAAATAATTAGCGCAAAAAAAAATCATATTGATTTAGTTAACGTAACACCTTTAACCAATTAATCTTTTTTTTCATTAGGAGCCGTTAATTTAAATGAAATAGAATGGATTTTTTTAATAATGTTATCGCCTAGTATTTTTAAAAAAAACTTTTGTCTATCTAATCTAGAAAGCTTTAAAAATTTTTTGCTTTCTAAATTAATTATAAAATGAGTTTCATCGCCTTTAATATTTTGTTTATGAGTTTTATGTTTGTAAGAAATATTTTTAATAAGAAATTTAGATGTAGGAAAGTTCTTTTTAATTTTTTCTTCTATTTTTAGTTCAATTTTACCTTTATTCATATCAAAACTTGTCATTTATAATCTTTAATGTAAATAATAACATTATGAAGAAAAAAAGTATATTTGAGAAACCAAAATCTTCTTTTAAAAGAAAATGTTATAAAGATAATTGTTCAAAACCAGGAATTTATAAAGCTCCAAAATCAAAAAATGAAATAAGCAATTATATTTGGTTTTGTGAAGAACATATTAAAACTTACAATAAAGAATGGAACTATTGTAAAGATATGACGCAAAAAGAAATAGAAAAGCATATCCAATTAGACACGATAGGATGGCGTCCTACCTGGAGTTTCTCAACAACGAAAAAATTTAGAAATTTTGATAAAATTTTTTCAAATTATTTTGAATTTTTTAAAAAGAAAAAAAATCATTCTAAATTAAATAAAAAAAAAACTCTTTTAAAAGACGCATTAAAAATTTTAAATATAGACAGTACTAATATAAATATTGAGTTTGTTGAAAATAAATATAAAAAATTAGCAAAAAAATATCATCCTGATAAAAATAAAGGTGATAAAAAATATGAAGAAAAATTTAAAAAAATAAATCAAGCATTTGAAGAAATAAAAAAACAATTAATTACTAACGTAAATTAATCATGGATAATTCATTAACAGAATCATTATCATATAACCCAGATATAAAGGTATCTTCAAAACAAGTTTTCGGAATTAAATCTGACCTAAGAGTCCCTGCTTTTAGCAAAAAATCGTCTTTAGTGCCAAAAATAGATAAAGATTATTTCTTTGATAATGATACAACTATTTCAATTTTAACTGGTTTTTCTCAAAATAAGCGAGTTTTAATTCAAGGATATCATGGAACAGGAAAAACAACTCATATTGAACAAATTGCAGCTCGTCTTAATTGGCCTTGTATTAGAATAAATCTTGACAGTCATATTACTCGAGGCGATTTGGTAGGCAAAGATATTATAACTATAAAAAAAAATAAACAAATTACTGAATATAAAGACGGAATGTTACCTTGGGCCATAAAAAGACCCACCGCATTAGTTTTTGACGAATATGATGCAGGGAAACCAGAAGTAATGTTTGTAATTCAAAGGATATTAGAGTCAGATGGCAAGTTTACATTACTTGATAACAATGAAATTATTACACCGCATCCGGCTTTTAGATTATTTGCAACTTCTAATACAATAGGACAGTCTGATAATCTTGGAATTTATCATGGAACTAATCAAATTAATCAAGGACAAATGGATAGATGGAATATTGTTTCTGTTTTAAATTATTTATCCCCTGAAACAGAAGCAAAAATTGTTATTAATAAAACAAAAATATCTCAAAATAAAATTGCAGTAGAAAAAATTAAATTAATGATTGCATTAGCCGGGTTAGTAAGAAAAGGTTTTGTACAAGGTGATTTAACAACTGTTCTTTCTCCAAGAACAATAATCAATTGGGCTGAAAACTACAAATTATTTAATGATTTAATATTTTCATTCAAAGTATCATTTTTAAATAAATGTGATGAAACTGAAAAACCTATAGTAGCAGAATATTTTCAAAGAGTATTTAATATTGATTTACCTGAAAGTGAAATAAATAATTTAAAAAAAAAATAATTCTTTTTAAAATTGTTTAATGACAGATATAAATAGATCTATTTCAGCAACTATTAAGTCTATCTCTGGGAAAAAAAACTTAATTTTTTCATTTAATAACAATTTTAGTAAAATTGAAAAAAATAAAGTATTTTTACCAAATTCTAATTTATTAAAAAAAAATGATATAAAGAATTATAGGGGAATAGCAGATTTTTTAGCATTAAAATTAAAATATCATAAAGAAAAAATATATAAAAAATTTAAACCAAACAATCAAAAAAATTTAGAACTTTTTGATGCCTTAGAAGAAACAAGAATAATTACTCTTGGATCTATATATTTGAAAGGAATTGCATGTAATTTGAGATCAAGAATAGAATTTTTTTGTAAAAAAAATCAATTTAATAAAATAAAAAAAAGAAACAACTCTCAAATAACTCAAGTCATTAAGTTAATATCTACTGAAAGTTTTATAAATGAAAAGCTTCCTAAAAACACACTGTCATTTATTAATTTATGGAAGCCTATTATTATGCCATTAATTATAGAAGATCTTATTGAATTAAAAAAAGAAATTAAAGATCAAGAAAAGTTTTCAAAAAAATCATTAGAGTTAATAAAAAAAATTGAAAAATTTAGTAATAAAAATGAGAAAAATGAACAAAAAAAAGTTTTAAAAAAAAAAGAGGTTGAAGATAAAAAAAAAATAGAGAAAGAAATTAAAGAGACAAATAATAGTTTTTTTCAAGAAAATGAATTTAATTCCAAAAAAAATTTAAATCGTAAAGTTGTTAAGAAAAGAAAAGATAGTAAAAACAAAAAACAAAATCTAAATGATGTGATTGCTAAAATAAATGAAGATATAAAATACAAAGTATATACAAATAAATATGATAAAATTGTTAGAGCTGAAGAATATTGTAAAAGAAATGAACTAATTCAATTAAATAATCAATTATTAAAAGAATCTAAAGATACCTATTCAACTGTTAGACGACTAGCAAAGAAATTACAAAATAAACTATTGGTTTTTAATAAAAGTTTTTGGAATTTTGATGTTGAAGAAGGAAAAATTAATAATTCAAAATTAGCAAAGATTGTCACTGATCATAATTTTAAGAACATTTATAAAAATTTTGAAGAAAAAAAAATTAAAGATACAGTAGTTTCACTTTTAATTGATAATTCGGGATCAATGAGAGGAAAGCCTATACAGACTGCTGCAGTATGTTCCACAATAATAAGTAAAATATTGGAACGTTGTTCTGTTAAAGTAGAAGTTTTGGGCTTTACGACCAAAGAATGGAAGGGGGGTAAATCAAGAGAAGCCTGGGCAAAAAATGGTATGATTCAAAATCCGGGCAGATTAAATGATATAATGCATATAATTTATAAGACTCCAGAAGATAGTTTAAAAAAAATAAATTATAATTTCTCATTAATGTTGAAAGATGGCTTGTTAAAAGAAAATATAGATGGAGAATCTTTACAGTGGGCCTTAAGTAGAATATGGAAACGAAAAGAAGAAAGAAAAATTTTGATGGTCATTTCAGATGGTGCTCCGGTTGATGACTCTACAATTTCATCAAATACTTCGAACTACCTTGAAAAACACTTAAAAAAAGTTATTAAATTTATTGAAAATAAAACTAGCGTAGAGTTAATAGCTATTGGTATTGGACATAATGTTAACAAATACTATAAAAAAGCTGTAACGATAAACGACCCTGATCAGTTGGGTGGAACAATGATTAAAAACTTTTTAGAATTATTTGATACAAAAAAAAAATAAAACTTATTTTTTTTTCTCCTTTGGTTGTTCCTTTTTAGAACTTATTGTTCTTTTTTTTATAGCTTTTTTTATTTTTAAAGCTTTGATAGATAATTTTTTATTTGGTACATCTATTATATATTTATCAAAACCCCCAGCTGACTCAATAGATTTTAATGCTTTTGTAGAGATTTTTAATCTAACCATTTGATTAAGAATATCAGAATAGATATTTTTTTTTTGCAAGTTGGGCGTAAAATCTCTTTTTGTCTTATTATGAGCGTGACTTACGTTATTCCCAATTGAAATCTTTACTCCAGTTAATTCACATTGTTTAGACATTTGTTTATAAAAAAAATTATTAAACTAACTTTTATTATTTTTTATGTAATGATGCAAGATTTTTTTAGATGCCTCTGTTGGAGAAATAATATTTTTAGACACTTTTTTTTGTAATTTAGTGAATTCTAAAGTTAATTTTTTGTTACTTTTTATTTTTTCAAATAAGTTTTTTTGTAAATCATCCCACATCCATTTAGTTAATTGCTGTCTTCTTTTTTCTTTAATCCAGCCTTTTTTATTTCCTAATAATTGAAATTTTTTTATTATTTTCCATATTTCATTCACGCCAGAACCTTTTAAAGCAGAACATCTTAAAACTTCAGTATTAAATGTATTTTTATCTTTTTTTAACAAACTTAAGGCGTTTTTATATTCTGAAACGGTATTCATAACCTCGTTCTTAAATTCGTCTTCTTTATTAACAATTAATAAATCAGCTATTTCAATAATACCTTTTTTAATACCTTGTAATTCATCTCCTGAAGAGGGTTGAAGAAGTACTAAAAAAATATCGACCATTTCTGCAACTTCTGTTTCCGATTGTCCGACTCCAACGGTTTCTACCAAAATTACTTCATAACCTGCAGCTTCCACTAATATCATAGTTTCCCTAGTTCTTCTTGCCACACCGCCAAGCTCTCCTCTACTAGGTGTAGGTCTAATATACGCATTCTTTTGAATGGATAATTTTTCCATCCTTGTCTTATCACCTAAAATAGATCCTCCACTTTTTTTTGAAGATGGATCAACAGCTAATACAGCAACTTTATATTTTTTTTTAGTTAAAAAAATTCCTAGTGTTTCAATAAAAGTAGATTTTCCTACACCTGGTGGGCCTGAAATTCCAATTCTTATAGATTTTCCGGATTTTTTATACAATTTTTTTATTAATTCTTCGGATTTATTTTTATCTTTTAATTTAGAAGACTCAATTAAAGTTATTGCTTTTGAAAGTGCTAATCTATCTGATAATAATATTTTTTTATATAAAGTATCGATCATTTTTATAAGTTACAATAAAAAGATAAATATTTAAGCTGCAATATTTTTCTTTTTTTCTATTAATTGAATTATATCACTTGCTGCTTTGGGAATATTTGTTCCAGGACCGTAGATTGCTGCAACGCCTTTATCTTTTAAAAATTTATAATCTTGAGGCGGAATAACTCCACCACAAACAACAAGTATGTCTTTGTTTCCTTGTTTCTTTAAATTTTTTAATAATTCAGGCACTAATGTTTTGTGTCCAGCAGCTTGACTGGAAACACCTATAACATGTACATCGCTTTCTAATGCCTGTTTAGCAGCTTCATTAGGAGTTTGAAATAGTGGGCCTATGTCAACATCAAAGCCTATATCAGCAAAAGATGTTGCTATAATTTTAGCCCCTCTATCATGGCCATCTTGACCTAATTTTACAACTAACATTCTTGGTCTTCTACCAAATTTTGATGCAAATTTTTTTATTTGTAATTTAATATTCTTCAAACCTTCTTTTCCTTCAAAAGCTGAACTATAAACACCTGATACACTTCTTATTATAGCCCTATGTCTTGTAAATACAGTTTCTAAAGCATCAGAAATTTCTCCTACTGAAGCTCTGTTTCTCGCAGCATCAATTGAACATTCTAACAAATTTGTTTGATTTGGAGATTTTTTTGCGGCGTTTTTTAATGCCTCTAATGAAGCTAAAACTTTTTTCTCATTTCTTTTTTTTCTAATAACTAATAATTTTTTAATTTGTTCTTTTCGAACTTTTGTATTATCTATATTTAATATATCTACCTCTTCTTTTGTGTCAGGTGGATATTTATTTACACCGACAACAACCTCATCCGCGTTATCTATTCTAGCTTGTTTTAAAGTTGCTGCTTCCTCAATTTTTAATTTTGGATATCCTTTTTCAACTGCTTTCGTCATTCCACCCATTTTATTTATTTCATTAATCATTTTTTCTGCCTCTTTAACAAGATCGTCAGTTAATTTTTCAATGAAAAAACTTCCTCCAAATGGGTCAATAGTTCTCGTTATTCCTGTTTCTTCAGCCAATATTAACTGGGTATTTCTAGCAATTCTAGCAGAGAATGGTGTTGGTAGAGCTAAAGCTTCATCAAAAGAATTGGTATGAAGAGATTGTGTTCCACCTAAAACTGATGCCATAGCTTCTATAGTAGTTCTTACAACATTATTGTATGGATCTTGTTCTGTTAAACTTGCACCAGAGGTTTGGCAATGCGTTCTTAACATTGAACTTCTTGGATCTTTTGGTTTGAATTGTTTCATTAATTTTGACCAAAGTAATCTAGCACCTCTTAATTTTGCAATTTCCATAAAAAAATCAATTCCAATTGCAAAAAAGAATGACAAACGTGGGGCAAAATCATCTACTTTTAAACCTTTAGCAAGCGCACATTTCACATACTCTACGCCATCAGCTAAGGTAAAAGCAAGTTCTTGTGCAGTTGTGGAACCAGCTTCTTGCATATGGTAACCGGAAATTGAAATAGAATTAAATTTTGGCATAAATTTTGAAGTGTATTCGATAATATCAGAAACAATTCTCATACTTGGTTCAGGCGGATAAATATAAGTATTTCTAACCATAAATTCTTTTAAAATATCATTTTGTATAGTTCCTGATAATTTATTTTGATGTACGCCTTGTTCCTCGCCTGCAACTATAAAATTTGCAAGAACTGGTAAGACTGCTCCATTCATTGTCATAGAGACACTCATTTTTTCCAAAGGAATGTCTTTAAAAAGGATTTTCATATCTTCTACTGTATCAATAGCAACTCCTGCTTTTCCAACATCTCCCACAACTTTAGGATGGTCAGAGTCATAACCTCTATGTGTTGCCAAATCAAAAGCAACTGACAAACCAGTTTGCCCATTTTTAATATTTTCTTTATAAAATTTGTTTGATTCTTCTGCAGTAGAAAAACCTGCATATTGTCTAATAGTCCATGGTCTATTAGAATACATTGTTGCTTTAGGACCTCTAAGATAGGGATTCAATCCTGGATAAGTAAAAATATGCTCTAAATTCTTTAAGTCTTCAGCTGTGTACAAAGGTTTTATATTTATACCATCTGGTGTTTTAGAATTTAAAATTTCAAGTTTATTATTTTTTAGCTCTTTTTTTGCTAACTGAGTCCAATTTATATAGTTTTTTTTTTTCATAAGTAATTGATCAAACTAAAAAATTTATAATCAATATTTTAACGTATTTAATAAAAACTTTGGATATATATTTGTTTTTTTACAAATTTTTTCAATTTCTTTTATTTCTTTATGAATACCACTTAATACTAATATAGAATCAATTTGAAAATTATTTGCCCCCAATATATCAGTTCTTAAAGAATCCCCTATAGCTAAAATTTTTCTTTTATCTTTGATTTTTGTTTTTTTCATAGCTTTCTTATAAATTTCAATATATGGTTTCCCAAAATATTTTACCTTACCTCCAAATTTTTCATATTGAAGAGCTAATGAACCAGCGCAAAACTCTTTTTTTTTACCCCTAATAACTTCTAAATCAGGATTAACACATATCATTGGTAAAGATAAATTTGCAGCATCATGTAAAATCTTTGAATATTTATTTATTTTTTCGCCTTCATTAAGACCTAAATTTAAAATAAAATTTGAAGTTTCTAATTTCTTTTCTTGAAATATTTTTAGACCTTTACAAAAATCTTTATCTTTATTTGCACCGATAAAATAATATTTTTTATTTTTTAAATTAGATAAATAATCTTCGTACGTTATATCTCCCGAACTAATAACATCTAAATATAAATTTTTACTTAAACCTAATTTTTTTAAGAATTTTTTAATTTTTATAGATTTTCTTGGAGCATTAGAAATAAAAACTACATTTTTTTTTAAAATCTTAAGTCTTTTTAATATATTAATTATTCCAGGAAATAATTTGACACCATTATGAGTAACACCATACAAATCAAAAAAAAAAACTTCGTATGAATTAATTATTTCTGAAAAATTCCTTTTTTTTACAATATTTTTCATTTGTGTGACTTTCCTATAGCTTGATTGACGTTTTTATAATTATCTTTTTTTAAAAAATAAATCAACTCCTGTTTAATTCTATTTATCACAGTAGGGCCTTGATATATTAAAGATGTATAAAGCTGAACTAAAGAAGCTCCGTTTAAAATTCTTTCGTATACATCCTTTCCATTCGATATACCTCCTACACCAATTAAAGGGATTTTGCCATTTGTTAAAATATAAAAATTTTTTAAAAGTATATTTGATTTTTCTTTTATAGGTAAACCACTTAATCCGCCTTTCTCATTTGAATTTTTATTAATTAAATCATTAGATCTTTTAACCGAAGTATTAGATATTATTACCCCGTCTATGGTGGAACTTAGAATTATATCAGCTACATCGCCAAGTTCTTTTTTAGATAAATCAGGATCTATTTTTAAGAAAACAGGAGTTTTTATTGAATTTTTCCTTCTATAAGAAGACACTTTTTTAACTAAAATTTCCAGATTATCTTTTTTTTCAAGATCTCTTAAACCAGGAGTGTTTGGCGATGATATATTCAATGTAAGATAATTAGCTTTTTTATTAAATATTTTTAAAAGTTCAACATAGTCGTTAATAGGCTTTTTACTATCTAAGTTTTTTCCTAAATTTACCCCTACTAATCTTGAACTATTTTTTTTATCATTACGTTCAATATTTTCTAAAACTTTTTCAGCACCAATGTTGTTAAATCCTAATCTATTTATTATGGCCTTATCCTGAGCTAATCTAAAAACCCTTGGTTTTTTATTACCTGATTGAGGATTAATTGTAACAGTGCCAATTTCTACAAATCCAAATCCTAAAGCTATTAATCCTTGATATGCTACTGCGTTTTTATCGAACCCAGCCGCTATACCTATTGGATTAGGAAAATTTAGATTACATACATTTGAATTAAGAATAGAATCGTCAGAGTCACTTTTTTTTTTAAAATTAGAAAAAAATTTTATAGCTAGACCATGTGCTACTTCTGGCGGTATAAAGTTTAATATAGGAAATATTATTTTATAAAATTTTTCAAACAATTTTTAACCACTATAAAACAAATTTTCTTTACTTATATATATAATATTGACTTATTTTTTTTATGGATAAAAAAAAAACAATTAAAGAAGAACAAATAGAACTCATAGAAGAATTTTCTTTTTTTGATAATTGGCAAGATAAATATGAGCACATAATTGATATGGGTAAGAAATTAGATATGCTCCCAGATAAATATCATACTAGTAAATTTAAAGTCGAAGGTTGTGTTTCTGAAGTTTATTTAGTTCCAAAAAAAAATAATAATATTTTAAATTTTCAAGCAGATAGTAACTCAGTAATAACTAGAGGTTTAATCGCAATGCTTTTAAGAATTTATTCAAATAGAGATCCTAAAGATATAATTAGTAACCCGCCTCAATTTATCGAAAAGGTTGGGCTAGGTGTTCATTTAACTCCAAGTAGAACAAATGGTCTCCATGCTATGGTTGAAAAAATTATGGAATATGCAAAAGAATATTCTTAACTGAATAATTAAATTTATCTTAAAAAACTATCTTGAATCAATTTAACTGTTTCTTTAATACTTAAGAGTAAAACAAAAGTTCCTAATCTAGGCCCACTCTTTTGACCTAACAAAATTTCATAAAGAAACAAAAACCAATCTTTTAATTCATACTTATATTTTTTTCCTAATTCATAAATTTCAGTTTGAACTTCTTCAGGGCTAACTTTAGTTTTAAAGTTATTTAATATTTTAATAAGTTCCTCAAGAATTTTCTTTTCATCATTTGAAGGTTTTTTATATTTTTTATTTGGTTCTACAAAATCTTTATAATATTGAATAGAAAACTCTACTAATTTATCTGTATAGGGATTGTCTGAAGGATTAACGTTTGGAATATATTCTTTGATATAATTCCAAATAATTTCTTTATCATCACTCTGGCAAGCACTTACTAAATTTAATATTAATGAAAAACTTATATCAATTTCAGGTTTTGGTACCTTATTACTATGAATATGTATTATAGGATTATTTAATTTATCAATATCATTTTGTTCATCAAATTGTTTTAGATACCTAAGATATTCATCAACATGTTTTGGTATAACATCGTAGTAAAGTTTTTTTGCTTTTTTTGGCGTATAATACATAAACAATAATAAACTTTCGGATGGGCCATATTTAATCCATTCTTCTATCGACATACCGTTTCCTTTTTTTTTTGATATTTTTTCTCCTTTTTCATCTAAAAAAAGTTCATAGTTAAATCCTAATGGTGCTGATTTACCTAAAACCTTCGAAATTTGACTAGTACTTCTTATTGAGTCAACAAGATCTTTTCCATACAATTCATAATCTACATCCAAAGCATTCCATCTCATTGCCCAATCAACTTTCCATTGTAATTTACAATTACCTTTAAAAATATTAATTTTACAATCTTCTCCATTTTCATCTATAAAGCTTATTTCCCCTTTTTCTTCATCTTCTACTTTTATCGGCACTTGAAGAATTTTTCCTGTTTTTTTACTTATTGGCAAAATTGGGCTATAGGTTGATCTTCGTTCGGGACCAATTGTAGGTAAGACTATGTCAGTTATTTTTTTATAATTCTTTAAAACTTTTAATAAATAATCGTCAAAAAAACCAGATTTATATAATTCTGTTGCACTTTTAAGTTCAAAATCAATACCGAAAGATTCTAAAAAAGTTTTTAATTTATTATTAACATAAGCAGCAAAACTCTCATGTTTATCAAATGGATCTGGTATTTCGGACACAGGTTTTCCTAAATTTTTCTCTAACATTTTTTGATTAGGAAGATTTTCAGGTACTTTTCTAAATGCATCATAATCATCTGAAAAGGTAATTAATTTAGTTGGAATATCAGAAATTTTATTAAATGCTTTCATAATCATCTGTGTTCTAGAAACTTCCCCAAAAGTTCCTATATGAGGTAATCCTGAAGCTCCAAAACCAGTTTGAAATAAAACATATCCTTTTTTTGGTTTATTATTTATTTTTTTTTTTATTAACTTTGCTTCTTGAAAAGGCCAAGAATTAATTTGATCTGCTTTAGAGAAATCAATTTCCATAGTTATATTTTACATAAATTTAACATTTCTTTGATAGTTAGAATTTTCTTTCGTGGAGCCGGAACTACTGCATTTTTTTTTTCAAAAGAATCAATTTTCTCCCAATCTTTAAAAGATGTTACTTTTAAGTTCTTTGATTTTATCATTTTAACCAATGCTGCTCTACCATCTTTTATTTGGTTTTTAAATTCTTTATTAGCTAATTCTGCAACTAACTCTCCATCAGCTTTATTAGTTCCAATCACTCCTGTTGGTCCTCTTCTAATCCACCCTGCTGCGTAAAAACCTTTACTAATTCTGCCATTATCATTTTCAACTACCCCGTCATTTATATTTAAGCCAGGTATATCTTTAGGCGTATATCCAATTGCTGAAATAACTAAACCACAATTTATTTCAATAATTTCCCCTGTACTTCTTAATTCAGATCCTTCCAATTTTGTTTTTTCAAATTTAATTGAATCAACTTTTTCATCGCCAATTATTTCAATTGGTTTTTGAAAAAAATTAAAATTAAGTTTTTTTTCTTTATTATTTTTTTCAATTGTCGAAAAACTTTTTAGTGTTTCTAGATTTTTTTCAATTAACCTTTGGTCTCTTTCTGTATAACTCCCTTTTAATTCATTTGGTAAATCTATATTTACAATGGGAACACAATTACTCAATTTACCCATCTCTCTTAGCTCTACATTGGTAAATTTTGCCTCTACAGGCCCTCTTCTTCCAACAATATATAAATTTTTTATAGGTGATTTTTTTATAGAATCTAAAGCATATCCAGGTATGTCTGAATCTGACATTTCTTCTGAAGTTTTAGATAAAACTCTAACAATATCTATAGCAACATTCCCATTTCCAATAACTACTACGTTTTTTGTATTTAAATTAGGTTCTAAATTTACATAATCTGGATGGCCATTGTACCATCCAACAAATTCAGCTGAACCATAAACACCTTGTAAATTTGAACCTTTTATTTCTAATTTATTATCTAATTCAGAGCCTATAGCTAATACTACAACATCATAAAGTTCTCTTAATTCTTCAATTGTAATATCTTTTCCAACTTCGATATTTCCAAAAAATTTAACTTTTTCTTTTTCTGCAGTTTTAGTATAAGAAGATGATATTTTTTTTGTTGTTTGATGATCAGGAGCAACTCCTCCTCTTATTAAACCAAATGGTGTTGGCAGGCGATCAATTATATCAATATCAGAATTTAAATTCTTTGTAATAGATTCAGCAGTATAAAAACCGCTGGGGCCTGAACCTATTATAACAACGCTAGGACCTTTCATAATTTTATTAATTTAAATTATTACAGAATTTAACTTTTTTTCAAAGCCTGATCAAGATCTTCTAAAATATCGTCTATATGCTCAATACCAATAGATAGTCTAATGTATCCTGGTGTTACTCCAGTTGCTAGCTGTTCATCTGATGTTAATTGAGAGTGCGTAGTACTTGCCGGGTGAATAGCTAGGCTTCTTGAGTCTCCTATGTTAGCTAAATGGTAAAATAATTTTAAATTGTTAATAAACTTTTTACCAGCTTTTAATCCGCTTTTTAATTCAAAACCACATAGACCTCCATACCCGCCATTTAAATATTTGTCAGCTCTTTTCTTGTATTTACCTGACATTAGACCTGGATATATAACTTTAGAAACTTTAGGGTGCTTTGCTAAAAATTTTGCAACTTCAAAAGCATTAGATGAATGTCGTTCAATTCTTAATGGAAGAGTTTCTAATCCTTGAATAAAATTATAAGCATTAAATGGACTCATGCATTGTCCGCAGTCTCTTAATAATGTTACACGAGCTTTTATAATATAAGCAATTGGTCCTAAAGGTTTAACTGCTTGTGTCCATATTGCGCCGTGATAGTTTGGATCAGGTTCATTAAGCATTTGAAATCTATCACCTTCTTTTTCCCAATCAAAATTACCACCATCAACAATAATACCACCAATTGAATTACCATGCCCACCAATATATTTTGTACAAGATGAAGCTTCAATGGCTGCTCCATGTTCAAAAGGTCTACATAAACCATATGCAGCAGTATTATCCATAATTAACGGAATTCCCAAATCTCTTCCTATCTCTGAAACTTCTTTGATCGGAAAAACTTGTAGTTTAGGATTCGGCAATGTTTCAGCATATATTGCTCTAGTTTTGTTATCAGCTGCATCTTTAAATTTTTCAGGATCATCAGGATCCACGAATCTGACTTCTATACCCATAGTGGAAAGCGCATTATTAAAAAGATTCCAAGTTCCGCCATATAAATCTGTTGAACTTATAACATTATCACCGGCATGTGCTATATTTTGAATTGACATCATAGAAGCAGCTTGGCCGGAAGAAACTGCAAGTGCGGCCGCTCCTCCTTCAAGTTTTGCAATTCTTTCCTCTAAAACTGCACAAGTTGGGTTCATTATTCTTGAATAAATATTTCCAAATTCTTTTAAGGCAAAAAGATTAGCTGCATGTTCTGTATCATTAAATTGATAAGAAGTAGATTGGTAGATTGGAACAGCTACTGCGTTTGTAGCAGAATCTTTTCTGTGACCTGCATGTAAAACTATTGTTTCTTTTTTTGGACCTGTTTTTTTTAACATAATATATTATTTTGTTATCAAGTGTATTATAGTTATATGACTTAATTGTCAACTATTATTTACAACTTTTTTACGTTGTTTTGTATTATATACATAATTAATTTGTAGAATATGAATAATAATAAAAAAACCGGTATCGTTTATTTGTGGTTATTAACGTCTTGTTTTCTTGTTTTCATTATGGTTTTTATAGGGGGCTTGACTAGATTAACTGACTCAGGACTTTCTATGGTAGAATGGAATTTAATATCTGGGATTCTTCCACCGTTAAATGAGAATAACTGGATAATATTATTTGAAAAATACAAACAGTTTCCAGAATTTAAAATTATTAATCCAAATATTAATTTAGATGAATTCAAATTCATTTTTTGGATGGAATATATTCATAGAGTTTGGGGAAGAATAATTTTTTTATTTTTTTTAATACCTCTAATTTTTTTTATAAGAAAAAAATATATTCAAAAAAAATTACAAAAACATTTTTTTATTATTTTAATTCTTATTATGCTGCAAGGATTGTTTGGTTGGTATATGGTACAGAGTGGTTTGGTAGAAAAACCAGATGTAAGTCATTATAGACTTTCAGTTCATTTAACAATTGCTTTTATAATTTACGGATATCTACTTTTATTAACTTTTTATTTCTACGATATAAAAAAAAATAAAAAAAAAATTATTATAAAAAATAAAAATTTTAGTTTTTTTATTTTTTTATGTTCATGTTTAATTTTATTAACTGTTTTTTCTGGTGGTATGGTTGCTGGATTAGATGCTGGTCTTGTATATAATACATTTCCATTAATGGGAGAAAAATTTTTTCCAAACGATTTTTTTGATTTAGATCCTAATTTTATAAATTTTTTCGAGAATCCTGTTTCTGTTCAATTTGATCATAGAATATTAGGAATAAGTACCGCTTTATTAACCTTTTATATCTGGTTTTATTCAAGAAAAAAAAATCTTCAAAATAAAATAAAAAAAAAAGTCAGTATTCTTTTAACTGTTGTTTTAATTCAAATAAGCCTTGGAATAGCAACACTTCTTTCATATGTAGCAACCCCAATTGCAATAACGCATCAATTGGGAGCTCTGATTGTTTTTTCTATATCTCTATGGATAATAAAGGATTTACCATTCGTGTCCAAGTGATACAAAAAATCCATCTTGTCCTGCATCAGCGCTATATCCAGGTGCATTATGGTAAGTAACAGAGGTATCTAAACCAAGTAATTCACCAAAACCAACTGTAATATAGTAATAATCCCAACTATCAACATCAGCGCCTTTTTCTCCATCGCCTTCTAGATCGTCAATATCTATATTTCCATATGTGTATGCAACTGAGAAATTAGTTCCTGGAATTGGCGCTTCTATACCTGCTTCTGTGTATAAAGCATCAGGCGTATTTGCACCAAACCATTTAGGAGCGTATGCTAAATAAACGTAAGGTGAAACAGAAAAATCATCAGCTACCATGGATAAAGGAATTTCGGTCCCAACACTAAAATAGTATTCGTTAAATTGTACCTCGTTTGATTCGCCTGGATAAAGATAATATAAATCACCAATATCAAAACTTAATGGTCCAAGATCAAATGCGTAACCAGCGTAAACATCAAATTCAGCGCCATGAGTACCATTTGTTATAGATCCTGTCCATGCTCCAAGATAAAATCCACTTGAATGTCCTAAATCTACACCTATTGCTGGAGACATATCTTTTGAACTTTGGCTTTCACCTCTCCAAACATAATGCGAAGACCAACTAGTATTATATCCAATTGAAACGCCTGTGGCTTTTTCTATGGATTCTCTTGTTATAGCATCTGCAGCATAAGCAATATTAGAAGAAATTATAAAGCTAGCTGTTAAATATAAATATTTTTTCATAATATACCTTTCTAACAAAATATTACTTAATATTAACAGCAATTATCGTGCCAATGCAAGACAATTTAGAAATTAGTTGTAAAATATTGATTTATATTAATTTAATCCAGATTTATTTTGTTGCCAAGCCTCAGCTGTAAAAATAATCCATGAGTACTGTTGATTGGTTTTTTTTTTGTAAATTCCTTTTGAAGATAATACAGCAATCTTTTTTTTTGAACTATTACAGTTTTTTTTCTTAATAAATGAAAAGTTTGGGTGATTTTTATGAAACTCTTTTTTCTTCTTTTTTTTTTCTTTTACTTTTTCTAATACACAATCATGAATGCTAAAAAAAACTAAATTCAAACTATTTTTTTGAATAAAAATTATACCTTGGGTTAGTTTTTCTTCTTTTTTATTTAAAAATTGAAAAATTATATCTTGATTTTTATTTGCTAATGAAAGTCCTTTAGATGTATATTTAGATAAAATTTCTAAATTTTCTTCGTTAAAAATAAAATCAGTGGTTTCTTTTTTTTCATCTAAATATTTTATTTTACTAAAAGCTATCTTAATCTTTGAAGAATCAAATGAAATTGGATGTAAAGTTGCCGTTACTTCTCTATTATCTATAAAAACATTAGATGTTAATCCTATACTTCCCTCTTTTTTTTTATTCCATAAGAATGAATTAAGCGCGTTAACTGGATTTACATAACCTTTGCTATAAATTTTTGAAGAATCTGCTTCAATTGAAAAAAATGGAAGCAAAAATGAAACTAAAAGTAAAAAAAGAATTTTTTTTAACATTATTAGAATTACTGCCAAGATTTTGATGTTAAAACAACCCATCCTTTTGATACTTGTTGCTTGCCTCTATATATGCCATTTGAACTATCACCAACTATTTTTCTTGGCTCATCATAATCATATCCTTGATAGTCTTCATTGATTTTTTCAAAAATTATATTAATTCTTCCTGGTTCAATAAATAAATATCCAGCAGTTGTATCAATTGTACTTGGAATAAACCAAAATTTTTTTCTTAATTGAAAAACTTCGAACAAAACATCCTGATTTTTATTTGCTTTTTCTAAAGCTTTAGGTATTTGATTGCTTAATAATTCAATATTGCCCTCGGAAAATACAGCATGTTTACCTTTCTTTTTTTTACTTTTTTTTGCAATAATTTTATATTCTAATTTGCTTAAAGATTTACTAATTGTACTAGAAGAAATATTTACAGGATGTAGAGTTCTACTTTTATTTCGCCCTTGAACCGGAATTGTTTCTACTATCGCAATATATTGTTTACCTTTTTTCCAAATATAAGTTGATGCAATATCTTTTTTAGATGTATATGTACCACTTTCTTCCCAAGTTTTTTTTAACCCCCCACATCCACTAATGAGAATTAAAAAAATAAAAGGAAAAATTCTTAAAAAATTTGTAATCATTATAAAAATATAAAAAAGTAATATACTATTATATAATTCATTTATTTAAAAGAAATGAAAGGTTATGACTTTAGATTTGATCGAAATAAATCCTACTAAGAATTATAAAGAGGAAAATTTTCCTGTAGCGTCTTGGTTATTATCTAAAAAAGTTAGATCTCAGGTACTAACGTTTTATAAATTTGCAAGAGCAGCAGATGATATAGCTGATAGCCCAAAATTAAGTCCACAAGAAAAAATTAAAAGACTTAATATGTTTGAAAAAGCAATTGAAAGTAATAAATCTAAAATTTCTAAAGTCGAAACTTTAAAAAAAATATGTTTTCAAAATAAAATAAAAGTTGATCATGCATTAAATTTACTAAAGGCATTTAAACAAGATGCTACAAAAAAAAGATATAAAAATTGGAATGAGTTAATTAATTATTGCAGGTATTCAGCTGTTCCAGTTGGAAGATTTGTAATAGATTTACATAAAGAAGATAAAATAAGTTATAAGTATTCTGATCCTTTATGTATAGCTCTACAAATACTTAATCATATACAAGATTGTAAAGAGGATTATAAAAAAATAAATAGAGTCTATTTGCCTGAATCATTTTTAAACAAATATGAAGTTAAATTATCCCAATTAAATAAAGATTATATAGATAAGAACTTAAGACTCGCTATTGATGAAATTTTACTTCATACGGAGAAATTAATAAAACAAGCAGATAAATTTAAAAAAATAATGAAAAATAAAAAATTGTCTAATGAAACAACTTTTATTTTAGAAATTGCTAAAAAATTACATAAACTATTAAAAGAAAAGGATCCTCTAGGAAAAAAGGTTGTTTTAAACAAGCTTGATTATATTAAATGTTTTGCTAAATCATTTTTATAATTATTAAATTAAATCTTTGTCAGTGGCTAATACAAATATAATAAAGTACCCGAAATCCTCATTTTACTGGGGTATGAAAATTCTTAATAAAGACAAGAGAGAGGCTATGTTTGTTTTATACGCATTTTGTAAAAAAGCAGACACAATAGCGGATAATAAAGATTTAAAAGAAAGAAAGAAAAGAAAAATTGAAAAATTAAAAAAAGAAGTAAACGAGATTTTTCAAAATAAATTAAAAAATAATTTTAATAAAATTTTAAAAAATAATATTGATAAATATAAAATTAAGAAAAAATATTTTTTGGATATCATTAAAGGTTGTGAAATGGATATTGATAATAAGATGATTTGTCCTAATAAAAAAAATTTTAATTTGTATTGTTATAGAGTTGCAGGAGCTGTTGGCTTAATAAGTTTAAAAATTTTTGGAGAAAATACTCAAAAATCAAAATCTTTTGGTCTTCATTTAGCTAAAGCATTGCAAATTACAAATATTTTAAGAGATATAAATCAAGATAAAAAAATGGGAAGAATGTATATTCCAAAAGAAATGCTTAATAATGTGGGTATTAAATCGAATAATATTAATTTTATTATAAAAAATAAAAACTTCCCTAAAGCTTGCATTCGATTATCTAAACAAGCTGAAATAGCTTTTGATAAAGCTAATAAAGATTTACTTTTTTGTTCAAAAAAAAATTTAAAAGCTGCAATAGTAATGATGAATACCTATGAATTGCTTTTAAAAAAATTAAAAAAAAAAGGTTGGGAAGATATTAAGCAAAGGGTAAGTTTAACAAAGTTTGAAAAATTTTTACTATTTGTAAAAGGAATATTTGTTAATTGAATAAATCTATTCATATAATTGGAAGTGGTCTTGCAGGATTATCATGTGCTATCAATTTGTCAAAAAAACATGGAAGAAATGTAATTCTTTATGAAGCATCATCTTTATATGGCGGTCGATGCAGATCATATAAAGAAAAAAATTTTAACTGTATTCTTGATAACGGAAATCATTTAATTATTAAAGCATATAAAAACACTTTCAATTATCTAAAAAAAATTAAGTCTCAAAAAGAATTAATAGCAAATAATGAAACTTTTTACCCGTTTGTTGATATAAAAAATTCAGAATTCTGGAGCGTTAAACCGTATTCTTATATATTTCCTTGGTGGATATTTTTTGGATCTTGCAGACCTACAAATATTTCATTATTAGATTTCATAAAAAGTTTAAAAATTTTTTTTGCTAAAAAAAATCAGTCTGTTTCTAGCTTACTAAAAAAAAATAGTGAAATTTATAAAAAATTTTGGAAGCCTTTTACAATAGCTGTTCTTAATACTCATCCTGACGAAGCTTCTGCAAAATTATTAAGTAAAGTAATTATAAAAACTTTATTTTTTAGTAATAACCCTCTTAAACCATTTGTGGTAAAAAAATCATTAAAAGATAGTTTAATTAATCCAGCAATTAAAAAAATTACTAAAAGTGGAGGTAATATAAAAAATAATTTCAGATTAAAAAAAATTATATTTAATAAAAATTTAGCTCAAAAATTAGTGTTTAATAAAAAAAAAATTGAAATTAAAGAAAATGAAATTATCGTTTTAGCTGTAACACCTAATATTGCTTCAAAAATTATACCAAATTTAAAAACTCCAAAAAAAACTAATTGTATATTAAATCTTCATTTTAAACTTGATAAAGAATATAAAGAAATAAAGTTTCCACAAAATTCATTTTTTGTTGGTGTAATTGGTGGTGTGGTTGATTGGATTTTTAGAAAAAAAAATATTTTATCAATTACAATAAGCGCTGCAAATTATTTAGATAATTTAGATAATGAAAAAATTTCAGATATGGTTTGGGAAGATATAAAAAAGGTATTTAAAATAAATAATTTAAAAAAACCTAAATATAAAATCATAAAGGAAAAAATGGCAACATTCGTACAAAGTCCAAAAGAAATTTATAGAAAACCAAAAATGCAAACAAAGTATAAAAATATTTTTCTTGCAGGGGATTGGGTTGATACCGGTCTTCCTGCAACAATAGAAGGTGCCATAACTTCGGGTAATAATGTGGCAAACTATATAAATAAATTCTAATGAATATTAAAAATATAATTAATTACTGTAAAAAAAAGATTATAAATGATCAAAAAAAAGATGGGCATTGGGTTTATGAACTTGAAGCAGATACAACAATACCTTCTGAATATATATTAATGAATCATTTTTTAGGAATTACAGAAAAAAAATTAGAAACAAGGCTGGCTAAATATATTAAAAAAGAACAAAACCAAGATGGTGGATGGCCTTTATTTTGGAAAGGTGAATCAAATATTAGTACAAGCGTTAAAGCGTATTATGCTCTAAAACTTTCTGGAGAAAAAGAAACATCTTCTATAATGTTAAAAGCAAAAAAGAAAATACTCGATCTTGGTGGTGCTAAAAATTCTAATGTATTTACAAAAATTAGCCTTGCAATGTTTGGCCAAATTTCTTGGAAAAACATTCCATGTATGCCAATTGAAATTATGTCTTTGCCAAATTGGTTTCCTTTTCACATAAATAAAATTTCTTACTGGTCTAGAACAGTTGTGGTGCCACTTTTAATAATTTTAGATAAAAAACCTAAGGCAAAAAACCCAAAAAATATAAATATTCAAGAATTATTTATTAAAAATAAAGAAATAAAAACAAATTATGGAAAAGATTCTTTATTTTATTATTATTTATTTTCTTTAATCGATAAAACTTTAAGGATTATTAAACCGTTTTTTCCAAAAAAAATTAAACAAATTTCTATTAATAAAGCTAAAAATTTTATTATTAATCGTTTGAATGGAATAAATGGGCTAGGTGCAATTTTTCCAGCGATGACAAATTGCACTATTGCTCTTAATTTATTGGAACTAAAAAAAGAATATGAGATTTCTTTAAATAGCGTAAAAAATTTAATTACTCACAAAAAAAATTATAGTTATTGCCAACCTTGTTTTTCACCTGTATGGGATACTGGGCTAAACGGTCTATCTCTTTTAGAATCTGGGATGACTTTAAAAGATCCTGCAATACAAAAAGCGTGTAAGTGGCTTGAAAAAAAACAAATTTTGAAAGTTAAAGGCGATTGGATCCAAAATAATAAGAATCTTTTACCAGGTGGCTGGGCATTTCAGTACGATAATGATTTTTATCCTGATGTAGATGACACTGCAGTTGTTGCAATGTTTTTAGATAAGGCTGGTTATCAAAAAAAAAAGATTATAGAAAGGGCTTGTGATTGGATAGAAGGAATGCAATCAAAAAACGGGGGATGGGGAGCTTTTGATAAAGATAATACCCATCATTATTTAAACAATATCCCTTTTGCGGATCATGGAGCTTTGCTAGACCCACCTACTTCAGATGTATCTGCTCGTTGTATATCAATGCTAAGTCAAATAAATAAAAATAAATACAAAAAAACAATACAAAAAGGGGTAAATTTTTTAAAAAGTGAGCAGGAGGAAAATGGATCTTGGTTTGGAAGATGGGGAACCAATTATATTTATGGAACATGGTCTGTTTTAAACGCACTTAAATCTTCAGGAGAGGATATGAATTCTAACTATATTAAAAAAGCTATAACTTGGATAAAAAAAAAACAAAATAGTGATGGGGGTTGGGGGGAAGATTGCGCAACTTATTGGAAAGAAAATCAAAATATGCCTTCTATAGAAAGTATGCCTAGTCAAACATCGTGGGCTATACTAAGTTTGCTCACTACTGAAAAAATTGATGACAATTCAGTAATTAAAGGAGTTAAATTTTTGAAAAAAACTTTTAATAAAAAAGATCTTTGGATAGATAAACGTTTTAATGCTGTTGGATTTCCTAAAGTTTTTTATATAACCTATCATGGATATGCTAAATATTTTAGTAATTGGGCACTTTCAAGATATGAAAATTTAAAAAAAGGTAATAAAAGCAATAGAATTCTTGGATTATAATATCATTCATAGCAATGATGTTTGTCATATCAATAATAAATTTGAAGAATAACTAATAATATCTTATTTAAGATTTAATTATTTATTATTAATCATTTAAGGAATTTATATGAAAAAAATTACTTATGTTTTACTAGCTTTCATTGCACTTTTTGTTAATTCAACTGCATATGCTGTAGAAGCTAGAGTACCGGCCACATCAATTGGTCAAGCACTACAAAGTGCTAGAGGTAAAGATAATTTTTCTGAAATTAAATCTGCAAGATTTGATGTTAAGAAAAAAACTTACAATATCACCTATCTTACAAAAGAAGGTAAAATCGAAACTGTTAAAATTAGCAAAATCAACGGTAAAGAAGTCAAATAATTCTGTTTTATAGAAACTGGTCTCTTCGGAGACCTTGCTTCTTTTTCTATTTTACAGCTAATTCTTCTTGATTATTTTCTTGTTCAATTTTTTTTGATGAATCTTTAACTAACTTTTCAAAAACATATTCCGCAGGTCTTTGATTATTTAATGGAATGTCTGGGACCATTTTCCCTTCAGTTTTTGGGCCAAATAAAGCGACTTTTAAAGTTTTTAAAGGATTTTTAATTGAATCTTCCGCAGCTGTTGGCTCATAACCACAATGAACCATGCAATCGGCACATTTTTCATAATTACCTGTTCCATATTTATCCCATTCTGTAGTTTCCATTAATTCTTTAAAACTTTTTACATACCCTTCGCCAAGTAAATAACAAGGTTTTTGCCATCCGAAAATATTTCTAGTTGGATTACCCCATGGGGTACACTTGTAATTTTGATTCCCAGCAAGAAAATCTAAAAATAATGAAGATTGGCTAAATTCCCATTTTTTTCCTTTCTTCAATTTAAATATATGGCGAAAAAAGTTTTTTGTTTTTTTTCTTTTTAAAAAATTTTTTTGATCTGCTGCTCTTTCATAAGCATATCCAGGAGATACTGTTATGCCATCTACCCCTAAATCAGTAACAAAATCAAAAAATTTTGCTGTTCTACTCGGAGTCATTTGATGAAACAAAGTACAATTAACATTACATCTAAATCCTTTTTGTTTTGCTACTTTAATAGCTTCAATAACTTTTGTATAAACGCCCCCGCGGCAAACAGAATGATCATGCTCTTTTTCTAATCCATCTAAGTGAATTGAAAAAGTCAAATATTTTGAAGGTTCAAACAAATCTAATTTTTTTTCTAATAGAAGTGCGTTGGTACAAAGATAAACAAACTTACCCTTTTTAATTATTCCTTTAACTATATCTCCTATTTCTTTATGTACTAAGGGCTCTCCACCTGGTATTGAAACTACAGGTGCTCCACATTCGTCTACTGCTTCTAAACATTCCTTCACAGACATTCTTTTATTTAAAATTTCATCAGGATAATCTATTTTTCCACATCCAGCGCACGCTAAATTACAGCGAAATAAAGGTTCTAACATTAGAACTAAAGGATATCTTTTATTACCTTTAATTTTTTGTTCAAAAATATATCTGGCTACTTTAATTTTTTGTAAAAGAGGTATTCCCATTTTATTTAAGCAATAAGCTCCTTTTTATCTTTTTTATATCTAATTCCTGATGGTAATTTAAATTCTACTTTTTCTTTAATGCCATCCATAACCTTTACATTTGATTTTTCTATTTTTTTTAATTCATTTACTACTTCCATTACAACAGCTTCGGGAGCTGATGCACCTGCGGTAATTCCTACAGTTTTAACTTTTTTTAGCCATTTCTTATTTATGTCAGCTGGTCCATCGATTAAATAACTAGGTATTTTAATTTCTCTACCAATTTCCTCTAATCTTTTCGAATTTGAACTATTTTGTGAACCAACAACTAATAATAAATCTACATGCTTAGCTAAATCTCTAACGGCTTCTTGTCTATTAGTTGTAGCATAGCAAATATCCTCGACGCCAGGACCTATAATATTTGGAAATCTATTTTCTAATTCTTTTATAACATCTTTAGTATCATCAACACCAAGAGTTGTTTGAGTAACGTATGCTAATTTGTCTTCATCTTTTACTTTTAACTTTCTTACATCTTCTTTAGTTGAAACTAAATGAACTCCTCCAGGAATTCTACCTTGTGTTCCTTCAACTTCTGGGTGTCCTTCATGGCCAATTAAAATTATTTCATAACCTTTTTTTGCATATTTAATTCCTTGATTATGAACTTTTAAAACTAATGGGCAGGTTGCATCTAAAACTGGTAGCTTTCTAAGTTTTGCATCGTCTTCTACTTTTCTAGAAACACCATGAGCACTAAAAACAGTTACCGCGTCATTTGGTATTTCGCTTATTTCTTCGACAAATACAGCTCCCTTTTCTTTTAAATCTTCAACAACTCTTTTGTTATGAACAATTTCATGTCTTACATAAACAGGGGGGCCGTAAATTTTTAGAGCTTCTTTTACAATATCAATTGCTCTATCTACGCCTGCGCAAAATCCTCTTGGTTGTGCTAAAATGATTTTCATTTTTTTTTATTTTATCAAACTAAATTAACATTTCTACAATATCCGTTATCAATAAACCACTTTATAGCATCATTTATTGCAGATTTTGCAGTTTTATATTTATAATTTAATTCTTTTTTAGCTTTTTCACTAGAAAAAAACATCTTTTTTTCTGCCATTCTTATCATATCAACTGTTAACATAGGGTTTTTAAGATTAAATAATCTGGCAAATATTTCAAAAATATACCCTATAGGATAAAGTGGTTTTCTAGGTAATTGTATTTTTGGTGGATTATGACCACACAAAACTGAAATCATCTCTAATATTTCTTTAAAAGAGAGATTTTCTCCACCAAGTATATATCTTTCTCCGAGTTTCCCCTTATGAAAAGCTTGCAAATGTCCTTTTGCCACGTCTTCAACATGAACAATGTTTAAGCCAGTATCTAGGTAGGCAGGTATCTTTTTCATTGCTGCATCTAATATCATTTTTCCTGTTGGAGTTGGTTTAATATCTCTTGGACCAACAGGAGCTGCTGGATTTACTATAACAACTGGGAGTCTTCTTTTTTTATATAATTCTTTTACTTTTTCCTCAGCTATAAATTTTGACTTTTTATAATGTCCTATCATTTGATCTTTGCTGACTGGTGTTGTTTCATTAGCTATATCTCCATTAATTGGTTTTCCTAGAACAGCAACACTGCTTGTATAAACAATTTTCTCAATTTCAGAGTTAATCGCCTCCTCCATTAAATTTTCTGTACCAGTTACATTATTTTGATAACTATCTTCAGCTTTTGGAACCCAAAGTCTATAGTCTGCTGCAACGTGAAATAAATATTTACAATCTTTCAAAGCCCATTTTAATGAATCTCTATCTTTTAAATCGCCTTCTACAGTTTCTACATCTAAATTCTTTAA
>PBIP01000010.1 GCA_002720895.1 Pelagibacteraceae bacterium
AAAGGTTTAGAATTTGAAAATGTATTTCTTGCTGGATGGGACGAAGGACTATTTCCACATCAAAAATCATTAGAAGAAAAAGGCACGAAAGCATTAGAAGAAGAAAGAAGGTTAGCTTATGTAGGTATTACTAGAGGAAAAAAAAATGTTGTTATCTCATTTGCAAAAAGAAGATTTATTCACGGCACCTGGAATTTTAGTCAACCTTCAAGATTTTTATCTGAATTACCGCAAGAAAATATAATTAGTAATGAAAATATTTTTCAAGAGGAAGAAAGTTTTATAGTCGACCAAGATGAATATGAAGATAATTTAAAAAACCCTAATCGATTACTATTTAAGAACAAAAAAATATTAGAAAATAGTGAATCTTATGAATCTGAATATAAATTTAAAATTGGAGATGAGATTTTTCATGAAAAATACGGTTATGGAGTGATTAAATATATTGTAGATGATAAATATGAAATCGTTTTTGATAAGCTAAGTAAAACTAAAGTTGTTTTAGAAAACTTTATTAAACATGCATAAATATATTTATTAATAAAAATTTGCTAGTAAAAAAAAAAATAAAATTATTAAGAGCTTTTTTAAAAAAGAAAAAATGCAATTACTATTTAATTCCTAGAACGGATAAATTTTTAAATGAATTTATATCAGATGATGAAAATAGAGTTCAGTGGTTAACTGGTTTTACAGGTTCATATGCATTTGTAATAATTTCACTAAGAAAAAATATAATTTTTACTGATGGTAGATATATAAATCAAATAAAAAAAGAGGTTGATCAAAAAAATTTTTGGATTTTAGACATAAATGAGATCACACCAACTGAATGGTTAAAAAGAAATATTAAATCAAAAGAAAAAATTCTTTTAGATAGTTGGCTATTTACTTGCGAAAATCTAAATAAAATAAAAAAAAATTTAGAAGAAAAAAACGAAATTTGTGTATGCGATGAAATACTTATAGATAGAATTTGGAAAAAAAGAATAAAAAAAAATAACAGCAGAATTTTTATAAGAAAAGAAAAGTTTTCTGGAGATTCATTTAAAAAAAAAATATTAAAAGTAAAAAAAATATTAAAAAGAAAAAATATTAATAATTTTTTTTTTTCGTCTCCCGAGTCAATTTCATGGCTTTTAAATATTAGAAGTAAAGAAATAGCATATAATCCAATTGCACTATCTTTTTTATTATTGAGTTTTAATCAAAAAAGTATTTTTTTTGGAAAAAAAGATAAAATTCTAAAAAATTACCTTGGTACTAATTTTGATTTTTGTAAAATTAACAATTTAAAAAACTCAATTATCAATTATTCAATTTTAAATAAAGAAATATTTTTAGACCCTAGTAACACCCCATATTATATTGAAAATTTTTTTAGAAAAGTTGCAATACAAGTAAATTATACTAATGATCCATGCATTAATTTAAAATTAGTAAAAAATCCAGTTGAAATAAGAGGATCAGTAAATTCTCATATTAGAGATGGCATTTCTATTTGTAAGTTTATCTTTTGGTTAAAAGAGAGTATAAAAAAAAGTAATAAAGTTACTGAACTTGAAGCTTCAAAGAAATTGTATGAATTAAGAAAAAAAAATAAATATTTTAATGGACTTAGTTTTGAAACAATTTCTGCTTTTGGATCAAACGGAGCAATAATTCATTATAGAGTAACAAATAAAACAAATAAAACTCTAAGTAAAAATAATTTATATCTATTTGATTCAGGAGCGCAGTATTTAGATGGAACTACAGATATTACACGAACTGTGTCTTTAGGCATACCAACAAGTGAACAAAAGGATATGTTTACAAGAGTGTTAAAAGGTAATATAAATTTGTCGATTTATAAATTTAATGAAAAAACTACAGGAAAAGCACTTGATAAACTAGCTAGAAAATTTTTAAATGAAAAAAAATTTGATTATTCACATGGAACAGGTCATGGTATTGGAAGTTATTTATCTGTCCACGAAGGACCTCTTTCTATTTCAAAAAAGTCAAATTCTAGATTAAAACCAGGAATGTTATTAACTAACGAACCTGGGTTTTATAAAATAAACGAATATGGAATACGTTTAGAAAACGTAATATTAGTTTTTAAAAAAAATAGATTTTTAAATTTTAAAGTATTAACTCTTGCACCAATTGATATAAATCTTTTAGATGTTAAGTTATTGAATATAAAGGAGAAAACTTGGATAAACAACTATCACAATAAAGTTTATAAAAAAATTGGAAAATATTTAAATAAAAAAGAATCTTTATGGTTAAAAAAAGAAACTTCGAATATTTAAGATAAAAACTTCATCCATTCATTTTCATTTAGTACTTTTATTTTTAAATCTTTTGCTTTTTTTTCTTTTGAACCAGAATCTTTTCCAGCTATAACATAATCTGTTTTATTAGAAACAGAGTTTGTAACTTTGGCGCCTAATTCCTCAGCTTTTGATTTGGCTTCACTTCTACTCATTTTTTCGAGTGTACCTGTAAAAACAATTATTTTTTCTGATAATTTAGAGTTACTTTTTATTAAAAACTTATAGTCTTCAATTTTTTTTAAAGACTGACTTAATTTTTTTACAATTTTTATTTTTTCATTATTAAAAAAATTTTTTATATCATCAACTACGTCAGGGCCTATACCATCTATATTTATATAATCATTATATACTTTGACATTTCCATTGCTAAGATTTTCAATAGAAATAAACCACTTATGAAAATTTTTAAAATGTTTCGATAATAGATTAGAGGTTCTTCGCCCAATTTGTGGAATACCCAAAGAGTATATAAATTTTTCCAGAGATATTATTTTTTTTTCATTTATAGATTTTATTAGATTTAAATATGATTTTTCACCAAAACCTTCTTTACTAATAATTTTTTCTTTAAATTTGTCTAAATAAAAAATATCAAAAGGATATTTTATAAATCCTTCCATCCAAAACTTTTTTAAATTTTTTCCTCCTAATCCTTCAATATTAAAAGCATTTCTTGAAACAAAATATTCTAATGATCCTAATTGTTGATCTTCGCATATAGATAATCCACCTGTACATTTAACAGCAACCTCATTTTCTTTTCTATGTGTTTTAGATTTACAGCATGGACATTTATCAGGAATAATAAATTTTTTTGAGTTTTTTAATCTTTTGCTTAAATCTACAGATATTACTTGAGGTATTACATCTCCAGCACGCTGAAGTTTAATTGTATCTCCAATTCTTATATCTTTTCTATCTATTTCGTCTTGATTATGTAAGGACACTCTTGAAACTCTAACACCTCCGATTAACACTGGATTTAATTCAGCAACTGGTGTTAAAATACCAGTTCTTCCTACTTGTATTTTTATATCATTTATTTGAGTCTCAGCTTTTTCTGCAGGAAATTTCCTTGCTATCGCCCACCTAGGTGCTCTACCAACCAGACCCAATCTTTTTTGTACATCGATATAATTTATTTTATATACTATCCCATCTATATCGTATTTTAATTTATCTCTCTTTTTTTCAATTTCATTATAAAATATTTCGATATCATTAAAATTTTTACATATTTTAAAATCTTCATTGGTAGGAAAACCATAATGTCTTATTATATCTAAAAATTCTTTTTGGCTTTTAAACGCTATTTCTTTTGATATTTCACCATACGTGTAGGCAAAAAATTTAAGATTTCTTTTTTTAACAACCTCATTATCTAGTTGTCTTAAAGATCCCGCTGCAGCATTTCTTGGATTAGCAAATAAGCTTTCCCCGTTTAATTTTCTATTTTTATTCAAAAATAAAAAATCTTTTTTATCCATATAAATCTCACCTCTTATCTCGAAAACATCAATATTTTTAAGATTTATAACTTCTTTAGGAATATTTTTTATAGTCATTAAGCTTGAGGTTACATCTTCTCCTATTTGTCCATCACCTCTTGTAGCTCCTGAAATAAATTTACCATTCTTATATTTTAAAGAGATTGAAAGTCCATCTATTTTTGGTTCAGCTACTAATTCAATAAATTCATTTTTTAAATTCAAATATCTTGATATTTTTTCAATATATTTTTTTACATCTTCAATATTTAATGCATTTTCTAAAGATAACATTGGCGAACTGTGCTTCACTTTAGAAAACCCCTGATTTGCTTTATAACCTACTTGAATTGTAGGACTTTTTTTTGTTTTAAGAAAAGGGAATTTTTCTTCTAAACTTTTTAATTCATTCCATAGAAGATCATATTCGCTATCACTAATTTTTGGATTATTTTGATCATAATATAATTTATTATGTGAATTTATTTCGTTTTTTAACTTTAAATATTCTTCTTTGATTTTTTTGACATTTTTTTCTTTTTTATCCTTTATCTTCATTTTTTTTATATCCATATTTTTTGAATAAATTATAACTAAGTTTATACCAACTACTCTCTTTATAATTATAACTTAAAACAGCCGTTGTCTTTTTTGCTTCACTAATTATTCCTAAAGATAAATATGATTCTGTGAGTCTATACAAAGCTTCGGGAGTTTGTGCAGTAGTATTATAATCATTAATAACAACTTTAAATCTTTCAATTGCAGCCAAATGTTTTTTCTTTTGTTGATAATATCTTCCAATGCTCATTTCTTTTGCTGCTAGCTGATCATTTGCTATTAAGATTTTTTTATTTGCATCTTTAGTGTAAGCGCTATTCGGAAATTTTTTTACTAATTCTTGATAAACTTTTTTAACATTTAACGAAGGATCTTGATCTAAAGAAACATTATCGATTTGTTCGAAATAACATAATCCTTTAAGATATAAAGCGTATGGCATTAATTTATCAGCTGGGTGTAAATTAATAAAATTATTAATAGCAAATACACTATTATCATAATCTTTGTTTAAAAAATAAGAGTAGGCAGCCATAACCTTGCTTTTTTTTGCTAATTTAGAATAAGGATGTTGTTTATCAACTTCTTCAAATAACCCTGCTGCCTCAGTATAATTTTTTTGTTTCATATATCTATTAGCATCTTGCACAAGTAATTCTGCAGGTTTTTCGACATATGTAGTTATTGGCTTTTCTTTTAATCTATCTTTGATTGCACAACTAGATGTAAAAAGAATAAAAATTAAGAATATTAATAAGTTTTGTTTTTTTAATTTTTTAAAAATCATAATTATTATTTAGTAAAAATAACAGAATTTTTACAAAAAAAATAGTATTCAAAAATGATAAGTGTTTTTTCTTTTTTTTATTAAGAAGCTATTTGTCTAGGTACCTGTAAAGCAATTACATTTGTTTTGTTTTTACTTGGTTTATTCATTGTAACTAATGCATAAGATGATTTATCTGAAAAAACCTTTTTTAAAAGTTCATAATTTGTTTTATGTCCAGATTTATCTCCTTTAAAGGAACCTAGTATTGAATATCCAATTAGATGTAAATCTCCAATAGCATCTAGAATTTTATGACGAATAAATTCATTTTTATATCTTAATCCGTTTTTATTAAGAATTTTTTTTCCATTTAAAACTATACAATTATCCAGTGAAGCTCCTTTGGCAAGACCAGCTTCTTTTAACTTATTATATTCTTCAATAAAACCAAATGTTCTTGCTGAAGCAATTTCATTAATATAATTTTTTTTATTTATGTCTATGGAATAAGTTTCTTTTTTTATTAAAGGATGGTTGTAATTTAATTTGTAGGATAATTCAAAATTATTTTTTGAGGGGGATAAAGATGCTCTTGATGAACCATTTACAAAATTAATATTTTTTAAAATTTTAATAAATTTTTTATTTTTTTCTTGAGAAACAATTCCTGTATTTAAAATTTTATCATAATATTTCTTTGAACTTCCATCTAGTATAGGCAGTTCTGATCCATAAACTTCTATTATTAAATTATCTATTTGTAATGCTGAAATAGCAGACATCAAATGCTCAATTGTTGATACTTCTACACCATGCTTATTAGATATAGTTGTGCATAATTTTGTATTAGCAACGTTATTCCAAATTGCTTTAATTATATTGTTTTTTTTTAAATCTTTTCTTATAAAAATAATTCCACTGTCATCTTTTGCTGGAATTAGCGTTATTTTAGTTTTTTTTCCTGCATGCAGAGCTGTGCCATTAAAGGTTATTATTTTTTTAATTGTTTTTTGTTTAATTAAAGTTGACATTGTATAACAATTAAAATAATTGCTGTATAAATATACGCAATTAACTGTTTGTTACCATTTGTAACTTAAATTTAGTTAGATTGATTTCTTAAAAATGAAGGTATTTCAAGATCTTCTTTTTCATCATCTTTTTTTTCTAGGTTTGACCCTTCTTTTACTTTGTTTTCATTTATTCCAGGTATTTCAGTTTGAATTTCAACAGTATTAGTCTTAGGTTTTTCAATTTTTGGCTCTAGCTTTGGTTCTGGTATTTTTTCTTCAGACTTTATTTCTTTTTTAATTTCTTCTTGTTTTTCAATGTTTTCTACTTTTTCATGATTATGGCTTGCTGTAGTTTCTGCTTTATACTCTTTATTTTCAACTTCTTCTTTAATTTCATTAATTACTTCTTCTTTCTCTTCTTTAACTGGAATATTTTGTTTTTCTATAAAATCCATAGATCTTTCTTGTTCAAATGATTTGTTAACTTCATCTTCTTTTTTTTCATTACGATTAAATATTTTAAGTGGAGATAATTTTTTTATAAATTCTAAAACAATATTACTTGGTTTCTCTTGCTGATTTTCTACATCAAATTCATCTTGTCTTTCATTAGTATTAATTTTAGGTTTTTCATCTTTTTTAATTTCAACTATAGGATTTGTAAAGTCCTCCAAATCAGTTTGTTCAGAAAATTTTGGTATTATTTTTTTTGTTGGGTCTTGAAAAAGATTTTCTTCTTTTTTAATTTTTTCTTCAAATGTTTTTTTATTAATATCAACTACATTGCCAATGCCTGTTGCAATTATAGAAACTCTCATCATTCCATCTAATTCTTTATTTATCGATGATCCAAAAATAATTCTGGCATTATCTTCAATTTCCTGTTTTATTCTGTCAGCAGCTTCGCTTACTTCTTGCAAACTCATATCAGAACCACCAGTAATGTTAAGTAATAAGCCTTTAGTTCCCTCTAAGGAAACTCTTTCTAAAAGTGGATTTGATATAGCAGCTTCAGCAGCTTCAATTGCTCTTCTTTCTCCTGCAGCCTCTCCATTTCCAAATACCGCTCTACCCATTTCAGACATTACAGCTCTAACATCAGCAAAATCAAGATTTATAAGCCCTGGCATCATAATTAAATCCGTTACTGCGCGAACACCAGCATGTAATACTTGGTCTGCCATACAAAAAGCTTCTGCAAATGAAGTTTTATCATCACAAACAATATATAAATTTTGATTAGGAATAACTATAATTGTATCTACAATTCCTCTTAATTCTTCAATACCTTTTTCAGCATTATCCATTCTTAATTTACCTTCAAAAGAAAATGGCTTTGTTACTACTGCAACAGTCAATATTCCCTTTTCTTTACATGCTTTTGCTATTGTTGAAACTGCGCCTGTGCCAGTTCCTCCACCCATTCCTGCGGCAATAAATGCCATATGTGCACCATCAATATATTCGCAAATTTCGTTATAAGACTCTTCAGCAGCAGATTTTCCTATAGATGGATCCGAGCCTGCACCTAAACCTTGAGTATTTTGAATACCAAGTTGAATTTTTTGTTTAGCATTACAAAATTCTAATGATTGTGAGTCAGTATTACATGCTACAAATTCAACACCTTTCAAACCACTAGCAATCATGGTATTTAAAGCATTACATCCTCCACCTCCAACCCCTAAAACAAGAACTCTAGGTTTTAATTTTGACTTTGTAGATTCTGGAACACCTAAATTAACTGACATATTTTTTAAACCTGCAAATATTAATAAAAACTTGACTATTACTAAATAATGTATATTTCAATAAATAATCCACTATATATAGTATAATATATTGATTCGTTACTAAAATGCAATCTTTTTTTAAAAGAAACTTTCTTTTATCCATATGCCAAATTTTTTCCATAAAAAACTATTTTCAATAGGAGAATTAGGTTGCAAATAACCTTCTTCTTTTAAAATTTTATATTTAATTAAACCACAGCTAACAGAAAAACCTGGCCCGGTTGCACAATCAGCCAATCCCTTGATGTTTATAATTGGTTTCCCCATTCTTGTTTTTATTCCAAAAAAATCAGAACTTAAATTATTAAATCCTTTTAATTCTGATGTCTTTCCAGTAAGAACAATATTGTTTGTTAAGTTTTTTTCCATAATGGATTTATCTATTTTTGATCTAATATTTTCAAGAATTTCATTAACTCTTGATAAGATAATGTTGCTTAATTCTTTTTTGTGAATTCTATGAGTCTCGGTTGTTTGTTCGTTTCCAGTTAAAGGAATATCAATCAACTCATTTTCTTCATTTGTACTAACGCTACCACCATGTAAAATTTTTAATCTTTCGGCTGAAGAAATTGAAGTCGATAAACCTCTTGCAATATCAGATGAAATATGAAAACCTCCGATATTAATCACCCCTGCATAAACAAGTTTATTTTTATAAAAAGTAGCTATTGAAGAACAACCTTCTCCGATATCTATTATTGTTGTCCCTATATATAAATCATCATTATTAAGACAGCCTAATCCTGATGCATAAGGAGTAACAACAACATCACTAACCCTTACTTTGGACATTGATAAACATTTTACAAAATTATTAACAACATTTTTGTTTGCTGTTATTAAATTAAATCCAGCAATTAGTTCACTTCCTTTCATTCCCACAGGTTTTTCAATTGCAATATTTTTATCTATCGAATAGGTAGTTCTTATTTTATGTAAAAGTTGTCTGTCTTCACCGTAATTTAAATTATCAATTTTCTTATATATTTTTTTTATATCTTCATGTGTTACCTCGTTATTATCTAAAGCAATGTTTAAGTTGACCGTATGTGACTGAATGGTATCAGAGGAAAAATTTACAATAAATTCCTCTATAGTATTTCCAAAATCCTTTTCCGCTGATTGAATAGATGATCTTATCGAATGACATGCTAATTCTAAATCCGTAACTGTTCCAGAAGATATACCGGAAGATTTATGTATTCCTGTGCCTAAAATTTTAGGTTCTTTATCTTTAACAATATTTACTATAAAGCAAATTATTTTATCTGATCCTATATCAAGTATACCAATTTTCATTTTTTATTTTTCATAGCTATTTTTTTTTCATTAACTTTTATAAAAATCTTTTTTTTATAGAATCTTAGATCAACCATTTCTAAATGTTCTAGATTAGAAAATCTTTCTATCTTTGTAATTGCTTCATCAAAATCCTTGCTTGGAAGTTTAAATAAAATATTATTTGCCACAATATTCCACCTATTATTTGGAGTAATAACAATTTTTGTAGTTTTTCTTTTTAATTCAGGATGTTCTGTGAAAAAATTTTTAACTTGTTCTATATTTTTTTTTACTGTTTTTCCTTCAAGATAAATTAAATTGTATGCTTGTGGATTTTTAATTGCGTAAATTGTTTTTCCTTCATCGCTTAAAAGAAAATATTTTTCTTTATTTTTTAGTATTGCAAATTCTTTATGTTCTTTAATATTTACAATAATTTGGTTGGGGAAAATTTTTCTTATATTAACTTTATTTATCCAATTTAATTCAGTTAAAGAATTTTTAACACTTAAAGCATCATATTTAAAAATATTAGAATTATCATAAATACCAGAAGTAACAACATTTTTAATTAAATCTTTATCAGCTTTATACCTGCCATTTAAGATAACTTTTTTTACTTCAAAAAAGTCATCATAGTCTTTCACTACTTTTTTATTAAAAAAACCTTTTAAATTTTCTTTTTGAAGATTTTTAATATTAAAGTTGTCATATAAAAATGAGCAAATAAGAAATGTTAAAGAAATACCTAATAAAATAGATATTTTTGAAAAACTTTTATTTTTAAAAAAATGTAACATTTTACTTGATTTCCCATACTATACCATGATATCCCATATATTACCAAATACTTTTTTTAAATTTTTTTTGGGAAATTTAGTTGTTTTTATCGCAATATACATACAAAGTTGACAACAAAGGACGTATATCTGTGCCCGCAGACTTTAGAATTGGCATAAATACCAAGTTTTTTAATGGTATAATAGCTTTTAGATCATACAAATTTAGAGCTATAGAAGCGTTAGATTTCGAAAAAATGAAAAAAATAGCAGATAGCCTAGATGACTTGGATTTTTTTTCTGAAACAAAAAACGATATAACCACTTCAATTTTGTCAGATTCTTATAAACTACCATTCGATAGCGAGGGGAGAGTATGCTTGCCAATTGAATTACTTAATTTTGCAGGTATTAAAACACAGGCAACTTTTGTAGGTAGGGGATCAAGTTTTCAAATATGGAATCCAAAAGCATTTAAAGACTATTTGCAAAATGCTAGAAAAAACATTAAAAAAAAAAAAATTATCTTTAATAATTAAAAATACAAGTAATGATAATAAGTAATGATAATTTTGCTCACACACCTGTCCTTTTAAAAGAGTCAATTAATTTATTTCCTAATCAAAAAAATACAATTTTTATTGACGGTACTTTCGGTGATGGAGGTCACACGAGAGCTTTATTAGAAAAAAATAAAACTTGTAAGGTTTATGCTATAGACAGGGATCCAAGTGTTAAAAAAAAAGCTGTTTTTTTTCAAAAAAAATATAATAAACGTTTTAAGTTCATTCTTGGAAAAATAAGTGATTTAGAAATAATTGCTAATCGTGAAAAATTAGTAAATAAAGTTACAGGAATTATATTTGATTTAGGCGTATCAATAAGACAATTAAAGGATTCAAAGAGAGGTTTTTCATTTCAAAAAGATGGACCTTTAGATATGAGAATGAGCGATACAGGCTTAACCGTTGAAGAATTTATTAATTCTAATGGTGAAAAAAATATAGCTGATATATTATTTAATTATGGAGAAGAAAAATCATCTAGAAAAATTGCTAAAGCAATAATTACTTATAAAAAAAAGAAAAGAATTTTAAGTACTTTAGAATTAGTAGGGATAATCAAATCTGTTAAAAAATCGCGAACAAAAAGATCAATTAATCCAGCAACTAAGACATTTCAAGCATTGAGAATATATGTAAATGATGAAATCAATGAATTAAAAGAAGGGCTAATATCAGCAATAAATATTCTAAAAAAAAAGGGTGTTTTAGCGATTATTTCTTTTCACTCAATAGAAGATAGAATAGTTAAAAATTTTTTTAAGAAACATTCTGGAAAAATTTATAATAAATCTAGATATTTACCTCAACTACAACCAAATAATAATATAGAGGATAATTTAAGAATTATTACAAAGAAAGTAATAAAACCAATGAAAAAAGAAATTGAGTCAAATTATTATTCAAGATCAGCAAAATTAAGGGCAGCAGAAAAAAAATGATTTTAAAACATAAAAAAACACAAATTTTATTTACTTTAATTTTATTTTTTTGCTTCCTACTAATGATTTTATTTGGATTAAGGAATAATGTTAAAGATATTAATAAAGATTTACGACAAATTAGTAAGAGTATAAATAAAAAAGAAAATTTAGTTAATGTTTTAACCTCAGATTTTACTAGTCTTTCTAATTCAGATCGAATAAAAAAAATTGCAAAAACAAAATTAGGTTTGCAAAAGACTAATAGTTATCAGGTAAAAAAAGATTCTGATTTTTATATTCGTTAAAAAAAATTATGTTAGAAAAAAAAAATTTAAGTTTGTATGGCGATTTTAAAGAAAGAATAATTGGTGCAAGATTAAAATTTACGTTTCTTTTAGCTTTATTATTTTTTGGTTATGTTGCAATCACTTTAAAAATAATAGGTTTGACAGTCTTCAATAAAGAAAATTTATATAATAAAAATTTGAAAGTAAATAAAATAGTTTCTGGGACTTTTAGAGCAGACATTATAGATAGAAATGGAGTTATACTTGCCAAATCATTTATAGTAGATGATTTAGTCGTAAATCCCAGATTAATTAGAAGTAATAAAGAAATTTTATCAAAAGAAATTTCTAAAATCCTACCTGAATTAAATGATAAAGATATTCTAAAAAAATTAAATTCAAACAAAAGTTTTGTATATTTAAAAAGAGCTATCGAGCCAAAAAAATTTAAAGAAATAATGAAACTTGAGGAACCTATGTTTTTTTCTGTAAAAAGATATACAAGGCGTTATCCACATCATGAGCATGCATCGCATATACTTGGTGCTGTTAATATAGATAATCAGGGAATAAAGGGTGTAGAAAAAGAATTTGATGAGAAATTAAAAGATGTATATTTCTCGAAAAACAATAAACTTCAATTATCTATAGATATTAATTTACAAAAAAATTTAGATTATCATTTAAATCAAACAATGCAAAAACACAGCGCAGAAGGAGGCGTGGGGATAATTTTAGATGTCAAATCATCAGAAATTTTAGCAATGAATTCTTTGCCGCAATTTAATCCTAATCAAATTAAAAAAATGGATACAAAAAAGGAGTTTAATAATGCAACATTGGGAGTTTTTGAATTAGGTTCTTTATTCAAACCATTAACAGGAGCAATTGCTATTGAAAAAAATATTTTAAATGAAAATACAATTTATGATGCAAGAAAACCATTAGTAGAAGGGAAATTTATAATTCATGACTATAAACCAAAAAAAAGAAAATTAAAATTCTCAGAATGTATTTTATATTCTTCAAATATATGCTTGGCTCAAATAGGAAATCAAATTGGAGAAAAAGATATGAAGAAATTCTATAAAAAAATGAAATTAACAAATAAACCTATAATAGAATTACCTGAAATAGCCCAACCATTACTCCCAGATGTTTGGCGTAAAACAAATTTAATGACAATGTCTTATGGTCATGGAATAGCAATTTCACCTTTGCAATTTGTTAACGCTTTTAATTCAATCATTAATGATGGTAAATTTAGATATGCAACATTAATAAAGAATAAAAATAATGAAAAAGATTTTTTGACAAAAGTTATATCTGAAAATACATCAAAACGTGTAAGAGAACTTTTAAGAGAAAATGTTAGAAATAAAGAAGGATCCGGAGATACTGCAGAAATAGAAGGCTATTCAATTGGTGGCAAAACAGGAACTGCAATTAAGAATAAAAAAAATCGTTATAATAAAAATGAGAATATTACGAGTTTTGTTGGTTTTTTCCCAAGCTATGATCCTAAATATTTGGTATTTATCATGGTAGATAATCCAAAACCAATAAAAGAAACTTTTTATTATGCTACGGGGGGAACGGTTGCAGCCCCAACTGTAAAAAAAATTATTAATGAAATGATACCTAGATTAAGAGTCGAACCTGAAGTTGATAAAGAAAATAATATTATACATAATGTAAGTTTACAGAAACAATTTTAATAAAATTGGTGAAAAAATTTGTTACTTTCTGATGTTTTAAAAGGTCTTAACGAAAAAAAGAAATTAAATTTTAAAAAATTTAATCCCATAATTAAAGGAATTAATTTTAATTCAAAAGAAATTTCAAAAAGTTTTATATTTGTAGCTATTAAAGGCGTTAATCAAGATGGACATAAATATATTGATGATGCAATAAAAAAAGGTGCAATTTTTATTATTATTGAAAATAAAAGCAAAATTAAAGATTTAAAAAAAAAAAAAATTAATTTTCTATTTACCAATAACTCAAAATTATTTTTATCAAAATTAGCTTCAAATTTTTTTATTGATCAACCAAAAAAAATATCGGCTGTTACTGGAACAAATGGAAAAACTTCTGTAGCATTTATAACTAAAGAAATATTAAAGTATTGTAATGCTAAATCTGCCTCTATAGGAACGTTGGGTTTAATAGCTGGTCAGTACAAAAAAAAATTAAAACTCACCACTGAAAATAGTTTAGAGCTACATAAAATGTTAGATTCTTTATATAAAAAAAAAATTAAATATGTTTGCTGCGAAGCTTCAAGTCATGGATTAGATCAATATAGAATGGATAATATAAATCTAGATTTGGCAGCTTTTACAAATATTTCTCAAGATCATTATGACTATCATAAAAATTATAAAAAATATTTTAATTCTAAAATGAGACTTTTTCTTAATATTTTAAGAAGAGGAGGCGTTGCGATAATAAATTCTGATTCAACTGAGTGTAAAAAAATATTAAATTTATGCAAAAAAAAAAAAAATTAAAACTTTTACTTATGGATATAATTCTAAAGATTTAAGACTCGTTACTTATTATGAGGATAAAAAAAGTCAAAAAATAATAATAAATTATAAGAATAAAATTTTGAGATATGAATTACCTCTTGTAGGAGATTTTCAAGTTTATAATAGCCTTTGTGCAATCTGCATAGTGCTATTTTCAGGATTTCGAATGAATAAGATTTTGCCAGCAGTAAAAAATATTTCTCAAATACCAGGTAGGTTGGAAAGTATAAAAATTCCTACTAAATTAAAAAAAAAAATATCAATTTTTATAGATTATGCCCATACGCCTGACGCATTAGAAAATTCATTAAAGATATTAAAAAAAAAATCAATAAAGTTATCACTAGTTTTTGGTTGTGGTGGCGATAGAGATAAAACAAAAAGAAAAATAATGGGAAAAATAGCAAATAAATTAGCTGATAAAGTATATGTAACTGATGATAATCCAAGAACAGAGTCTGCAAAAAAAATAAGACAAGAAATTATTTCGATGTGTCCAAAAGCAATAGAAATACAAAATAGATATTTAGCTATTAAAAAAGCTGTAAATAACTGCGAAGACAAAGAATGTTTATTAATTGCAGGCAAAGGACATGAAGATTATCAAATAGTTGGAAAAAAAAGTTATAAATTTTCAGATAAAGCAACTGTTTTAAAATTTTTAAGTAAATAAATGAAACAAAGAAAATGGTCATCATTTCAAATTCAAAATGCTCTATCATTGAGTAAGAAATTTAAACATTCTATTTCTGGTATTTCAATAAATACTAAAACTTTAAAAAAAAATAATCTCTTTATCCCTATTAAAGGGCAAAATCACGATGGGCATAAATATGTCCATGAAGCTTTTAAAAAAGGCGCGAGCTTATCTTTGTCAAACAAAAAAGGTTATGAAGAATTTAAATTAAAAAAATTTAAAAAAAAAATAATCCTAGTTAAAAATCCTCTTAGTTCACTTCATAAATTTGCATCTTATTCAAGAAAAAAGATAAAGGGTAGAATTATTGGAATTACAGGAAGCGTTGGAAAAACTAGTATAAAAGATGCGCTTACATTTATTTTAAATGATAAAAAAAAAGTACAATCATCTATTGGTAATTTTAATAACATGATTGGAATGCCTCTAAATTTAGCAAATTTTAAAGAAAACATTGATGTAAGTATTTTAGAATTAGGTATGAATAAAAAAGGAGAAATTAAAAAGTTATCAAATATTTGCAAACCAGATATAGGAATAATCACTAAAATTTCAAATGCACATTTGGGAAACTTTAATTCTTTAAAAGATATTGCGCTAGCAAAATCAGAAATATTCTATGGTATGAAGAAAACTGGAACTGCAATTATAAATAAAAATGATCCCAATTATTTTATTTTAGAAAAAATATTAAAAAAACTAAAAATTAATAATATTCTTACTTTTGGAAAAGATAAAAAATGCGATATAAGACTGATTAATTTTAAACATAATAAAAATCATTATTCATCTGAAGTATTTTTAGAAGTTTTAGGAAAAAAAATTAATTTTGGTTTAAATAATCTTGGAGATCATTGGGTGGAAAATTCTTTGGCAATAGCATCAATAATCACTGCATTAAATAAGAACATAGAGTTTTATTTAAAAAAGTTAGAAAAATTCAATGCTATAAAAGGTAGGGGTAATATTTTAAATATAAAATTTAAAAACAAAAAAATCACTTTGATTGACGATTCATATAATTCTAGTCCTGAATCTCTAAATGCATCGATTATCTTTCTCAGCCGTTTAGGATATAATAAAAGAAAGATTTGTGTATTAGGCGATATGTATGAATTAGGTAAATTTTCTAAAAAATTTCATTTAAAAATCGAAAAAGTTTTAAAGGATAATAAAATTTCTAATGTTTATACTATAGGTAATGAAATGAATTATTTATTTAATAAACTTTCTAAATCTATAAATTGTAAACATTCTGAGAATTTAGAAGAACTATATTTTCATTTAAAAGAAAATATAAAAAATGATGATATTATTTTATTTAAAGGTTCAAGGGCAATGAAATTAGATAAAATAATTAAAAAATTTTATTAGTTTAATATGCTTTATTATTTGTCTTTATTTTTTATTCAAGATTTCTCATATTTAAATATTTTTAAATATATAACTTTTAGATCTGGGGGAGCTTTGTTAACAAGTTTAGTTTTAAGTTTTTTATTTGCACCAGCTATTATTAACTGGTTAAAAAAGAACCAAAAAAATAAAAAAACTATAAGAGAAGATTTGCCAAATAAACACTTAATAAAAAAAAGAGGAACGCCAACTATGGGTGGTTTATTAATTTTAATATCTTTTGTATTAAGTACTTTGCTTTGGGCAGATATTAAAAATTTGTATATTTGGTTAGTTTTAGCAATTACTTTTGGATTTGGAGCAATAGGTTTTATAGATGATTATTTTAAATTAACATCCATAAACAATAAAGGACTAAAAGCAGGTACAAAATTAATTTTTCAATTTTTAATTAGTTCTATAACAATATTTTTTTTATACAATTTATTTGAATATCAATTTATAAATACTTTAGCAGTTCCTTTTTTCAAAAATTTTTTATTAGACCTAGGAGTTTTTTTCCCAATTTTTGCTTTTATAGTAATTATTGGCACATCAAATGGAGTTAATCTTACTGATGGTTTAGATGGTTTGGCAGTTGTTCCAGTTATAACTACAGCAACTTGTTTAGGTTTAATAGCATATTTAGTTGGTAATAAAATTTTTTCAGATTATTTAAATCTTTTTTTTGTTGCAGGAGCTGGCGAACTATCAATTTTAAGCGCCTCTTTAGTTGGCTCATGTTTGGGTTTCTTATGGTACAATGCGCATCCAGCAAAAATTTTTATGGGTGATACAGGCAGTCTTTCTATTGGCGCAGCCCTTGGCTCAATTAGTATAATCATTAAACATGAAATTGTTTTATTTATAATAGGATTTTTGTTTGTTCTTGAAACAATGTCAGTAATATTGCAAGTAACCTCTTTTAAATTATTTAAGAAAAGATTATTTTTAATGAGTCCTTTGCACCACCACTTTGAAAAAAAAGGATGGCATGAAAATACAATAGTAATCAGATTCTGGATCTTAGCTATAATTTTTGCATTAATTGGATTAGCTACACTTAAAATTAGATAAAAAAATATAATGAAGATATTTCTTAATAAAAAGATAGGAGTTTTAGGTTTAAGTAGAACTGGATTAAGTTCTGTTAAATTTCTAAAAAAAAAAGGATTTAATATCTATGGTTGGGATGACAATAATGAAAAATTCATAAACTCAAAAAAAAAATTTAATATACATAATCTAAATAACAATAATCTAAAAAAACAATCCTTCTTAATTGTTTCTCCTGGGATTCATTCAAGTGGTAAAAAAAGACATCCTTTTTTAAAAAAAGCAGATAAAGCTAAAATTGAAATATTAAATGATATAGAACTATTTTATAGATTTAATCCAGAAGAAAAATATATTGGCGTTACAGGAACTAATGGCAAATCTACAACAGTATCTCTGTTGTGCCATATTTTAAAAAAATTAAAAATTAATAATACATTAAGTGGAAATATAGGTAATCCAATTTTTAATTTAAAAAAATTTAAAAAAAGTTTAAATATATTAGAAGTTTCATCATTTCAATTAGAACAAATGAAAAGAATGAAATTTAAAATCGCTGTATTACTAAACATAACTAAAGATCACATTGAAAGACATCAAAACTTTAAAAATTATATAAATGAAAAAATTAAAATTTTTAATAACCAATGTAAAAACGACGTCTCTATTATAGGTATAGATGATCCAACAACTTCGAGCCTAGTAAATAAATTAAAAAAGAAACTATCTTCAAATTTAATTACTATTTCAGGAAAAAACAGTAAAGCAAATATTTATATTAAAAACGAAAGATTGATAATTAATTTAAATTTGAACGATAAAAAGATTTTTAATAAAATTGATATTAGAAAATATAAAAATTTTTCTGGATCTCATAATTATCAAAATATTGCAGCAGTTTACGCAATTTTACTATCATTAGGTTTTATGAATTGGAAAAAAATTCAGAATTCAATACAATCTTTTAAGATTTTACCTCATAGATTAGAAAAAGTTAGAGAAATTGACAATATAACATTTATAAACGATAGCAAAGCTACAAATTTAGATGCTACTAAACAAGCATTAAAAAGTTTCAAAAATATTTATTGGATCATGGGTGGCAGAATTAAAGAAAAAGGAATTTTAAAATTAAAAAAATATTTTTCAAATATCAAACATGCATTTTTAATAGGTGAAACAAAATTTTTATATGAAAAATATTTGAAAAATCATCTTAATTGTACTATCGCAAAAAATTTAAATGAATCTACCAAGCTTTCATTTTGTTTAGCGAAAAAAGAAAAAAAAGACGCTCCAATAATTTTATTGTCACCCGCGTGCTCTTCTTTAGACGAATGGAAAGATTTTGAAGAAAGAGGAAACGCATTTATTAAATATGTAAAAGAATTAAAAAATTATAATGCAAAATGATAAAGTAAATATTTTTTTGTATAATTGGTGGAGAAGTATTGATAGAAATATTTTTATAACAAGTATCATTTTAATTATAATTGGATGTCTTATTTCTTTTGGAGCAACTCCTTCTATAGCTACTAAATATAATTTAGAACCTTATTTTTTTGTAAAAAAACATTTTATCTTTGCACCAATTTGCTGCTTTTTAATTTTTTTTATTTCCCAACTTTCACAGTTGGGGGTTAAACGTTTTTTTTTAATTTTTTTTTTAACATCAATTTTTTTTATTTTTTACTCATTTTTTTTTTTAGGAATTGAAACCAAAGGTTCTTTAAGATGGGTATCTTTTCTTGGCTATACTTTCCAGCCATCTGAATTTTTAAAAGTTTCATTTATAATAATTAGTGCGTGGGTTTTTTCATCGAAAAATTTTTTTCAAATTTTTAATAATCAAATTTTTTCATTTATTTTATATTTATTTATTTCAATTTTAATTTTAAAACAGCCTGATTTTTCTATGTTTTTTATAATTTCAACTGTCTATTTTAGCCAGTTATTTATTTCTGGTTTAAAATGGAGATGGGTACTTGCCTCAATTTTCTTTTTTATTTTTGTAACTTTTATTTCCTATTCTTTAATGGATAATGTTAAAAATCGTATTGATAATTATTTGTATTCAACTGGTGATAGTTATCAAATAACAAAATCTTTACAAGCAATTAAGGAAGGAGGATTATTTGGAAAAGGGCCAGGATTGGGAACTGTTAAAGACAATTTACCTGATGCACATACCGATTTTATATTTTCCGTGATAGCTGAAGAATTTGGACTTATTAGCTGTTTATTAATTATTGTTTTTTTTACGTGGCTTATTTATAAAATTTATAGAAGATTGCAAGATCAAAGGAACTTATTTGTTATTTTAGCTGTTTCAGGATTGATAATACAAATTGGCGTACAAATTTTTGTAAATATAGGATCAACTATTGGACTTATACCAACTACAGGAACAACTCTTCCTTTTATAAGCTATGGTGGGTCTTCGATGATTTCAGTAGCTTTAAATATAGGTGTAATTCTTGCTTTAACTAGAGTAAATTATAAAAGTAGCATACATACCATTAAATGAAAAATAATTATAAGATAGCAATTGTCGCAGGTGGAACTGGCGGTCATTTATTTCCAGCCTTATCTTTGCTTGAACAATTAGTTACAGAAAAAAAAAAAATAATATTTTTATCCGATATTAGAGTAAAAAAAATAATTGATAAAAATAAAGAATTTTATGAAAAAAAAGATGTGGTTTTTCATAGCTTTAAAATTTCAAAAAATTTTTTTAATTTACCTAATCTTTTTAGCAATCTTTTTAAAATATTTAAAATATTTAAAAAAAATAAACCAAATATAATTGTTAGTTTTGGAGGTTATACTTCTATACCTTTTTTGATAGTTTCAAAAATATTATTTAAACCAATAATTCTTCATGAATCAAATATGATCATGGGTACAGCTAATAAACTTTTTTATTTTTTTTCAAAAAAAGTAATTTTTGGTTGGGGCGATAAAAAAAAATATAAAATAAATAATAAAAATTTTTATATAAGAAATCCAGTACGAAAAAAAATATTAGCTTTAAGAAAAAAAGTAGATTTTAATTTTAAAAAAAAATTAATAAATATTTTAATTGTTGGTGGAAGTCAGGGCGCATCATTGTTTGATAGAATAATTCCAAAATCAATAAGTTTATTACCTAGTGATATAAAAAAAAAAGTTTATATTTATCATCAATGTTCAGAGCTTAATCTTTATAGTGTAAAAAATACTTATGAAAAAAATAAAATTAGGTCTTTATGCAGACCTTTTTTTAATAATTTACCCGATATAATTTTTAAATCTCAATTTGTTATTTCAAGATCTGGTTCGTCTACGTTATCTGAAATTACTTCATTAGGAAGACCCGCTATATTAATACCATATAAATTTGCGAAAAATAATCATCAAGAAAAAAATGCAGAATGGCTGGTAAGAAAAGGTGGTGGAAAAATGATATTAGAAAATGAAATAACTGAAAAAAGATTAAAAGAAGAAATAATTTTTTTTATTAAAAATAAAGATAATTTAAAGAAAATGTCAAAAAATTCGTTTTCTATTGGCGATGATGAATCTTTAATAAAATTATCGAAAATAATTTCGTAAAAGTTATGAAAATTTTAAAAAGAAATATAAAAAATAGAATCCACTTTGTTGGAATAGGAGGAATAGGGATGTCTGGCATAGCTGAAGTTTTATTTTCTCAAGGTTTTAAAATCCAAGGTAGTGATTTACTAAATAACAATAATACAAAAAGGCTAAAAAAATTAGGAATAAAAGTTTTTTTAGGTCATTCTTCTAAAAATTTAAAAGGTGTGAATATTTTAGTTATATCATCAGCTATAAATAAAAATAATCCAGAATTAAAATTTGCAAAAAAAAAAAAGATATCTGTTTATAAAAGATCAGATATGTTGGCTGCTTTAATGAAATATAATGAATCCATAGCTGTTTCTGGAAGTCACGGTAAAACCACAACAACTTCTTTAATATCTTCAGTTTTAGAAAGTGCAAATTTTGATCCGACAACTATTATTGGCGGAATAGTAAATCAATATAAAAGCACTACAAGAATAGGTAAAAGTAATTGGATGGTAGTAGAAGCCGATGAATCAGATGGAAGTTTAATTAATTTATTTCCTAAAATAGCAGTTTTGACAAATATAAATAAAGAACATATGGATTTTTATAAAAGTTATTCAAATTTAAAAAAATATTTTCTTAATTTTGCAAACAACACTCCATTTGATGGAGTTACAATTTTTTGTAGCGACAATTCTGATTTAAAAAAAATCCTTTCAGGATGTAAAAAAAGGAACAAAATAAGTTATGGCTTAAATACGGGCAGCGATATAAGAGCAACAAATATTTTAATAAATGAAAAAGGATCTTTTTTTGATATAAATATTAAAAAAACAAATTTACTAAAAAAGGAAAAAATTAAAAAAATTAAATTAAATCTTCTTGGAAGACATAACATTCAAAATTCACTTGCTGCCGTAACTGTAGCTAAAATACTAAATATTAACACTTATAAAATAAAAAAAGCCTTTCAGAAATTTAAAGGTGTAAAAAGGCGTTTTACACTAGTTTCTAATTTCAGAGGCATTAAAATTATTGATGATTACGCACATCATCCGGAAGAAATAAAAGCAACTTTAGAATTAGCAAGAAATTTAAAACCAAATAAAGTTATAGTAGTATTTCAGCCTCACAGATATTCAAGATTTAAAAATTTATATTATGATTTTAAAAAAGTTTTAAAAAATTGTGATCGATTATATGTTGCCAATGTATATTCTGCAGGAGAAAAAAAAATTAAGAATATTTCTAAAGAAAAATTTGTATTTGAAATGAATAAATTCAGACAAAATTTTGCCAAACCTTTAAATAACATTAATTCATTGCCTGAAATAATATTAAATGAAGGTAATAAAGGCGATATTGTAATTTTTGTTGGTGCAGGAGATATATCAAAATGGGTAAATGATTTACCAGATAAATTAAAGAAATTTTCATGACATCTTTACCAAAAATAAAAGGTATTTATAAAAGAAATTTTTCTCTATCAAAGTTAACTTGGTTTCAAACAGGAGGAAAGGCAGAAATATTATTTATTCCAAAAGATTTATTAGATCTACAATTCTTTTTAAAGAACATAAAAAATACATCAATTAATATAATAGGAGGGGGTTCTAATTTATTAATTAGAGATGGTGGTATTAAAGGCATTGTAATTAAACTTGGCTCTGGTTTCGATTTTGTTAATTTAAAAAAAAAATATATTTTGTGTGGTGCTTCAGTAAAAAATATAAATTTATCAAATAAAATGACTAAAAGAAAAATAAAAGGTTACGAATTTTTATCTACAATACCTGGAACAATAGGAGGGAGTATTTTTATGAATGCAGGATGTTTTGGAAGAGAGATAAAAAACTTAGTTAAATCTGTTATAGTTTTAGATAAAAAAGGTAATTTAATTGAGTTAGATAAAAATTCAATTAATTTTAAATATAGATCGTCAGGTATAAATAAAAATTATTTTATTGTTGCAACCAAACTAAAAATAAGCAAAGGAAATGAAACAAATATAAGAAAAATTATAAAGAAATTTTTAAATTTAAGAAAAAAAACCCAACCTAACAAAGTTTTAACTGGCGGAAGTACTTTTATTAATCCAAAAAGAAAAAAAGCATGGAAGTTGATAAAAGATGCTGGCTGTGAAAACATGTTTGTAGGTGGTGCAAAGATTTCAGACAAACATTGTAATTTTTTAGTAAATACCGGTAGTGCTAATTCAAAAGATTTAGAAACTTTAGGAAATAAAATAAGATCTAAAGTTTTTAAAAAAACTGGAGAAAAGTTGGATTGGGAAATAAAAAGGATTGGTGTAAGGTAATTTTGAAAAAAAAAATAGCAGTGTTATTAGGAGGAATCTCAGCAGAAAGAAATGTTTCTTTAAAAACTGGAAAATATGTTTCTAAATCATTAAAAAAACAAGGTTACCAAGTAAAGGAAATTAAAGTGTCTGCGGATAAAAAAAAATTAATTAAAATTTTAAAAGAATTTAAACCAGATTTTGTATTTAATGCACTACATGGTTTTTTTGGTGAAGATGGAAAGGTACAAAGATTATTAGATAAATTAAAGTTAAAATATTCTCATTCAAGTGCTAAAACTTCTGATATAGCAATGAACAAAAAAAAAACAAAATTATTCTTTAAAAAGATAGGTATACCATATCCAAAAGATATATCAGTAAATGTTGGAAACTTTAGTAAAATGTTAAAAAAATTACCATTTAAATTCCCTTTGGTAATAAAACCCGTTAGCGAAGGCTCAAGCTTAGGAGTTAAAATTTGTAAAAATATAAATGAATTAAAAAAATATAAATTAAAAAAGAATATAAATTATCTAATTGAGGAATTTATTCCTGGTCGAGAACTTACAGTTGGTATTCTAAATAATAAAGCTTTGGATATTATTGAACTTAAAACAAAAAAAAATTTTTATGATTACAAATCGAAATATACTAAAGGTATGACTAAATATGTTATTCCTGCGCCCATTCCTAAAGATATAGAAAATAAATGTAAAAAATTTACTGAAAAAATTCACAAATTTTTAAAATGCAAAGGAGTAACTAGGACAGATTTTAGATATGACGATAAAGAAACTTTGGATCAAAAACTATATGTATTAGAAATTAATACCCAACCAGGAATGACGCCACTTTCCCTTGTACCTATGATGGCAAAATATAAAGGAATATCTTTTAACAAATTAATTAAAAAAATTATTGAAGAAGATTAAAAAAAAAAACCAGATAGTAATAAGCCGGGTTCTGTACCTAATAAATAAAACTTCGAATCTTTTATTCA
>PBIP01000011.1 GCA_002720895.1 Pelagibacteraceae bacterium
GGCAGTTTAGAATTAAGCTTTTTTCTAATTTTTAAAAAATTTTTTATATTTTGTATTACTTTTTTAAAAGTATCTATTAATAAGAATGAACTTGATCCTTTCCTAAAATATTGGGAAAAAAAAGCAGATTTAATTTCTATTCAAAATCCATCAAACCCATTTGATGGTAAATTATTTGAGACAAAAAGAAAATGGCTAGGTATAAAAAAAAGTAAAAATGAAACAAAAGTTAGTAACAAGGTTTCATACGAGCAAGAGTTTGACGATATGAAAAGATGTGCGCAGCCTAATCAGCGTTTAGTTATAGACTCAGATGGCACGGTTCATCCTTGTTGTAATTTCAGAGGTAAAGAAATAAATATAGGAAATGCCTTCAAAGATACAATTCATTCAATTTGGAATAATAAAAAATATACCGAATTAAGAAAAATACAAAAAAAAGGCGAATATAAAAAAAATAAAGTTTGTAAAGTTTGTATAGATCATGGATCCAATACAACTCCAGATGTATAAGTAACTTATTTTTTTTTTAAATAAAAAAATTAATAAATAATTTGAAAAAGAAAATTCTAATATTGGGATGTAGTGGTTATGTGGGGCAAAACTTATCGTTTCACTTTAGAAATGAATTTCCAAATTTAACTCTGTGGGGTGTTTGTAGAAAAAGTTTTTTTAATTCGAATTTTGATAAAATAAAATTATGCGATTTAAAAGAAAAAAAAAGGTTAGAGAAAATAGTCTTTGATTTAAATCCCAATGTTATTATTTACTTAGTTTCAGTTAAGAAAGGAAGTATGCAAGAAATTTTAATTAACAATAATTTACCCCTAATAAATTTATTTCAAATACTAATGAAAATAAAAAAAAATTCTCCACAATGTATAATAGTTGGTAGTGCTTCAGAGTTTGGTAAGAATGAAAAAAAAAATAATGAATTTAACGAACAATTCATTCCTATAAGTGACTACGGGATTGCTAAAACATTAAACTATAAATTATTTAAACTGTTTTCTTTGAAAAAAAAACTCAAATTAGTTTATTCTAGATTTTATAACTTTATCGGTCCAAACATGCCTACAAAAACTTTTCCAAGAGATTGTTATGAAAAACTATTATTAATAAAAAAAAAGAAATCTAATTATATTTCTTTTTATAACATTAAAGAATATTTAGATTTTATTGATATAAGGGATGCGTGTTTAGGAATTGTACAAATTATAAAAAAAAATATTAAAAATAAAGTTTTAAATATTTCATATGGTAAAAGTGTGCAATTAAGAGAAATATTCAAAATTATGAAGACACAAATGCATTTAGATAAAATAAAAATTAAAAAAATTAAGAATAATTCTAATCCTATTAATAGTTTTTCTTCAAATAAATACACAAAAAAATTATTAAATTGGAAACCAAAAATAAAAATTGAAGATTCTATAAATGATTTACGTTCTTCAATAAAATAAAATTATAAAAAAATGATAGATAAAAATAAAAAAATATTAATAACCGGTGCTTCAGGTTTTATAGGTAGTAATTTAACAGAGTTATTGATTGATAAGGGTTTTAAATTAAAAATTTTAGTACATTATAATTCCTTTAATTCTCTAGGAAATTTAAAATTTATTGATAGCGAAAAACTAAAAAAAATAGAAATAATAAGAGGCGATATAAATGATTATAATTTTATCGAAGAAATTACTAAAGATATAAACATAATTTTTCATTTAGCAGCGTTAATTGCTATCCCATATTCTTATAATGCTCCTTCTTCTTATTTTAAAACAAATATTATTGGAACTAACAATATTCTAGAAGCGGCAAAAAAAAATAAAGTAAAAAAAATTATTCATACTTCAACTTCAGAAGTTTATGGTGATGCTCAATATTCACGAATTAATGAAAATCATCCGATTTGTGCTCAATCTCCTTATTCGGCATCAAAAATTGGAGCTGATAAAGTTGCAGAAAGTTATTTTAATAGCTTTAATTTACCTGTAACAACAGCAAGACCTTTTAATTGTTATGGACCTAGACAATCCTTAAGATCGATCATACCATCAATAATTTCACAAGCGTTATTTAACAAAGGAAGAATTAAAGTTGGTAATACATACCCAAAAAGAGATTTTACATATGTTGAGGATACTTGTAATGCGTTGATTTCTATATGTGGAAAAAAAAATAATGAGGGCAAAACTTATAATATTGGATCAGGAAAAAGCATTTCTATAGATGAATTAATTAAAACAATAGGCAATGTTTTAAATATAAAAATTAAGCTTACAAAAGATAGAAAAAGAAAAAGAATTGCTTCAAGCGAAGTAGATAATTTATTATGTGATAATAAATTTATTAAAAAAGATATTAAGTGGATTCCAAAAATAAGTTTAAATGAAGGTATAAAATTAACTTCTAAATGGATTATTAATCAAAAAGAATATAAAACTGATAAATTTATATTATAAATTTATGAATTTAAAAGATCATATTAGGCTCGGTTCCAAAAAAATAACTCAAAATTCAAAACCTTACATTATCGCTGAAATAGGAGTTAATCATGAAAATTCTTTATCAAGAGCAAAAAAATTGATTAATTTAGCTAAAAAAGGTGGGGCTGATGCTGTAAAACTTCAAACCTATAAAGCTGAAAAGTTAGCTTCAAAACATAGTCCTGCTTATTGGGATTTAAAACAAGTTCCAATTAAAAGCCAGTATAAACTTTTTAAAAAATTTGATCATTTTAATAAGGAAGACTACGTTAAACTTTCAAAGTATTGTAAAAAAATTAATATTGATTTTTTATCAACTGCATTTGATATTGAGTCAGTTGATATTATAAATCCTTTAGTGCCATTTCATAAAATTGCATCAGCAGATATTACAAACTTTCCATTACTTAAATATATAGCAAAAAAAGGAAAACCAGTTTTAATTTCAAAAGGAGCATCCACTATAAAAGAACTTATGAATGCAATACAATTATTAAAAAGCAATAACTGTCGTAAGATTTCTATTTTACATTGTATTTTAAACTATCCCACAAAATATGATCATAGTAATTTAGAAATGATTTCTTATTTAAAAAAAAAATTTCCTAAATATTTCATTGGATATTCAGATCATACTTTCCCGGATTCAAATATGTTAGTTTTAACCTCTGCCTATATGAAAGGTGCAAAAATAATAGAAAAACATTTTACTGATAATAAAAAATTAAAAAATAACGACCATTTCCATTCAATGGATTTTAATGATTTGAAAAAATTGGTAGAAAATATAAATTTTATTGACAAATTATTAGGAAAAAAATTTGATAATTTTTTAAAAAGTGAAAATATTTCAAGAAAAAATGCTAGAAGAAGTGTTTACACTAGTAGAAAAATATATAAAGGGGAAATTTTAAATGAAAAAAATATTATACCTAAAAGACCGGGAAATGGAATCAGCCCCATACACTGGGATAAAATTATAGGAAAGAAAGCATTAAAAAACCTAAAAGAAGACGCTTTAATTAAGTGGAAAGATATTAAATAATAACTTTTTTTTTTCATTATTAATTTATTATGAAAGCTGTAATAATGGCAGGTGGATCAGGTGTTAGACTAAGACCTTTTACTTACTCAATCCCCAAACCGCTTCTTACCGCCGGAGGTATAACCTCTATAGAAAATTCTATAAAAATACTTAGTAAGTACAAAATTAATGAAATTTTTATACTCACTCACTATAAATCTAAAATGTTTAGCAAAACAAAAGCGTATGAAAAAAAATACAGTGTTAAGATAAAAATTGTGAACGAGAAAGCAAAATTAGGAACAGTTGGTGGTTTATATTTATTGAAAAAATTTTTAAAAAAAGAAAGATTTATTTTATTAAATGGAGATATTTTTTTTTCATTCGATATTAGAAAGTTTATAAACTTTCATACAAAAAAAAATTCATTTTTTACAATTGGTTTGTACAAATTTAATTACCAATTACCGTATGCTTTAGTTAATTCCGACAAATTAAAGAAAGTTAATAGTATTAAAGAAAAGCCTAAAGTTGAATTTAATATTAATTCAGGAATTTATATTATTGATAATAAAATATTTAAATACTTGAATACGCTGAAATCAATGGATATGCCAGATTTAATAAAAAAAGTTTCACATTCAAAAGAAAATGTTTTTTCATTTGATATAGGTAACAAATGGATTGATTTAGGAAGAATAGAAGATTATAAAAAAGTATCTAAGTATATATCAAAATGGTAATTAAGAAAAACTTCGATGTAATTGCAATTATACCAGCAAGAGCACATCATGATAAAATTGATTTATTAAACATGAAAGAATTTGGGGGCAAACCATTAATTTATTATACAATTGAGCAAGCAAAAAAATCAAAATATATAAATCAAATTTTTTTATCAACTGAAAGTAAAGAAATAGCAGAATATGGAATAAAAAATGGGGCTAAAGTTAAATTTTTTAGACCAACTAAGTTAGTAAAAAAAAAAGTATCTACAGATGAAGTTGTAAAAGATTTTATTAAAAGAAGTAAAATAAAAGCTAAAATTATTGTGACTCTTTTACCAAATGCTCCATTCAGAACATTTGAAACGATTGATAAAATGATAAAACTTTTTAAATCAAAGAAAAATATCGATAGGATTTATAGTGCAAAAAATATAAAAACCTCTATATGGGGAGAAAAACAAAAAGAATTTATAAATATTTATAATGTTGAAAAGCAAAAAAAGATTTTCGCTTTATCTGGTGGAATTATTGTATCTAATATGAATTTTTATTTTGGAAAAAAAAAGAAAGTATTTTACTATATAGTTAATGAGATTGAATCTTTAATGATACACTCAATCTTTGATTTAATATTGGCTGATAGGTTAATAGATATTGATCAAACAATTTTAATGGAGTTAGTAAAAAGTAAATAATATGGGAAGTTATAAAGAAATAAATTCATTAAGAAGAAAATTTAATGTTTTTTTAGAGTTTTGTAAAAGAGGTTTTGATTTAAATTTTTTTTGGTATAGATTTCGATGGAATTATGTTGCTAAGTACGACAAAGTTTTAAAATTTCCTCTTCATTTAGATATAGAAACAACCGAAGCTTGTAATCTTAAATGCGTGATGTGTGTACATGGAACTACAGGAGTTCCAGTTACTGGGCTGATAAATATGAAATTTGCTAAAGATTTAATAGATCAAGCTGCGAAAGGTGGAACTAAATCTATAAAATTTAATTGGAGAGGTGAACCAGCTTTACATAAAGGACTTGAGGAGCTAATAAAATATTCAAAGCAAAAAGGTATACTTGAGGTTCAAATAAATACAAATGGTATCCCTTTTAATGAAAAAAGAATTGAAAAAATCATAAAATCAGGCATTGATCGAGTTATTTTTTCTATGGATGGAGCCACAAAAAAGACATATGAATCAATACGTGTAGGATCAAGTTTTGATAGGCTAATGAAAAATATAAAACAATTTTATAATACTAGAAAATCATTAAAAATGACAAAACCATTCATAAGAATACAAATGGTAAAAATGAAAGACAATCAAAATGAAGTTGATCGATTTGTTAATATGTGGAGAGGTATAGCAGATGATATTAGAGTTAACGATGTTACGAACAGAGGACAAGGAGCTATGTTATATAGTGGTGATCAAATTGCGATAGGAAGAAAAAGATGCAACCAGCCATGGCAAAGAATGATAGTGGCTCGTGATGGCGAAGTATTTCCATGTTGCGCTGATTGGGATAGGAATTATAAAATTGGAGATGCTAAGAAAAAAAGCTTAAAAGAAATCTGGAAAGGAAAGAAGATGTCAAGTTTAAGGGAAATAAATAGAAAAAAACAATTAAATAACCATCATCTTTGTAAAAATTGCTATGTTGAAACCTCATATGAGTGGCGAAATATGACGGATAAAGAAAAGAAACAAAGAAATTTGATGTTAAAAAAAGCTGACAAAAAACAGCATGCAGTGATAAAAATAGAAGAAGCTTTTTCTGACTAGGTATCTAAAAAAAATTGACTTACATTATTTCTGAAATAGCATCCGCTCACAATGGAAAAGCGGATAATTTAAAAAAATTAATTGATGCATCAATAAATTCAAATGCTGATGCAGTAAAGATTCAAATTTTTAAAACTGAGAATCTTTTACAAAAAAAACATAAAAACTATAAGCTATTTAAAAAAATAGAAATCTCACAAGAAAAAATTTTTAATATTTTAAAAAGAGTTAGTGATAAAAAAATAGATCTAATATTAGAACCTTATGATTTTGATAGTTTAAAATTTATAAAAAAAATAAAAAAATTTCATTCTATTAAAATACCAACTAGTGATACAAAAAATTTAAAATTTATAAAAGAAGCTTCAAAAGTTAAGAAAAAAATCTTTCTCGGTATTGCAGGTTTAAAATTGAATGAAATTAAAAAAATAATTAATATGTTAAAAAAAAATCAACTAAATTTAGTTCATGGCTTTCAAAGTTTCCCAACAAAATTCTTAGATACAGATGTTTCAAGGATCAGTATATTGAAAAAAATATTTAAGAAACAAGTGTGTTATGCGGATCATTCAGATTCCGAAAACTTAGGTATTTGCTATTCTTTATGTTCTTTAGCAATAATTAATGGCGCTTCTATTATTGAGAAACATATTACATTAAATAGAAAAAATAAAGGGCCTGATTATCATTCTGCGCTAAATCCAAATGAATTTAAGAATTTTGTAGATTTTTTTAAGAAATATGAATTATTAATAAAAAATAAAAAATTTAAATTAAGTAATGCCGAGCATATTTACAGTACTATTTTTAAAAAATATCCTTTAGCATCAAGAGATCTTGAGAAGGGAACAATAATAAATGAAAAAGATATTAAATTTAAAAGAATAGATGCTAATAAAAAAAATTTTTTAATTGATAACTATTATGAATTACTAGGAAAAAAACTTTTAGAAAAAAAAAAATGTGATACTCCTTTCTTTAAGAAAAATTTTAAATGAAGAATTCCTTTTTATCCTTAGTTGCTGTTAGATTAAAATCTAAAAGATTAAAAGAAAAGGCTTTAGCAAATTTATATAAAAAGCCTTTAATATTAAGATTAACAGAAAGAATATCGCAGGCTAAAATACCAAGTGAAATTATTTGGTGCACATCTAAAAATAAAAACGATAACAAATTAGAAACATTAGCAAAATTAAATAATATTTCATTATACAGAGGCTCAGAACTAAACGTTCTATCAAGATTTTTATCAGTAGCAAAAAAAAGAAAAGCTGACGGTATTATTAGAATTACAGGTGACAATCCCTTAACTGATCCAAGAATTATTGATCTCATGATAAGATTTCATATTAAAAATAAACTAGAATATACATATACAGATGATTTACCTTTAGGGACATCACCTGAGATAATATCTTTTAAAGCATTAGAAAAATGCAATAAAGTTATAAAAGATAAAAAATATACGGAATATTTAACTTTTTTTTTAAAAAACCCTAAATATTTTAAAATAAAAAAATATCAAGTTAAAAAAAAACTTAATAGAAAAGATATAAGATTAACAGTAGATACCAAAGAAGATTTAGAAGTACTTAAAAAAATTTATAATAAATATAAAGGATATCCTCCGAATCTTGATAAGATTATTTTGTGGCTTGATAAAAATAAAAATATTAAAGAAATAAATAAAAATATTTCTAGAAACGATATGGATTTTAAGAAATATTGTAAAGTTAATAAAAACATAAATTTTTTAAAATAAATCTATCATGGTAATATTAGGCATACATGACGGTCATTGTGCTTCAGCAGCATTAATAGTTAATGGAAAATTAATAGCTTCAATTTCAGAAGAAAGATTAGTTAGAAGAAAGATGGAATGGTGTTTTCCAATAAATGCAGTAAACGAATGTCTTAAAATTGCAAATTTAAAATTATCTGATATTGATAAAATTTCATATTCATCTTTTTATATAAATCCAATTCATTATTTAACAAGAAGAGAAGCTACATTCAAAATTGAGGATTGGTTGAAAGAGCAAAATGATTATTGGTATCCTAAATTTTATTTGAATAAAAAACCTTCATATAAAAAAATTTTTTCAAAGATTATAAATAAAGAAAAATTTCCGTATGATAAAAAACTTATAAAAAATGAAGATGATTCTAAAGGAATGCTAAAAGCAAGGAAAGAACATGCAAAAAAGTTTTTTAAAAAAAAAGAAATAGAATTTTTTGACCATCAAGAATGTCACGCATTTCACGTTCTTAGTTTTGACAAGGATAAAAAAAAGAAGAAACTAGTTTTTAGTATTGATGGTGCAGGAGATGGAGCAAATGCTGTATGTTGGTTATATGATCCAAAAAAAACTAATTTAAAACAAATAGTAAGAACAGATAAATGTAATATAGGTAGACTATATCGTTTTATTACACTTCTTCTTGGCATGTTGCCAGTTCAGCATGAATATAAAGTTATGGGGTTAGCTCCATACGCAAATAAAAAATACAGCAATGAAGTTGTAAAAATATTTTTAGAAACTTTAGATGTGAAAGGTATAAACTTTTATCAAAAAAAGAAAATAAAAGACCTTTTTTTCTATTTTAAAGATAAACTTTCTAGATTTAGATTTGATTCAATTGCTTACGGTATACAAAATTTTACTGAAATTATTTTAACAAAATGGATTACTAATCTAACAAAAAAATTTAAAGTTAGTGATATATGTATTTCAGGAGGTGTTGCGCAGAATATAAAAGCAAATTTAGTAATATCTAATTTAAAATCAATAAAAAATATTTTAGTTGCACCTGGATCAGGAGATGAGGGTCTTGCAATTGGTGCAGCATATAGATGTTTTTTTAAACATTGTAACAAAAAAGAAAAAAATACTTTAGTTTCTAAGAATCCATATTTAGGAAATTCACATACCGATTATGAAATTGAGAAAATTATAAATAAAACAAATTTGAGGAAAAATTTTATAGTAAAAAAAATTACTAAAAAAGGTATAGCAAAACTTTTAGCAAATGAAGAAATTGTTGGGATTTTTTCAGGTAAAATGGAATTTGGTCCAAGAGCTTTAGGTAATAGGAGTATTATTGCTAATCCAAGTAATTTTCAGACAATAAAAACTATAAACGAAATAATTAAGCAAAGAGATTTTTGGATGCCTTTTGCGCCAAGTATTATGTCTAATAATATAGAAAAATATTTAAAAAATGGAAAAAAAATTAGCAGTAGATTTATGACAGTAGGTTGCGAAACTACAAAATTAGCGAAGAAACACCTGGCAGCGGCAATTCATCCGTATGATGGAACAGTGAGACCGCATATTGTATATAAAGAAGATAATCCTGAATATTATGAAATAATTGATGAGTTTAATAAAATGACTGGAATAGGTGCGGTTCTTAATACGTCTTTTAATTTGCATGGGGAACCAATTGTTTGCAGACCAAAAGATGCAATTAAAACTTTTAAGAATTCTGGATTGAATTGTCTTGTTTTAAATTCATATTTAATAAAAAAAAAAAATTAAAAAAATGAATTTATTTTTTTTTGTTTATCATGAAATAGAATTCCATAACTATTTCCCAACAGCCATGGAATTAAAAAAAAAAAATAAAGATACAAATATATTTTTTATTTTTACTAATAAAAAAAATTATGAAAGTATAATTGAAACAAAATATTTACATTCAAAACTAAAAAAAAAATTTAATATATTAGTTTTGAGGTCAAGTGGTAATAAAATTTTACAAAAATTTATAACATTACAAAACTATATACATTTTTTTTTAAAATTTATTTTTTTAAAAAAACCAATTCTTTTTTTTCCAAAATTTTCTATGTTAGGTTTAAAAGTACCCGCTTTATTTTGTAGATTATTGGGCGGGAAGATTGTATATTTATCTCCAGATCGTTTCTGTCATTCTGTTTCCCTAATGCCAAAAAAACAATTTGAGGATGCAATATTTATAAGTAAAAAAAATTTTCAATTTTTCAATTTTTTTGTTTTTTTTAACAAAGATAATTTCAATTATGAATTTATTAAAAAAAAATTAAAGATAAAAAAAAATAAGATACTTCATATTGGATTACCTATTTTATTTGAAAGTTGGAAAAATTTTATTAACAAACAAGCAATAAATATAACAAAAAGTTTAAAGAAAAAGTATAGTTCTTTTACATCAATATATACAATTATAGGCGACAAGAATTATAATGATAACAATAATTTATTTAATACCAAATCATCTAAAGTTAATGATTATCAATATAAAAGTTTAAAAGAAATTATAAATTCATTAAAAAAAATCGATCCTAAATGTATAGTATTTTTCAAAAAACACCCTAGACAACCTTTGCCTGAATATTTAAAAAAAGTTTTAAGAGAAAAGAAATTTAACAGAATAATTTTGACGTCTATTAATGTTGACATACTTGCGTTAATATCAAAAAGATTTTTTTTTACTTTTCCATCAGGAACTCTAACTCACATCAATAGTGTTAACAAAATTGATTTAACTAATTATAATTTTTTTTTAAAAAAAAATTTATTGAATCGAAAGCAATCGAAGTCAATTGCTGATGGTTTTAAAACTATTCATGTAAATAATAATAAAAAATTTTTAGAGGAATTATTAATGAATGAAAGAAATTTTAATAAAAAAAATGCATCAATTAAAGAATTAAAGAATATTGAATCAAATATCTCAAAAATAGATTTATTAATTGAGAAAATCATAAAATAAAATTTATTAAATAAATAAATTGAAAAAAAAAGTTATTTGTTTTCCATTTGTTGGAAATAATCTTGGCGGCAGTCATTATTCTACTCTTGAATTAATAAACAAGCTGGATAAAAGAAAATTTGAGACAATATTAGTAGTTCATCAAAAAGGATATTTTTATAAATTTTTAAAAAAAAAAAAATACAAAATAAATTTATTACCAATAAATAAATTTGTTGGAGAAGATAAAGGTTTTTTTTTAAATTTATATCGTATTTTTAGATTATTTTTCCCTATCAGAAATTTTATAAATAAAAACAATGTAGATATAGTTCATGCTAATGATGCAAGTATAAACTTAAGTTGGGTTATACCATCAAAATTGAGTTTTATTAAATTTATTTGGCATCAAAGAATAAAATTTGCCTCAGAATGGAATTTGTATAGGTTACTATCATTCTTTTCGGATAGAATTATATGTGTTTCAAATTATGTATTAAAAGGAATGCCGTCTTTTTTTGAAAAGAAAATCAGTAAAAATTTATAATCCTATTTCTTTAGGAAAAATAAAAAAAGATTCCAATTTAAAGAAAAAATATTTTAGTAATAAAAATAAAAATATTTTATTTCTAGGAAATATAATTAAAAGAAAAAAAATAGACATTTTTTTAAAAGCAATCGATTTAATTACAAAAAATTATTCGTCAGTAAAATGTTTTATAGTTGGATTAGATAAGAAAAGCATCTTAAAGAATCTTATAAAAAAGAAAAGAAATTCAAATTTAGTTAATGTTGGCTTTTCTGACAATCCTTTTTTTTGGTTAAGAAATTGTGATCTAATATTATCTCCAGCGGTTGATGAAGCCTTAGGAAGAAATATAGTTGAATCCATGTTATCCAAAATACCTGTTATTGCCTCTAATTCTGGAGGAAATAGTGAAATTATTAAAAATGGTTCAACCGGATGGCTATTCGAAAAAGATAATTACATAGATTTGGCAAAAAAAAGCATTTATGTACTTAGAATGAATAAAAGTAAATTAAATAAAATTTTGTTAGATGCCCATACTTTTGTTAGTAATAAATATTCAGTGAAAAGACACGTTGAGAATATCGAAAAAATATATTTTAAATTATAATTTTTTTATTTAAAGCTTATGTGTGGAATATTTTCTTTTATATCAAAAAAGAAGTTAACAAATAACAATATTTTAATGTGTAGAAAAGCCACTAATCTTCTAAAACATAGAGGACCAGATGGAACTGGCGAGTGGTATGATATTAAAAAAGGAATATATATTGGGCATCAAAGACTTTCAATAATTGATTTATCAAAAAAAGCTAAACAACCAATGAAGAAACATAACCTTGTTTTATCCTATAACGGAGAAATATACAACTTTAACAGCTTGAGAAACAATCTTTTAAAAAACAATATAAGCTTTTTTTCAAAAAGCGATAGCGAGGTAATATTATCATTATGGAAAAAAAAGGGGATAAGAAGTTTGAATATTTTAGATGGTATGTTTTCTTTTCTTATATGGGATGGTACAAGTACTTGGATTGCTAGAGATAAATTTGGAGAAAAACCTTTATATTATTCAATATTAAATGAAGGTATTTATGTATCATCAGAGTTAAAACCACTAATAAAAATATTAAAAATAAAAAAAATAAAAAACTCTAAAATAGTTAACTCTTTCTTAACTCTTGGCTATGTACCATCCCCATATACTACTTATGAAAATACATATTCTTTAAATTCTGGCTCTTTTTTAAAAATATCAAAAGGTAAAATAGTAAAGAAAAAAAGATACTGTAATTTAGAAAAAGATTTAAAAAAAATTAAAAAAAAAAGTTTCGAAGAAACATTTGTTGATAAATTTCATGAGGAACTAATACAAAGTGTTAAATCTAGATATTTTTCTGATGCAGAGAAATGTCTTTTTTTATCAAGTGGCACAGATTCATCTTTAATTGCATCAATAATATCTAAAGAATTAAGAAAGAAGATTCAATGTATAACAATTAGCTCTAACTATCAATTTGATGAATCAAAAAATGCAAAAAAAATTGCAAATTTTTTATCATTACCACATTTCGTTGAGAATTATTATTCAAATAACAAAATATTAGTTAACGATTTTATAAACTTGTATTCACAACCAAACGATAATTTAACTATTTTATTTGTTAAAAAGATGTCAAAAATAGCTAAAAAACTAAAATATAAAGTAGGAATAACTGGTAATGGTGGGGATGAGTTAACTCGAGGATATTTAACTCAAAGATTTATTTATAAGTATAGATATATGTACCTTATTCCAGAAGAAATAAGAAAATCACTACTTTATTTATTATTACCATTAAAAAAAATTAATAGAAAGATCGATATATATGAAAAAATTTTTGCTATTGATGACATTTTTCTTTATATAGCTTTAAAAAATAACCCATTAATTAACATATATAATAAACTTCCAGAGTTTAAGGAGTGGTGTTCTGATACTTTTTCTAATTTTAAAAATCATAATTTATATGAAAAATCATCATTCTTTGATTTAATAAATGTTATGCCGAATAGCAGATTAAATTGTTTTGATCTAGGAAGTATGTCTGAAGGAATAGAATTAAGATCGCCTTTTTTAAACACTAAATTATTTGAACTATATCAATCTATTAAAACAGACTCAATTTTAATTAAAGAACCAAAGTATGTTTTAAAAGAAATATTAAAAAGATATTTACCGAATGAATTAATTTTTAAATATAAAAAAGGTTTTATTTATCCTTTTTCAGATTTTATAAAAAATAATAATTTTTCACAAAATGAAATAGTGTTAAATAGAAAAATTTTTAAGCATAAAGATAAAAAAAGTTATAGTTGGCAAAAATTAATTATAAGAAAGAATATTTTAGATAAATTTTTTACTAATTATTAACTTTTAAATAAGATTTAGAAATAAAAAAAATTAAAATTTTATTCAGCACATTTGGTAACACTTCTATTGGCAGTGGTCACTTATATAGATCAGTAGCTCTAGCAAATTATATTAAAAAAAGAAAAAACTCAAAAATTTTTTTTTTATTAGACTCTATAAAGGATAAAAATTTCTTTCTTAAAAATTTTAAAAATTTTAAATGCAATTTTTTACTAAATATAAATTCTGAAAATTTATGGGATATAATTATTGTAGATAAGTTAGATCTTAGTAAAAAAGAATTAAATAATTTAAAAAAAAGAACTAATCTTCTAGTAACAATTGACCATATAAATTCCAGAGGTATATCAGATATATCATTTAATCCTTTGTATTTACCTCAATATAAAAGAGGGTTTTACGGTCCTAATTTGCAAATTATTAGCGAAGATTTTATAAAAGAAAAAAAGAAAGTAAAAAAAAATAAAGAAATAAAAATTTTTTTAGCTCAAGGCGGATCAAACTCAAATAATTTATTATTAAATCTTCTTAAAAAAATAAACTTTTTTCTAAAAGAACTCAAATTTTGCAAGATTTTTGTTCTTGTTGGACAAGCAAGTAAACAAAAGGATAAAATTTTTAATTTAGCTAAAAAATATCCAAAAAAAATAATCCCAATTTATAAAAAAAAGAATTTAGCAAAAGTTATGAATAATATGGATTTAGCTATTAGCTCTGGAGGAATAATTTCTTGTGAATTAGCTTACTTAAATATTCCCACAATTTTAATAACTAAAGAAAAAAAAGAAATTGAAACTATGAACTATCTAGAAAAAAGCAAAGGTTGTAAAAATTTAGGATTTTTCACAAAAAGTAAAATAAATAAATTAAATCTTGTTTTACAAGAGTTAATATTTGAAAAAAATTTAAGAAATAACATGAAAAAAAATTTAAAACTTTTTTTTGAAAAAGATCCTCTTAAAAAAGTTTATAATTTAATATTTAATGAGTTAAAAAAAAAGTCAAATAAATGAAAGTTAATAAAAAAAATATAGAAAAGTATTTTGATCGTTTATTTCCTATTCCAAGAAGTATTACAGGAAAAGGTTATCAAAAAAGTTTGGATATTATATCAGAAATTATTCCATTAAAGAAATTTAACTATAAAACTGGTGAAAAATGTTTTGATTGGGATATTCCATCAGAGTGGAATGTAAATGAAGCATATGTAATTGATCCAGATGGTAAAAGAATCCTGGATTTTAGTAAAAATAATTTACATTTAGTAGGTTATTCAATTCCTATAAATAAGTATTTAAATTTAAATCAATTAAAAAAAAAATTACATACAATTAAGCGAATTCCAAATGCAATACCTTATGTTACCTCATATTATAAAAAAGATTGGGGTTTTTGTATTTCGTATAATCAATATAAAAAATTAAAAAAAGGTAAATATAAAGCAATTATTAATTCCACTTTGAAACCAGGAAAATTAACATTAGGAATTGCAGAATTAAAAGGTAAATCTAAAAAGGAAATTTTTTTTTCTACCTATCTTTGCCATCCATCAATGGCACATAATGAACTATCTGGGCCACTAGTAACAGCATTTCTATATAACTATTTAAAAAAAATTAAAAATCTAGAATATTCAATAAAATTTTTATTTTGTCCAGAAAATATAGGATCTGTAGCTTTTTTAAAGAGATTTGGGGAAAAACTAAAAAAAAATATAGTAGCAGGATATGTAATTAATTGTGTAGGATTTGGAAAAAAATATTATTATAAAAAAACAAGAAATGGTAAAACTTTATCTGATAGAGTTGTATTAGAATTTTTAAATAATCAAAAAGACAAGCATGAAATAATAAATTTTTTTGCAGGAGGTAGCGATGAAAGGCAGTATTCATCGCCGGGATTTAATTTACCTATTGGTTTATTAATGAGGCAAATGTATGCAACTTATAACCAGTATCATACAAGTTTGGATAATAAAAAATTAATTTCTTTTGATGTGATGTTAAAAATGATTAAATCTTATTATGCTTTAGTGAAAAAGATAAATAAAATTCCTTCATTTTTTAATGATAAATACATTGCTAAAATATTAAAAGGAACTCCCAAACTTTCAAAAAGCAAAATATCACTTTATCCTAAAACCATGGACATAAATCGTTTAAATATAAGCAAGAGATTAAACAATGAGACAAAAATAATTTTAGAAATTCTTAATTTGTGTGATGGAGAAAATACACTTTTAGATATATCAAATAAAAGAAAAATATTATTATCGGATATGCTTATTCCTGTTAAAAAGCTAATAAAAGCAAAATATATTAAAAAAATTTAAAATTTTATAATGAAAATTAATATACTTTTAAATGATAATTTCTTTAATGATCATTGTACTTATAGTTTTGCTTTTCCTATATTTAAATCATTAAATTTTATAAAAGATAAAGGGGTGAATATAAATTTTTTTTATTCATATAAAGAAAAATTATTTGATTCCGATATTTTAATAATTGATAGTAGATTCTGTGGTAAGCAAAAAAATTTAAGTGAGTTTATTGATAAAATAAATAAAAAAAAAACAAAAAATAATAAAATAATTTTTGCTGATACAGCTGATAATAGCGGACAAATAAAAGTAGAATTTCTACCTGTAGTAGACATATATTGGAAAGGTCAAATATTAAAAAAAAAAGAAACTTATATGAAACCACATTATGGTGGTCGTTTGTTTACTAACTTTTATAATAAAAAATTTAAAATTAAAGACAAAAATGAACAGTATAGTCAACCAGTTACTGATAAAAAATTACTAAAAAAAATAAAGGTTTGTTGGAACATGGGTTTATGTGATCATGGATTATATTCACATATTAAACAAAAATTATTTTCTATTTTTAAATCTAGATTCTTTATAAGTAATACCAAAAGATATTATAAAGAAGATAAAAAAGAACATAATTTATCTTGTAGAATAGGAATAAAATACGAGCGTGAGACTGTTGAATTTCAAAGAAAGAAAATCTCATCAATATTAAATAAGTATACAAATATAAAAAAATTATCTCGTTTTAAATATTTAGATGAAATGGAACAGTCTAAATGCGTCATTTCACCATTTGGTTGGGGAGAGCTATGCCCTAGAGATTTTGAAACATTTATCAATAATGGAATATTAATAAAACCTGATATGAGCAGCTTTGATACTTGGCCAAATTGGTACTTACCAAAAAATAATAGCACATCAGGACCAACTTATTTACCTTTTAAATGGGATCTTTCTAATTTAGAATATCAAATTAATTTCGCTTTAGATAAATATCAAAATTTAAAGCAATTTGCGGTTAATGGACAAAATTTATATGAAAAATTTACTGTCGGTGATCATTCAAAAGAATTATTCACAGAAAGATTTATAAAGCTAGTAAAAAATTAGAAAAATGCGAAATAATATTTTAATTTGCGGTGGAGCAGGATTTATTGGATCTCATTATGTTAGATCAATAATTAAAAGCAATAACAATGTAATTAATTTAGATTTATTAACTTATGCTGCCTCTAAGAAAAATTTATCCGAATTTGAAAAAAATATAAATTATAAATTTATAAAAGAAGATATAGGAAATAAAAAAAAAATGGATTTAATTATTAATAAATTTAAGCCTAACTTAATTATTAATTTTGCCGCAGAAACACATGTTGATAGATCAATTGACAATCCTAGCACATTTGTTGATACCAATATCTTAGGAGTTTATAGTTTATTAAATAGTTCACTAAAATATTGGAAAAAAATAAAAAATAAAAAGAATTTTAGATTTATACAAATTTCCACTGATGAAGTTTATGGTTCGGTAAATACTGGAAAATCAAACGAGTTATCTCTAATTAATCCTAGTTCTCCTTATTCTGCATCTAAAGCATCAGCAGACCATTTGATTTATTCATATTTTCATACTTATAATTTTCCATGTATGATTTTAAGACCTTCAAATAATTATGGGCCTTATCAGTTTCCAGAGAAATTAATACCACTTATAATATTAAGAGCATTAGAGGAAAAAAAATTGCCAGTATATGGAAGTGGAAAAAATGTAAGAAATTGGCTTTATATAAATGATAGCATTGATGCTATAAAAAATATTTCCTTTAAAGGTAAAATAGGAGATGTCTATAATATTGGTGGAAAAGAAGAATTAACTAATATTCAATTAGTTAAATCTATTTGTAGTAAATTGGATAAAATAAAGCCAAGAAATAATAAAAAAAAATATGAGTCTCTTATATATTATGTAAAAGATAGACCGGGGCATGATTTAAGATATTCATTAAACTCTAAAAAAATTTTTAAAAAAATTAAATGGAACCCCAAAATTAAATTAGATAAAGGACTGGAATTCACCATAAAATGGTATTTAGAGAATAGTGATTGGTGGAAGTCTATTAGAAAATTTAAATATAAAGGAGAAAGACTGGGAACTAATAAATGAATAAAACTAAAGGAATAATATTAGCGGCAGGAAGGGCATCTAGATTGTTTCCAATAACATATGCTGTAAATAAACAACTATTAGCTATTTACGATAAACCTATGGTTTATTACCCTTTATCTGTTTTAATGCTAGCTCAAATTAAAGATATCTTAATCATAACAAAAAAAGAAGATGTAAAATCCTTTAAAGCTCTTTTAGGCGATGGAAGAAATTTTGGAATGAAAATATCTTATGCAGTTCAAAAAAAACCCAAAGGCATAGCAGATGCTTTTATAATTGGAGAAAAATTCATAGGTGATTCTAATTGTGTATTAATTTTAGGCGATAATATTTTTTATGGTGAAAACTTTAGAGGAAAATTACAAAAAGCAAAATATAGAAATGAAGGAGCTACTGTTTTTTCATATCCTGTCCACGATCCTGAACGATATGGAGTGGTAGAACTTGATGAAAATAATCTAGCTAAAAGAATTGTGGAAAAACCAAAAAAACCTAAATCTAATCTTGCGGTAACAGGTCTTTATTTTTACGATAAAAATGTTGTAAGTATAGCTAAATCTTTGAAACCATCAAAAAGGGGAGAATTAGAAATAACTGATTTAAATAAAATATATTTAAAGAGCAAAAAACTACATGTCGAATCTTTTGGCAGGGGATTTGCATGGCTCGATACTGGAACACCTGACTCGTTATTATCAGCAAATAACTTTATTGGAACTATTGAAAAAAGACAAGGTTTAAAGGTTGCGTGTTTAGAAGAGATAGCATTCAATAATGATTGGATTAATAAAGTTCAATTAAACAAATTAAAAGACAAGATTTCAAACGGTCCTTACAAGGATTATCTTATAAAAATTTTAAAAAAATAAAATGTGCGGTGTCACTGGTTTTATTGACATAAGGCAAAATAACAAGCCTTATGACTCAAAAAAAGTAATAGAGAAAATGACTGATACTCTTAAAAGCAGAGGTCCAGATGATAAAGGTATTTGGTCTGATAAAAAAAATAATATTTTTTTTGGTCACAGAAGGCTATCAATTATAGATTTATCTCATTTAGGTAAACAACCCATGATTAGCCATAATAAAAGATTAACAATTATCTTTAATGGTGAAATCTATAATTTTTCAGATTTAAAAAAAGATCTATCAAATGAAAATATTAAGTTCATAGGTAATTCAGATACTGAAGTTTTAATTGAGGCAATATCAAAATGGGGTATTAAAAAAGCATTATCAAAGATTTCTGGAATGTTTTCATTTGTTATATGGGATAAAAAAAAAAAAACACTTTATTTAGCAAGAGACAGATTAGGTATCAAACCCTTATATTATTCATTTTCAAATAAAATATTCTTTTTTGGATCACAAACAAAAAGTTTTTTAAAACACCCTAATTGGGATAATAAAATTTCAATTAATGCATTAGCTTCTTTTTTTAGATTAGGTTATATTCCTTCAAACCAAAGTATTTTTGATAATACAGCGCAGGTACTACCTGGTCATTATTTAATATTCTCTAAAAATGGTAAAATCAAACAAAAATGTTATTGGAGTTTAGATAAAATAGCAAAGTGTAATTCCGATAAAAAAGAAATTTTGAGTTTTGAAAATAAAATTGAATACACTCTAAATGAGTCTGTTAAAAAACATATGATTTCCGACGTGCCTATAGGAAGTTTTTTATCTGGAGGTGTCGATAGTTCTTTAATTACATTGTTGATGCAAAAAAATTCTACAAAAAAAATAAATACATTTAATATTGGATTTGAAAATAAAAATTTAGATGAATCGGTATATGCAAGTAAGATTGCAAAGCATATTGGAACAAATCATCACAATGCTATGTTTAATAATAAAAATCTTATTGATTTAGTTCCTAAACTTAACGAAATTTATGATGAACCTTTTGCCGATTCATCGCAATTACCCACAATATTATTATCAAAATTAACAAAAGAAAAAGTTAAAGTTGCATTATCAGGAGATGGGGGAGATGAACTTTTTAGCGGATATAATAGATATATATGGGCAAAAAAAATCAAACTATTCTATAATCTCCCACATTTTGTAAGAGGAACCATAGGCAAATCTTTTAAAATATTTTCACCAAAGCAGTGGGAAAAAATAATATTAAAAATACCTTTTTTAAAAAAATATCCATTTCCAGGAGATAAAATATATAAATTATCAGATGTAATACAATTAAAAAATTTTAATCAAGTATATCCATATCTAATATCTCAATGGCAAAAAAAGGATATACCATTAAATGTAAACTTTAAGATCAGCAAATCTTTTTCATTTGAAAAATATTCTAGTTTAAATATTTCAGAACAGATGCAATTAATTGATACTAAAAATTATTTACCCGATGATATTCTTACTAAAGTAGATAGAGCAAGCATGGCATATGGACTTGAGGTAAGAGTTCCATACCTTGAAAAGGAACTAGTAGAGTTAATATGGTCAAACAAACAATTTAATAACGGATCAAAAAGAATATTAAAAAATATTTTATATAAGTATATTCCTAAAAACCTTATTGAAAGACCAAAAATGGGTTTTTCAATTCCTCTTGAAGAATGGTTGAAAGGTTCTTTAAAAGAATGGGCTAGCAACCTTCTTCAAAAAAAAGAACTTGAAGAAAATAATATAGACTCAAAAAAAGTAATAGAAAAATGGAATGAACATATTAATGGAGTAAGAAATTGGCAATATCAGTTATGGCCTATACTTATTTATCAATCATGGAAAAAATCTCTTATTAATTAAAAATATGAAATTATTAAAAAATTTTTTTCTTACTCTTAAATTTAAGGGCGTTGTTACAACTCTTTTTGCTATAAAAAATTTTTTCTTTATTAAATTATTTAATATCTTTTCATCATCAGAATATATTAAAAAAAAAATTTTTACTTATAAAATGTACTTAGATCCAAAAGATAAAGGGATATCAAGAACATTGTTGTTATTCGGAAAGAGAGAAATAGATCATAAAATAATATTAGAAAAAGTATTAAAAAAAAAAATGAGGATATTTGATATAGGGGCTAATATTGGATATTACGTTCTAATGGAGTCTTTGATACTTGGAGAAAAAGGTGAAATTATTGCGTTAGAACCTGTCCCAAGTAACATGAAATTATTAAATATGAATCTCAAATTAAATAAAAATAATATAACCAAAACTATGCAGGTTGGTTTATCAAACACTAGTGAGAGTAAAGATTTTTTATTATCTGAACATTCAAATCTTGGTCATATAACGGATAATGGAAACTATGAAAATAAAAAGAAAATTAAAATAAAAGTTATTAGTTTAAAGGAACTGATAAAAAAGAAATTTTGTCCTGATTTTATTAGAATGGATATAGAAGGATATGAAGAAAAGGTTTTAGAAGATTTAACTAATTTAAAATTAAAACAATACCCAATTATTTGTTTTGAAACACACAGAACAAAATATAAAAATATGAGAACAATATTAAACAAACTTTTTAGTAAAGGATATTTTGTTAAATATGCCTCTTCTTCTTATGAAGAAGGATCATTAAAAGTTGAAAGATTAGGTTATAAACCAATTATACAAAATATTTCCACAGATGATGTATATCGAAATATATATATAAATTTAAAAAAAGAAGATGCTTTAGAATTGATATGCAAAATTGGAGGCTTAAGAACAATCGTATTAAGCCCTAAAAATCGATGAAAAAAAAAATTATTTTAGTAATTTCAAGTATTGAAAAAGGAGGCACTCAGAAAAATATAATTGATCTTTTTAATTATTGGAAAAAAAGAGGGCATGACTTGAAGTTTATTACTTTTGATAAGAATACTGATACTGTGAACTTAGTTAAAAAAAAGAATTTTATAAATTTAAATCTAAAAAACAATTCTAATAATTTTTTTCAATCTATATTTAATAACTTAAGTAGAATTTATCAATTAAGAAAAATTTTTAAAAAAAGTCAAAATAATCATATAGTTAGCTTTATTTCTACAACTAATATATTAACTATAATTGCTAATATTGGTTTAAAAAATAAAGTAATAGTTTGTGAAAGAAACGATATAGAATTTCAAAAAATTCCAAAAGCTTGGAGAATTCTGAGAAAAATTTTTTATAGATTTGCTGATATAATTACCGCTAACTCATTAAAATCTTGCAAATATCTTCAAAAATTTATTTCAAAAAGAAAAATTTTTTTTATACAAAATCATATTTTTTTTAAAAAAAAAGGGAGCAATCTAAAAAAAAGAAAAATAATTTTAGCTATTGGAAGATTGCATTATCAAAAAGGTTTTGATGTTTTAATAGAGGCTTTTTATTTTAGTAAATTATATATTAAAGGATGGAAACTTGTTATTTTAGGAGAGGGGCCTGAAAGAAAACAACTTGAGTATAAGGTTAAAAAATTAAAAATTAATAATAATGTTTTTTTTAAAGGATTTGTTAACCCTAAAAATTGGTATAGAAGATCTAGGTTGTTTGTATTATCATCACGATTCGAAGGAACACCTAATGTATTTCTAGAAGCAATATCAATGGGGCTTCCAACAATAATCAATAATAATTGCACTGGTGCTTTATATTATGTTAAAGATAAAATTTCATCTTTAGTTGTGAAATCTGGAGATATTAATGAACTATCTAATACAATGGTTAAATTAGCTTTAAATGAGAAACTACAAAAAAAGATAATAACAGAAAGTTTAAAAAAAATAAGACTCTTAGCTGACTCAAAAAAAATATTTAATAAATGGGATTTAATATTGAAAAAAAAATAAATTTTTTTCTACA